>JAFGPX010000127.1 GCA_016935975.1 Deltaproteobacteria bacterium
GACCTTGGTCAAGGCGCCGTCGCGCCAGTTGAGGGCCGACACGGTCAGACGCGTGTAGTACCCACGCTGCATGATGATGCTCGGCCGGCCGGTGGCGGTCTTGCCGCTGCCCGTGTCGCTGACGAAGGCCACGCCGCCGTTGAAGCGATCGACACGGTTGCCGTAGTCGTCCCCCCAGGACGACACGGTCCCGCGCGGCACCGGAAAGTCCACCGTGGCCAGCTCCTTGCCGGTCGCCCCGTCGAAGACCGTGAGGTACTCCGGCCCGCTCAGGATGTACCCGCTCGAATTGCGATAGACTTGGCTGTCGTTGTCATTGGCCGCCGGCCCCTTGCCGAGGAACTGCCCCGTGCCGTCCTTGGTCCCGGGCGCCGTCTTCACCGCCACCTCGGCCTTGCCGTCGCCGTCGAAGTCGTACACGGCGTGCTGCGTGTAGTGCGCGCCGGAGCGGATGTTGGGCCCCAGGTCGATGCGCCACATGCGCGTGCCGTCCAGCTTGATGCCGTCGAGATAGGTGTTGTCGGTCACCCCGGAATTCGAGTTGTCCTGGGCATTGCCCGGCTGCCACTTGAGCACGATCTCGTACTGCCCGTCGCCGTCGAGATCGCCCGGGCTGCCGTCGTTGGCCTCGTAGCTCGACCCGGGCGGCGAGAGCGCGATGCGCAGGTAGTTCTGCGCCCACACCTTGGCCTGCGGCGATTGCGCGCCCTCGCTGCCGCCGATGACCGCGCTGACCGCGTAGGTCGAACTGGAAGTGCCGCTCGCGTCGAGGTAGTTGGTGCTGTCGGTGACCGTCGCGATCTTGGCGTCGCCGCGATAGACGTTGTACGAGACGTTGCCGGGATTGGCCTTGTCGTACTCGTAGCCAAACATGCGCCAGCCCACGTAAACGCCGGACGAAACCTTCACCGCCACGACCCCGCGGTCGAGGTCCTCCATCTGAAAGTGGCCCGTCACCGGCGGCGTCGTGCTCCCTCCCGTTCCGGAGGCACCCCCGCTGCCCTGCGCGCCACCGCCGCCGCCGGCCCCGCCCGTCCTCAAGACGCCGCCCGAGCCGGCCACGCCGCCCGTGCCGCTCGGAGAATCGGAAGGCCCGTCGGCTCGCCCGTCCGGCCGCGCGTCCGCTGCCTTGCCGCCGCTGCCCCCCCGGGCCGTGCCGCCGCTGCCGGAGCCGCCGGTGCCGCGGACGCCGCCCGCGCTGGCCGTGCCGCCGGCGCCGGACGCGCCCCCCCTGCCGGCGGCCGCGTCCGGCTCGCCGCTGGCGCCGCCCCCTGCGCCCCCCGCCCCACCGTTCTGCATGCCCCCGCTCCCCGCGCTCCCGCCAGCGCCCCCGCTTCGGGCGCCACCCGACGACGCCGAGCCACCCGTCGAGCTGGCTCCGCCGCTGCCAGGCGTGCTGCCGTCTGTGCTTTCCTGCATAGGTGTCGAGGAATCGCAGCCGGCCAGGCACGCCACGAACCCCAAGGCAACAAGAGAGCCGTAGGATCGCTGCGCAAGCCAGAATCGTGCGTGCATGCTGTCCTCCTTGCAAAAAACGCGGACAAGGTTCTGCTTGACCCGCGTAGTGGTGCCAACCACCAAGGATAGTTCAAATTCGTAGAACCGAAGGGCAGAAGCACCCGCCGACGCACTGCCCAGCAGCGCGTCTTTGGCCCCCTTGCCGGAAAAGAACCGTCGCATCCCCATTCCCGCTTTTCTGCAATGAGGTATAAATGCCGTGCCATGGCCTATCTATCCAACTCCCGCGTCCTGCTCGCCTCTCTGGTCCTTGCAGCCGCCTCCCTGGGCTGCGCGCACAAGAAACCGGCGCCTCAGCCGGTTATGGTCAGGCCCCCCCCGCCGCTGCCGCCACCGCCACCGCCACCGCCACCTCCCGAGCTGGCGCGGCTAGTCGTCCTCCCGGTCGACAAGCTGGCGCTACCCGAAATGGCGGAAGAGCTCAACACCAAGCTCGGCCAGGTCAAGCTGGCCGGCGCCGAGGACGCGACCATGGCCACGGTCAGCATGGAAATCGCGCAGGTGCAGGCGGAGTGCGCCGAGCCCACCGACGGCTGCTATCTGCGCATCGCCCGGCTGGTCGAAGCCGACCGCCTGCTTTGGGCCCAAGTCGAGAAGATCGTCCCTAAGGGCAAGGGCAAGGGCAAGAAGAAGAGAGGCAAAGCCAGCACCAAGATTCAGGTCATCTTGTTCGACCGGGACAAGCTCGGGGTGGCGGGCCAGGCCGAGGAAACCTACCAGCGCCCGATCAAGAGCGAGGATCTGGACAAGCTCATCGCCACTGCCATTGCCAGCCAGGTGGCACCGGCGACGCCCGCGACAACGGCACCCCCGGCCGAGCCGAGTGGACCGGCGGCTACCCCAACGACCATGCCGCCCGGCACTGGCGGGCGCCCACCGAGCCCTGCCCCCGGCACGGCCCAGACAGGACAGGCAGCCTACTCGCCGCGCCCGACCGCCCCGGGTGCGCCATCGGCGCAGCAGCCGGCCGCCGCTCCACCTCCGGCCGCCTATCCGCCGCCCGCTGCCGCCCCACCGCCCGCGGCCTATCCGCCACCCGCGGGTAGCCAGCCGCCCGCGACCGGGACCGTGCCTGCCGCCTATCCGCCGGCAGCCACCCGGCCCGCTGCCGCCCAGCCGCCGCCGGCCGCTCCACCTCCGGCCGCCTATCCGCCGCCGGCTGCCGCGCCTCCTCCTGCTGCCTACCCGCCCGCGACCACCCGGCCGTCCCCGTCCCCGTATCCGCCGCCGGCAACGAGGAAGCAATGACTCCAGCGAAGTGCCCGAATTGCCGCCTGTCTCTGCCGCAGAACTGGTCCGGCTCGAACGAGCCCAACGCCAAGTGCCCGTACTGCGGCAAGCCGGTCGCGCCCGGCGCTGCGGCACCCGGGCCTTCCGCACCGCAACCACCGCAGCCCGTTCCGGCCCCGGCGCCCAAGGCCGCAGCCAAGACCATTCTCTGGGGAGCCGGCGTGCCGATTCCTGGTCGGACTCCGGCGCCCCCCGCGCCGGCGCCCCAACCGCTTCCCCGCGCCGTGCCACAACCCGTCTCCCCGGCCCCGCCGCCGGCCGCCCCGCCGCCCGCTCCATCAGCGGCCAAGGATGCGCTGGCCGACGCCCCAACGCTGAATCGCAACGCCGTCGCCGAGCCTGCCCCGGCCGCGAGACCGGCTCCGAGCTACCCTGCCGCGCCAGCGCCCGAAGCCGGCGACATCGAGGTGGATGTCTCCGAAGCCTCCGCCCCGGAGCCGGCTCCCCTCGGTTCGCCGGCCAGCAAGCCCAACCCGCCGGCGCCCACGGTCATGTTCGAATCCGGCATCCACCCGGCCGCGCCTTTGGCAGATGCGGAGAATTCGAGTGCCCAATCGGACACGACTGCGGCGAGCGAAGAGGCGGAGCAATCCGAGCCGCCGGAAGAGCCTGTCTCCCGCCCCACCCCGACGAGGTCCAAATACAAGGGCAAGCAAGCGCCCAGGAAAATCTACAAACCGAAGTCTGGCCTGGCCGGCAAGCGAGCTGGGGCAGACGACGATGCCGAGCTTGCCAAGCCGGCTTCGAGCAAGACGGGGCTCGTCGTTTTCCTGGTCTTGCTCGCGTGTGGCGCCGCGGTGATTGCCTTCGTGCTCTTGCGCGGCGGCGGCGGCGATGGAGGGGAGAAACCCGCCGCCAAAGCCAAGCCCCTCGTCGAACCCACATCGGCGCCGAGCGAGGAGCCCGCGGCAGCGGCGCTCGCGCCCCCGGCGGCTGCGCCCGCCGCCGCGGAGAAGCCGGCCCCAGCCGAGAAGCCGGCAGCGGCCGAAAGGCCAGTCCGTGCCGCCAAACCGCCCGCCGAGAGGCCGCTGGCGTCCGAGAAGCCCAAGGCCGGACCACCGAGTATCGCGCCCGAGCCAAAAGCAAGTGGCGGCAAACCGTCGGAGGAGGACTACCGGCGCGCCAGCGAGGCCTACCAGCGCGGCAACGCCAAGCTCTTCACGGGCAATACGACGGAAGCCATCGCGGAGTTTAGTCAGGCGCTCCGGTTGAATCCGAAAGACCCGGCCAACCACCGCGGCCTTGGCCTGGCCTACGCCCAGGCGGGCAAAACGCGGGAGGCCATCCGACACCTCAAGCTCTATCTCAGGGCCGCGCCCAAGGCCAGCGACCGCCCCATCATCGAGAGAAAGCTCGATCAGCTCAAAGGCCAGTAAGGAAGGTCCTACAACGAGCGATTGCAGGCGATGGCCTGACGAGCTAGCAGATCGCAGCGCTCGTTCTCGGGCAGGCCGGCGTGGCCCTCCACCTTCACCATGCGCAGACGGCGGAAGCCGCGCAGGAACTCCCGCAACTCCGCGACGAGCGCCTGGTTCGCCTTGGCCTTCCAACCCTGGGCGAGCAGCCCGATGGCATAGCTCGAATCGCTGTACACGCAGACGGGCCGGCCGCGGCCCGGGGCGAGCCCGTCCGCGATCTCGAGACCGCGGCGAATCGCCGTGAGCTCGGCGATGTTGTTCGTGCCCACGCCCAAGTATTCGCCGTGCTCTTGTCGTTTCTCGCCGGCCACCACCACGATGCCGATGCCCATCGGACCCGGATTGCCGGAACAGGCGCCGTCGGTCCACACGTGCACGGTCTCGGCGGCCGCAGTTGACAAAGCGGGCTCGGCCGGTCCTGGGCGCTCGCCCGACACCGCGGGGCACGGAGCGGCCGGCGCTGGCACATCCTCCCCCAGGTTGTGCGGCGACGGGCGGTACGTGCGCGCGTCGCTTTCGCGATATTTCATCTCTGCGCGGCCGTCGGGGCCGAGCACGGGACGGCCGTCGTCGCCGGTTCGCACCCAGACCGGTTGTCCCTTGAAGGTCATCCGTGACCAAGCCATCGTGTACGGGATAACATTGCGCGATTTCATCGCGAGTTGCTACTTGCCAAGACGCCGCCTTCTTTGCCCCCGAACGACCGCCGTCATCGCACTGCTCGTGCTGGCGGGGCTTGCGGGCTGTCGCCGCGGCGCCGGGGAATCCGCAGAAACGCGCCACGCGCCTGCGCTCGGAAGACTGCTGGCCAGCCTGGCCCTGGTGCCGGCCGAGGCGCGCCTCGTGCTCGGGCTCGACCTCGACCAGCTGCGGGCATCGCCACTCGGGCAGCGCCTCGTGGCCGGGCCCATTACGCAGGCCGCGTACCTCTTCGCTGGCTTCGCCAAGGGCACGGGCCTCGACCTGCCCGAGCAGGTGCGGCACGTCGTCGTCGCCGTGCCGGGGGAACGTCGGGACGACGACCGCTGCGTCGTCGTCGTGGAAACCGGCCGCGTCGACGAGACGCGTATCGCGACCTGGCTGCGTCGGCGGCCCGGGGCAAGCCCCAGGGTCTTCGTCCACCGCGCGAGCCGCATCGTCATCGCGCAGGGGGCCTGGGCTGACCAGGTTGCCGGGCTGGCCACCGCCGGCCACCCTGGCCGCAGCGCCGCCGGGGATCCCGAACTGCGCCGGCTGTGCGAGCGCGCGGCGAGCAACCATCCTCTCTGGCTTGCCGCCATCGTGCCGACGAGCCTCCGCCGCAAGATGGCCGGCGACGCCCGCTTCCCCGACGTCGCGTCCCTGGCGCGCCTGTCGGCCTTCATCGCGTGCGACGGCGGCCTGCGCGCCGAGGCCGTGGCCGAGCTATCGAACGACGTCGATAGCGCCAGCGTGGCGCATCGGCTAGGCGCCTACGTGAACTCGGCCAAGCGCCACCCCGACATGCTCGCGCAAGGTCTGTCTCCCTACTTGGAAGTCCTGCGGCTTTCTCCCCGCGGCCCGCACCTGCACGCCACGCTGGAATTGACCGCCGGCCAAGCCAACGACTTGGTCTCGCGCCTCGAAGACTTGCTGCGCGGAGCGCGGGACAAGCCTGGCTCGCCAGAGTGACAGCTCCTCTGCGCCCGGCCGGCCACGCTCGACCCTGGAGCGAGGCGACCCCACCCCTACCCGTTGGCGACACGCGGCGACTTCTGGCTTGCCCGCGACCTACCGGTGGCCCTGCCTTCGCCGTCGCAGAATCGCTGCCAGCCCGAGGAGACCCGCCGCGGCGAAGAACCCGTTCCACCTGGGTGGCAACCGCGCCGGCAGATAGCCGCAGCCGCTTGTGGACTCGCCGCCGCACCCGCGCGCATCGCCGCTGACTTGCTGGCTGGTCGGCTCGAAGGCGAAGCGCAGGCCCTTCGCCTTCGGCACAACAGCACTACCAAGCCGGCGAAGATCCGCAGTAGTCTGCGCGACCGTGACGGACAACACGAACCCCGCCAGCCAGCCGGACCGAGCCGTGGAGGCCGGTCGAGGCGCGCTCTTCATCGGCTTCGCCAAGGGCTTCTTCATGGTCGCGGGCTTCCTGCAACGCGTGCTGCTGGCGCGCGTGGTCAGCCCGGCCGAGTACGGCACCTTCTCGGTGGTGAACAACGCCATCTCCACGGTCAACAACACCATGGTGCAAGGGACCATCCAGTCGGTGTCCAAGTTCACCGCCGAGGACGACGCCCGCGCGGGCGCCGTGCAGCGTGCCGGCCTCAAGATGCAGGCGGTGCTGGGCGTCGCCGTCGCGCTCGGCTTCGTGCTGGCGGCGCCGCTTGTCGCCAGCTTCGTCAAGGCGCCCGAGCACGTCCCGCTCTTCCGCCTGGTCGCCGCCATCCCGCTTGTCTACGCCTTCTACGCCGTCTTCGTGGGCACGGCCAACGGCCTGCGCAAGTTCCACATCCAGGCCGGCTTCGACGTGGGCTTCTCCACCGCCAAGACCATCCTGTTGCTCGCCGGTGCCGTACTCGGCCGCATGCTCGGCCACGGGGTGGCCGGCGCCTTCGCGGGCTTCATCGCCGCGGCGGTGATCATTCTGCTGGTCGCCGGCCGCACCGTGGGCATGGGGCCAGGCGAGCACCGCTTCCCGGCTCCGCGCCTCGTGACCTTCATGGGCGGCGTCGTGCTCTACACCCTGCTTCTCAACCTGGCGCTCAACTACGACCTGCTCCTGCTCCGGCGCTTTGCCGGCGCGGCGCTCCCCGGCGCCCCGGCCGACGCGCTGGCCGGCGCCTACGAAGCCGTGCGCAACCTGGCGCTTCTGCCCTACCAGGCGCTGCTCGTGGTCACCTTCGTCGTCTTCCCGCTCGTATCGCGCACCACCTTCGCCGAGAATCGCGAGGCCACGGCCGCGTACGTGCGCCAGACCTTGCGCTACGCCTTGATCCTCGGCGCCGCCCTGGCCGTCGTGCTCAGCGCGCGGCCGGCCGCCCTGCTCGCCGTCATCTACCCGGCCGCCTACGGGGCCGGCGCCACTGCCCTGCCCATCCTGGCGGCCGGCATCGTGGCGCTGGCTCTGCTCTCGATCGCCTGTTCCATCGTCACCGCCTCGGGTCGGCCCGACATCGCCATCGAGCTCGTGGCCTGGACCCTCGCGGTCGGCAGCGCCCTGGCCTTCGCCATCGTGCCCGGGGCCACGCCCGGCCCCGCCATGCTGACCGCCGCCGCCACCGCGACGGCGCTCGGCATGCTCGCCGGGCTCGGCGCCGCGCTTCTCTACCTGTGGCGCCGCTTCGCCGCCTTGCCGCCGCTCGGCTCGGTGCTGCGCGTGGGCCTCGCCGCGGGGCTCGCCGTCGGGCTGGGTCGCATCCTGCCCGGCAGCGGCAAGATCGCCGGGCTTTTCGCCATGGCGGCATCGGGTATCGTGTTCGCCGCCGCGCTTCTGGTGGCACGCGAATTCGGCCCCACCGACCGCGAGAAGCTCGGCAAGATTCTGAAAGTGGGAAGAAGGAAATGAACCACAGAGCACAGGGAGAACGCAGAAACCAAGGAGAGCGGTCTTCCGGATCCGGACTCTTCCCATTCCGTCTCCGTGTCCTCTGTGCTCTCTGTGGTGAGAACTCGTAGGAGCGCCCTGTGAAAGACACTCGCAGCAATCCCGAAACCAAGAAGCTCGCCGGCGTGCAGGCCGCCCGCCTCATCCAGGACGGCATGCTGGTCGGTATCGGCACGGGTTCCACCATCGCCTTTCTCATTAAGGAGCTCGGCCGCCGCGTGCGCGAGGAAGGCATCCGCATCACCGGCGTTCCCACCTCGTTCCAGTCGCGCCTTTCGTGCAACCAGCTCGGCATCCCGGTGCGCGAGATGCAGGACTGCGCCGCCTTGGACTTGGCCCTCGACGGCGCCGACGAGGTGGATCCCGATCTCAACGTCATCAAGGGCGGCGGCGGCTCGCAGACCCGCGAGAAAATCGTGGCCGCCATGGCGCGCGAGTTCGTCGTGGTGGTCGACGAGTCCAAGCTGGTGGCCACGCTGGGCGCGGCCTTCCCGATTCCCGTCGAGGTGCTGCCCTCGGGCCTGGCCTACGTCGAGCGCGCCATCCGCGACCTGGGGGCCTCGCCAGCCCTGCGCATCGCCACCTCGGGCAAGGACGGCCCGGTGGTCACCGACAACGGCCAGTTCATCCTGGACGTGCGCTTCCCGCCCGGCACCGATCTGCGCGCCGCCGACGAGCGCATGCACCGCATTCCCGGCGTCCTCGAAACCGGCCTGTTCCTCGACCTGGCCGGCAAGGTCGTCGTCGGCGGCGGCAGCGCGGACGGCCCGGCAGTGCGGACGCTCATGAGGGCGAAGTAGCCAGGCGAGGTCTGCCGCTCGAAGCGGGTCTTCGGCAATTCCCATCGCCCACGGTTTCTTGCGCAGACTCTCGTCCAGAGTCGCCAGCTTGAGCCCGTGGCGCGCGGCCAGGCGCACCAGGTGCGCGTCCGTGACGTCCTTGCCGCTGCCGAGCACGGGGAGTGACTCCATTGTGGTTTTCCGCGCCCAGCCACGGATCTCGGCACCAGGCCGAGGCCGGCAGCCGGACGGTTCCCCGCAACCGCCCGTCCCGCGGCGAGCCATCCGGACACGGCCCCACGGGGCCGCCTACTTCTTCTTCGGCCGGTTCAGCGTGGCGAAGATGCGCGGGCCGAGGTTCTTGACCATGAGATCTTCGACCACGCGCTCGACGGCCAGGCGCTGGTCCTCGTCCTCGTAGATGAAGCGGATGCCCATGCCCGGCTCGTTGGCGCCGTCCGGCCCCTCGCCCTCGCGGGTTTCGCCTTCGTGCAGGATCCAACGGACGTCTCCGCGCAGGACCAGCGGCTCGGACAGGGTGGGGATCATGAGCTTGAACAGGAACTCGGTGCCGATGTCGAGCGGCTTGTCGGTCTTGATGAACGTCCCGCCCATCGAGATGTTCTTGGTGTAGTCGTAGAAGAAGCGATTGAGTCGCTGGTACTCCACCCGAAGCTCGATGGGCGCCCGATGCTGCTGGCGACGATCAGAAGACTGAGGCATCCTCACCCTCGCCATGAGCCTCGCACGCATGGTGGCCTGGATCAACTACCGTCAAGGATGGCGCACGTTCGTCTGGGCTGGTCTGCTCGTCGCTGTCGCGCTCGTACTCGACTTCGTGCCCCTCTTCGACGTCCTGGGCTACGACTTCGCCTTCGCCCTCGGCCTGGTTACGGCCTTTGCCACGGTCGACATCGGCCACGGCGTGGTGACCGCGGCCCGGCGCCATGCCCGCCCGGTGTCGCCGCTCAGGCTGGTCGGGGAAGCGAGCGTCACCGCTTTGGCGCTGCTGGTCCTCCCGCTCTTCCTGTCCCTGGCCAACGCCCTGCGCGTGCGCAACTGCAACCTGGGCGCCGGACTGGCCTTCTTCGCGCTACTGCCGGTAGCCACCGCCCTCTTCGCCGCCGGCTGCGGCGCGGTTGTCGCCGTCCTCGTGCCCCGACGGCGCCCAAGTCGCGTGCTCGCCTTGACCCTGCCCCTCGTCTCGATCGCCTGGGCCCTCCTGCGCCTCTACGTCGATCCCGCTGTCTTCGCCTTCGACCCCTTCGGCGGCTACTTTCCCGGCCCCATCTACGACGAGGCGCTACGCCCGCCGCTGCGCCTCGTGTGGTATCGCCTCGCCAATCTGACCTGGCTCATGACCTTCGTCGGCATCGCCAGTTTCCTGCGCTCGAGCCTCGCTGATCGCCTGTGCCTCTCGCTGCGGCCGTGGTATCGCCCGGCGCTCGCCCTCCTGCTCGCCTTGGCCTCGCTCGCCTGGTTCCTGGCGCGCGGCGAGTTGGGCACACACATCCGACACGGCGATCTGGCGCGCCTTCTGCCCCGCGTGACCCAGACGCGGCACTTCGTGCTGCGCACGGATCGCGCGTCCGAGAGCGACGCCGACATCGCCCTGGCGGCGGAGGATCTCGAGTTCCGCTACCACCAGCTCGCGACCCTCCTGGGCGTCGAGCCCCAGGGCCCCGTCCGCGTCTACCGTTTCCCCTCGGCTGCGGCCAAGAAAGACGCGGTCGGCGCGGCCAACACGCTCTACGCCAAGCCGTGGACGCGCGAGATCTTCGTGCACGCGGATCGCTTCCCGGCGCGACGGCTGCGCCACGAGCTGGCCCATGTTTTCGCTTCGGCCTTCGGTGATCGCTTGTTCGGGGTCTCGCTGGCGTGGCGGTGGCTCGGCCCCATTCCCTGGCCCAGGCTGGCGAGCGGCCTGGTCGAAGGCATCGCCGAGGCCGCCGATTTCGGCAACCCGGTCGGCCGCTCCACCCTGCACGAAGAGTCCGCGGCCATGATCGCGCTCGGCCGGGCGCCCGACCTCGGCCGCGCGCTCGGCGCCGGGTTTTCCTTCGAAGCCGGTCCGCGCGCCTACACCATCGCCGGCTCGTTCTGCCGCTTCCTACTCGACAGCTTCGGCGCGGCCCAACTGCGCGCGCTCTACCGGTCGGCCGGGGACTTCCGCGGTGTGTACGGCCGTGACTTGGCCGAGCTGGAAAAGGTCTGGCGCGACTTTCTCGCCACCCTGCCGGTCGACGAGGAGGCCCGCGCCGAGGCCGAGGAGGACTTCCGCCGGCCGGCCATCTTCC
>JAFGPX010000128.1 GCA_016935975.1 Deltaproteobacteria bacterium
AGGTCACCATCACGCCAGCCCCTCTCGCACAACCCGTGCCATCGAGAACGCAACGACCGGCGCCAGTGGTCGCGAAACGTAACACCCTCACTGTGGGCCGCTCCGGCAGACGGCAATTCACGCCTCCGAGCCGTGATCGCCCATCGGCTGCTCGGTCCGTCGCGTTCCGGCACCAGCGCGGACGGAAGCTTCGTCGAGTTGCAGGTGGCCGGGACAGAACACCGCTTCCCGCACGAGCGTTTCGCGATGAGCACCGCCGAATGGACGCTTGCCGGTCGCCTCGACTTGCGGCGACTCGCTCCGCATCTGGAGGGGGCGTTCGCCGAGCTCGGAATCGGGACGGGCTATCAAGTCACGCGTTTCGAGCTACGGGGCGTCAGTTCGATGGGTTCGGCGCTGTTGCTCTCACGCTCTGGCTTCGGGATCTACGTTGGCGACCAACGCGCGGGTGGCGGCGAGTGGAGCGTGTACTATGACCACCGTCATGACGGGTACGAGGCTGGATTGCTCATGCCCGGCCTGGGCAGCGGCGTTGCCGGCCATCTGGGAGTCGAGGGGCACCACTACCTGGACGCACACTGGGGCCTCGGCGTGGCGGGCAGCGTTGGCTCGGCTGTCGTGCTGGGGGTGTCGGCACGGTTTCGCCAGTGGGGGACGCCATGACGTGCGCTCGGGTTGGGGTCGGGGCCCTGCTGTCGGTAGCGTTGGCTACCGCGGGATGCCTGCGGCCGAGTGAATCGCGCGCCGAACGAGATCGAGAAGTGGGGCACGCGGCAGGGGCAGGGCTACGAGTCGACGTGGAAAGCGGCCTGGCAGCGGTCCGAGAACTGTCTCCGGGAATGCTCCGGTTGTGGGCCAGCGCGCCCCGTCTAGACTCGTCTTGAGCACTTTTCGGGGGTGAGTTGCTCACCCCGCCGTGCTCGCCAACATGGCCGGCTGCACGCGGCTGCCGCCTCCCTTGCGTTGGCGCGTCGGCTGCGCCGGCGCGGCGCCGCGGGAGGGGCGTGTCGTGCCGACTCCGCGCCCAAGTGGGGCCATCCAACCGAGGAGGTGGTGTGCGGGCGCGGCGCCGACTCGAGCGACGCTGACGCACACTGCGGCGTCTCTGTAGGCGTCGGTGGTCACTCTGGCGTCAGCGTCCCTCTCGTCGGCCTGGGGGTAGGACCCAGGCTCCTGAAGCCAGGCGAGGCCGCGGCAGTGTCCATGTAGCGCCTTCACCGCGGCGCCCAAGCCTGGCGAAGGAGCAGCGCGCCGCGGCAGGCGCGCCCGGTGGATCGGACGCCTATGCGGCGCGCATCCGACACGACCTGCCGCCGAGTGCGGACACCCGTCCGCTACCCGGACCGGGATCCGGGAGCGTACGGGGTTTCCATTGGGGACGCTCTCTGCGATGAAGGGGTTGCAACACCAACCTCATCGGGAGAGATCCATGCTGGATTCGTGCATCGTACCGAGCTTCGCCGTCCTGCTGCAACAGTTCGTTGGCTGCTTCACTGCGCCCTCGTTCGTGAGCTTCTCCTGGCTCGCCTCGGGCTGGGTTCTCAACCTGCGCCGGCACACTGTCACGGAGACCGTGCGGGCAGCACAGGCCGTCGGGGCCAAGCACATCTCGAGCTTCCATCGGTTCTTCTCGCGGGGCCGGTGGATCACCGACGAGGTCGGGATGGTTATGGTCCGGCTGGTCGTCTCGTTGCTCGACCCCAAGCGGCCCATCGTGGTGCCCATCGACGATACCCTCGGGCGCCACACCGGCAAGCGAATCGCCGCCGCCTCCATGCACCGTGACCCGCTGCTTTCGACCGGCAAGCGCCCTTTCTTCCATTGGGGCCACGTCTGGGTCGTACTCAGCATCAACGTCTACTGCTTCGAGAAGACCTGGGCGCTCCCCGTCCTGTTCCGGCTGTATCGGAGCAAGAAGCGTTGTGTCCAGGACGGCCGCGTGCACCGCAAGACCACCGAGTTGGCGCGGGAACTGGTGAGACTTCTCGCAGCTGCCCTCCCGGATCGGAAGCTCATCGTGGTCGGTGATGCCGCCTACACCAACGCCACGCTCATCAAGGGGCGACCGCGCAATGTGACCTTGATCGGTCGGTCGCGCCTGGACGCCGCCCTGTACGCTCCTCCACCGCAACCTCGCCGCCGGCGCGGCCGTCCTCGCGTACGGGGCGCGCGCGTCCGCTCCCCCGGTCAACGCGCGGCCCGCAAGGACGCGCGTTGGCAGCGGGTACGGATCACGGTGTACGGCAAGACCGTCACCGTCCGAATCCTGATCATCGACGCCCTGTGGTATGTCGCAGCTGGTGGTGAACTGGTCCGGCTGGTGCTGGTCCGCGGCTTCCCCGGCCACGATCACGACGATGTCTTCGTCTCTACCGACCCCACGCTCTCGCCGCAGACCATCATCCAGACCTTCGGCCAAAGATGGGCGCTGGAAGTCAGCTTCTTCCACAGCAAGGGCCGGCTTGGCTTCGAGGACCCGCAGAACCGGACCGAGCACGCCGTCGAACGTACCGCGCCCATGGCGTTGTGGAGCTACAGCCTGGTCGTGATCTGGTACGTGACCTGCGGCCAGCACCTGCGCGCCGCGCGCCTGCCTGTGCTTCCCTGGTACGAGAGCAAGGCGTTGCCGAGCTTCGGCGACATGCTCGCCACGCTGCGCCGCGCATCGTGGCTTGAACGAATTTCTCTTCCATGCGCGGACGTGCCGACCTTGCGAAAAAGGCTCCGTCCAATTCTGGAGTACGCCGCCGCCTGACGCGTCCGGGCACCTCCCCCTGAGCACGCGAGCGGTAGCGAGCGAGCGATTTGGGGGAGGTCGGCCGCCCGTCGCACCCGCCTCCAACCGCCGTCACCGCGCCACGACCGTCGGCGCGGGCGGACGGGTGGGGGCAGCTACACCCTCACCCCAACCTGGAAATCCGCTCAAGACGAG
>JAFGPX010000129.1 GCA_016935975.1 Deltaproteobacteria bacterium
GCCCGATCCCGGGACCGGCGGCCCGCCCATGGTGCGCATGCCCGAAGGGTTCTTCATCGACACCACCGAGGTCACCAGGGGGCAGTACGAGGCGTGGCTCGCCACGAACCCCGCGACCTCTACCCAGATCGAGGAGTGCGAGACGAACACCACCTTTGCGCCAGAGTGTGGGGATACTTCGGCCTGCCAGGGTGACGACTGCGACCGCCCCCAGGTCTGCGTGGATTGGTGCGATGCTTTTCAATACTGCCAGGCGGTAGGCAAGCGGCTCTGCGGTAGTCTCAGCCAGGATCCAACCCAGAGCGAGTGGGTCGTCGCCTGCTCTGCTCACGGCAACAATCTCTGGGTGTATGGCAACGACTACGATCCTCAGATGTGCAATGTGCCTGAGCTCCGACTCGACGCGCCCACACCGGTGGGGGCCATGAGCAGCTGTCAGTCGACGGTGCCCGGCTACGAGGGTGTGTACGATCTCATTGGCAACGTCTACGAATGGCAGGACAACTGCAGCGGGAGTTCCTGCTTCCTCTATGGTGCCGCTTACAAGCTCATCAATGTCGACGACCGACAGGACCGTTGCACTGACTTCATCAGCAAGCTGAAGAACGTCAACAGCACCAACATCGGCTTCCGTTGCTGTGCCTCCTGAATCAGCGAGCGCGATTCTCGAAGGGTCTTCGCAAGATCCCGTGTCCTTCGCCAGCTCTGCGTCCGGGATCCTGGTTTTCCGTCGGTGACGGCGCGAATTCATAGGCCTGGCACGGAGAGAATCGGGGAGAAACGCGGTTCTCCGATCGCGCCGAACGCGATCGGCCCGTATCATCAAGGCGAAAGGAGTCGGGGCTCTGGCGACAGATGACGCCGCGTTCGCTCGGATCGCTGGCTCGCGCATCTCGAAGACTGGCTCCAGCTGCCGGGGACCGCCGACCCCGAGAATCAGCAGGCAGCCGGCCGATCCCCCGTTCCCTGGCTTGCTCGGGCAGCCGCATGAGCCAAGCCAGCCTCGACACTTGCACCACGGGCTGCTGACACCGTCGGCTTGCCTCGCGCTGCCGCTCCCGCGTCCCCGGCACTGCACGGGTTCGTCAATGCGCCGGCCCTGCACGCGATGCTCGGCTCGCCCCACGGTGCTCGGGCTGCGGATCTCGGCGCCGGCAACCTCCTGCGAGTGCTCGGCGAGGCACGCTTCATCTACGAGCGTCTGCTACTTCAGCTCGACGACGGTGGCATCGCGATCTTCGGCTGGGCAGCGCTGTCCGCGCTGGGGTGGTGGCGCACGCGGTCCGCTGGCCTTCGAGCGGCATGGCTACGGATCGCCGGCGCCCTCTTGATCGCGCTACCGCTCTTCCTCGTCATGTCACGCCTGCGCTCCGGCTATCCGTTCAGCCCACGCTACGGCACCCCTTACACCGGCCTGGCTTTCGCCCTGCTGGTGGTCGGCCTCGACGCCTTTCCAGCGGTGCTGCGACCGCTGCAACAACGGCTGGAGAAACGGTCGGCGATGACGGCGGCGGCGCTTCCCCTGCTCGCGTTGTCGGTACAGATTGCCATTCCCCTCGCCGAGCTCATGGCCCGTCCGGCTGCCCTGCGCCTCGATGGCCAGGGCGGCATGCGCGCGACGTTCGAATCAATCAAGGCCCTCGGCCGTCCCACGCTCGTGGCGGCCAGCCCCTGCTGGGCCGAAATGGTTCCGCGCTATTACTGGAAGTACAGCGGCAACCGTGCGGCCGGCGTCCCCTTCGAAGTGGTGCGCCCGAGCGGTCGACAGGGTTGCCTCGCCGGCGCGATGGACGAGCACAACCGCGGCCTTTTCCACCGGTTCCTGACCCGACACCCCGACGGCCTCATCCTGCTCTACCAGCAGCACGCCCCGTGCGCGGTGGCGCCCGACCGCATCCAGCGCCGGGCGGCCGCGGTCGCCGCGTACCAGGAATGGCACCCGGTGGTACACGGCGGAAACGACCTCAACGCCTGCCTGTGGGTCATCGCTCACGCCGAGGACGAGGAAGAGGTGCGCAGCATCGCGCGGCAAGCGCGTTTCCCGCCGCCCATCAATCTTGCCCGGTGACGCTGCGCCCTCACCGAGGTTGAGGCGGTGCCCGCGCGTCCGGCGGGAGCGGCTGCGCCTCCGTTCGCCATGGCGGAATGACAACTCGCCGGGGCTTGGGCAATTGATGGCATGAGCCCTCGTCAAGCCAGGTCAGCATACGTTGGAGCGCGTCTTGTCGGCACCCTCGTGCTCGCGAGCGGTCTCGCGTGCTCGCAAAGTCCGTCGTCGCAGGGGCCCGGGACCGGGGGCACCACCACGGGTGGAACCGCCGCGTTGGGGGGCACGGGCAGCGGGGGCGCGACGGGAAGTGGCGGGACCGCGACGGGAGCCGGCGGCGGCGCCACCGCCACCGGCGGCAGCAAGCCTGGGTCGGGCGGCTCGGTCGCGGGAGTTGGCGGCACCACGGCTACGGGCGGCACCATCACGGGCGGCCGCCTGGGGACCGGGGGCGGCCCGGGCACCGGGGGCGGCCCGGGCACCGGGGGCCGCTCGAGCACGGGCGGCGGCCCGGGCGCCGGCGGCAGAACGGGCGGAGCCCCGGGCACGGGTGGAGCTTCGACGACAGGGGGGACCGGCGGCGCAGGTGGCGCGGGTGGGGTCACGGGGCCCAGGCAGGGAGGGGCTGGCGGCACGGCGACGAGCGCGCCGGATGGCGGCTCGACCGGCGGGGGCGGGAGCGGCGGGACGGACGGGGGCGCAGGCGGCAGCGCCAGCCAGTCGCCGGGTTGCGGCAAGGCCATCACGCGACCCGACCGGCGGGCCCAGCAGACCCTCGATATCCAGGGCACGACCCGCTACTACTTGCTCAACGTCCCGAGCAACGCGGACAACAAGACGCCGCTTCCTCTGGTGTTCGCGCTGCACGGCTACGACATGAACAACCTGGCGCTCGTGGACCTCTACGACTTCACCGCGCAGTCCGGCAACAAGGCGATCACCGTGCTGCCCCAGGGCGAGGGCCCCGCGCCCGGCAACACCTCGCACTGGGGTGACCAGGTGCTCAAGTCGACGTGGACCGCCAACGCCGCGAACTACGCCTTCATCGAAACCTTGATGGCGGAGCTTGGGGACCGGTACTGCATCGACACGAGCCGGGTGTTCATCACCGGGTTCAGCATGGGTGGCTTCTTCACCAACTCCCTCGCCTGCGCGCACAACGATTGGTTCCGCGGCTTCGCGCCCGTCTCGGGAGGGGGACCGGGCTCGTGCGCGAACGCCGACGCCAAGCCGGCCATCATGATTCACCACGGCACCGCCGACACCATCGTCACGATCGACTCGGGCGAGGCGACGCGGGATTTCTGGACCAAGCAGAACGGGTGCAGCTCGACGACCACGGCGATCTACACCGGGTGCCAGAGCTTCGGCGCCTGCGCCGAGCCGGTGATCTACTGCGTGGGCTCCTGGGATCACACCGTCTCGGCGACCGCCAGGGCGAATATCTGGTCGTTCTTCGATACCCTCCGCTGAGCCGGCGCGAGCCGGGCTGCTTCCGGCGGGGTGGGGCGGCTCATCCGGCCGTCGCTCCGAGCGCGCACGACATCGTCATTGCCTGTGTGCCGCAAGAACTCCGTCCTGGACCGGGAATCCGCAGGTGCTTGCGGTCTGCACCGCGCGGTTCTGCCGGGGCCAGGCTGCC
>JAFGPX010000130.1 GCA_016935975.1 Deltaproteobacteria bacterium
CCAGCCCCAGTCCCTCCGTGACGTCTCCGTTTCCCTCGATAACGTCGGCCAGGTCGAGATGGCGCGCGGGAACCTGGGCGGGGCGCGGAAGCAATTCGAGGAAAGCCTGCGCATCCTTGCTGGCCTGGAGCGCGACGGCAGACTGTTTCCCGAGTGGCGCCGCGATATTGCCTGGGTCAAGCAGCAGCTCGCGCGGCTCGGCGCCTAGCCCGCGTTATTCGTGAGACGCGCTCTACCCTGGTGTCCGTGCGGGCTAGGCAATTGTGAGCTTTCGCGTCGAATACCTGGAAAGCGTGGTCCGCGAAGACGTCCCGAAGCTGTCCAATGGGGTTCGCCTTCGCATTCGCCGGGCCATCGAGGACAAGCTCACCACGCACCCCGTGGAATGTGGCAAGCCGCTACGCCCGAGCTTCAAGGGCGCGCGGCGCCTGCGCGTGGAGGATTGGCGCGTGATCTACACGATCGAGCCTCCGGATGTGGTTCTGGTCGTGAAGATCGGCCACCGGCGAGAAGTGGACGAACCGTAGAGGACTGCCGCGAACGGGCGCAACGATCCGCGACGGCAAGCTGGAGGTCGTGCCGAATCCGTCGTAGAGGCGCAATTCATTGCGCCCCCTATGTCCGGCGGGCGCGAGATTGACAATGCCCCTCACCGGCCGCGCCTTGCGCGGCCTGCCTCTCCCCTGCGGGGCGAGGCGATACGGCCGCGCGTTGCGCGGCCTGCCTCTCCCCTGCGGGGCGAGGCGATACGGCCGCTGGCGCGGCCGTGGCAGTGTGCCGTCGTCTTACCCCGATTTTCCCGGGCTGGCCGGCCTGCCGAAGCGCTTGTCGGCCAGTTCCGTACGGCGGGGAACGAAGGTGCCGTCGGCCATCTCCTTGCCGACCACCTTCTGCAGGAGCTTGTACATCTTGTAGGTCTGCGGCTCGTCCTTGTAGAAGGCGTCCCAGGCCCAGTGGTAGAGCTCGAGCAAGCGGTCGGGCGACATGTGGCGCGGCCTATAGACCACCTTGTCGGCGGTGTAGAGATCCCAGTCCGAGGTCAGGATGCGGTCCTCCTTGACCAGATCGTTGCGCGAGCGCGTGTGCGGGAAGGGGGTCAGCACCGTGAACTCGGCCAGGTCGAGCTCGATCTCCAGCAGGAAGTCGACCAGGCGCTTGATGTCGTCTTCCGTGTGCTCGTCGAGGCCGAGCAGGATGGTGCCCTCGACCGCGATGCCGTGCGCGTGGTAGCGCTCGATGCGGCGGCGGATGAAGTCCGAGGTGTCGAACACGGCCTGGTAGACGTACCAGGCGCCGGCCTGCGCCGCGAGGTCCAGCACCTCCTCGTCGTTCTCGATGGGGTGCGAGCACCACTTCTTCTTGAGCGGAATCATCTGGCGGAAGAGCTCCAGCTCCCACGCCTTGCTCTGGGCCAGGGAGTTGTCGACGACGAACAGGCGGTTGTTGTCGATGCCGGCCAACTCCTCGACGACCTTGTCGAAGGGCCGCGGCCGGAAGCTGCGGCCGCCCAGGTAGTTGACCGCGCAGGGGTAGCACCGAAAGCGGCAGCCGCGCGAGGCGTGGAACAGGTCCACCATGCGCACGCCCTTGTAGTTGTAGAGATCGCGCTTGAGGAGCGAGCGCCGCGCCGGTCCGACCAGCTCGACGGGCGCGGGGCTGTCGAGATAGTCGTAGGTCGGTCGGAGCCGCCCCTGGCGAAAATCGTCGAGCACCTGCTCCATGCGGCCCTCGGCCTCGCCGATGAACACGGCGTCCGCGTGCGCCTGCGTCTCCTCGGCGTGGAGCTGGGTGCCGATGCCCCCGCAGATGACCTTGAGGCCGCGGCGCCGAAACTCGTCCGCGATGGCCCAGCCGCGCTTGACCTGGCTCGACAGCATCATCGAGATGCCGACGAGGTCCGCTTGCGCGTCGAAGTCGATGGCCTCGACGTTCTCGTCCACGAACTCCACCTCGACGTCGGGCGGCAGGGCCGCCGCGAACACCACCGGCCCGTGCGGCGGCAGGTGGAACTCGGTCTGCCCCGAGAGCTTCGGCCACCGGGGATAGATGAGCAGGAACTTCACGGCACAGTTCTTAGCATGGGGGTTATGGAGGATCACGATTGAGGGCGCAGAGGGAACGGCGGGCCGAGAGGGCAGGCGGACGTCACAACAGCTCGATGCGGGCATGGTGGCCGGACGTTGCTGCCATTCTCCCGTCGAGAGTCAGCAGTGGAGCGCGCAAGCCCTCGGCCAGGGCGACGTACATCGCGTCGTAGGCAGAGAGGTTGGCGCGCAAGACCCAGGCCCGGGGGAGGAGAGAAGCGGTGTCGTGCAGACGCAGGCCCAGCAACGGAAGATCCCGCAGCGCTTGTCGGCCGCGGAGATCCGAGAGCTGTCGTGAGCGGTTCAGCCGGCGGAGCACGCTCAGCACTTCCACCCCGACCAGGCTTGGCGCGTGCCACGATTCTCCTGGAGCCGGGCAACGGGCATGCAGAGCCATGGCGCGCTCGCCACCAAGCAGGAGTTCCACAACCACGGAGGCGTCGAGAACAATCACGCTCGGTCTCGTTCCTCGCGCAGGGCTCGCACGATCGCCGAGCGCGAGACCACGGGACGTAGCTTGGCGAGCCGTGCAAGGATCTCGGTTGGCGCGGGACGCTTGCTCGATTGCTGCAGCTCAGCCAGAAGATAGTCGGAAAGCGACATCCGCGATTGGCGCGCGAGACGGGTCAGCCGCTTGTGCACGGCATCGGGAACGTGCCGCACCTGAATCATCTTGGCCATGCCCCAAGGATACCTGCATGTGGAACACATGCAACAGACATCCCGCCCTCCGTGCCCTCCGTGGTTCGTGCCGGAGGGATCCTCGCTATTCGCGATCGACGAGCTGCATGTCCAGGGTGTAGCCGCCGGCGCCGGGCACCGTCAGGCGCACGTGCGGGAAGAAGCCGCCTTGCGGGACGCCCGCAAGCTCGATCCGACGGGTGACGTTCGCCCCGCGGAAGGTGCGAATCCGCGCCGGGCCGCTTTGCCCCAGCTCCACCTCGGTGGCCTCGTGCCGGGTCGGCGCCCAGCGGCACACGGTGGCGCCGCCGGCAGCTCTGCCGATGTCCTCGGGCTCGCCGGCAGGCGGCAGGAAGGCGGCGCCCACGTCGGCCAGCAAGGCCAGGGCGAAGTCGGAGCGATCGAAGGGGGGCACGGCGCGCTGGATGGCCAGGCCGCCGCTGCCGCCCCGCTTGTGCACCGCCTCGAAGAGGGTGATGCCCTCGGGCGAGAGCAGGACGGCGTGCAGTCCCTCGGCGGTGGCCGCGAGCACGCCGAGGAGCGCGCCGTTGTAGCCCAAGGGCAGGGTGGCCAGGATGGTGTGCGTGGCCCGCCAGGGTTGCGGCGGGAAGGCCTGCTGGCAGCGGGCGGCGGCATCGGCTTCGGCCGCGGCAGGCAGCGAGACCAGGGGCGGCAGGGGCGAGCGCGCGCAGGCCGCGACCAGGGCGAAAAGCGAGGTGGCAAGGCAGCGCAGCTTCATCGCGGCGGCTCGAAGCGCTCGTCGGGGAGGTCTTGGTTGGCGCGGAGGTCGTCGAAGGCGATGTGCGTGACGCCTTCGCCGTGCTCGAAGATGTCGATGGCGCCGACCGTGCCGGGCTTCTCGCCGAAGCTGATGGCGATGGCCGCGATGATCTTGCCGAGCGACGGATCGAGCGGGACGAGCCTGACGTGGGCGGGCCGACCCTTGCCAGGAGGCCGCAACTCGGGCCGGAAGGTCTTGCTGGCGTTGAAATTGCCGTCGAGCCACAGGCCGATCTCGCCCAGGACCAGCTTCATGGCCTCGAGCTTGGCGCTGTGGTCGGTCACCCATTCGTGGCCGCGCCGAAGCCAGCGCTGGGCGTTGCCCTTGCGCACGACCAGCAAGGTGGCAAGCGGGCTCTGGTACTCCCAGCGCAGATCGTCCGGCCGCCGGTAGGCGAGGATGCCGCGCGAGACGAGAGGCTTCCTGAGGATCCTGAGCGTGCGCGTCTGCGTGAAGGACGCCTGCAGCGTCTTCAGGGTGGATGCGGCCTCGCGGATGCTGTCCAGACTCTGGTACCAGGCGGCCGGCGCGGCGGGCGCATCGGCGCCGAGCAGGAAGGCGAAAAGCAGCAGGCCGCGCACCGCTACACCATGCCGCCGTTGACCGAGATGACCTGGCCCGTGATGTACGAGGCGTCGTCGGAGCACAGGAAGCGCACCACGCGCGCGACTTCCTCGGGCTTGCCGGTGCGGGCCATGGGCACCAGCTTCTTGAGCTGGTCGAGCGGTAGCTCGCGGGTCATGTCCGTGTCGATGATCCCCGGCGCCACCACGTTCACGCGGATGCCGATGCGCGCCACCTCGGCGGCCAGGGCGCGCGTCGCGCCCATGAGCCCCGCCTTGGCCGCGGCGTAGTTGGTCTGGCCGCGGTTGCCGACCAGGCCCGACACCGACGAGATGGTGACCACGCTGCCCCGCTTGTTCGGGATCATTTTCTGGACGACCGGCTTGGTCACGTTGAAAAAGCCGCCGAGCGAGGTGTCGGTCACCTTGCGCCAGTCCGCGGCCGGCATCATCACGAACAGGTTGTCGGCCACGACGCCGGCGTTGTTGACCAGCACCTCGACGCGCTCGTGGCGCGACAGCAGGCTCGCCAGGGCGGCCTCGGCCGCGGCCTCGTCGGCGACGTCGAACGGGCACAGCTCGCCGCTGCCGCCGCCCGCTTGGATGCGCGCCAGGGTTTCCCGAGCGGCTGCCTCGTTGCTCTTGTAGTTCACGGCCACGTGCAGCCCCGTGGTGGCCAGCTCGACGGCGATGGCGCGGCCGATGCCGCGGCTGGCGCCGGTGACCAGGGCCAGGGCGGGGGGAAGGGCGGGCTCGGTCATGTCTGTTCTCCGGGTTGCGGGTCCAGGTCGGGGCGGAAGGCCTGAATCCCTGCGCGAAGCCATACCATGCCCGCGGCGTCTCTGACTTCGCCCTCGAAAGCCAGGTAGTTGGTGGCGCCGTGCGAGATCTGGACCTGGCACGAAAGCCGCGCGCCCACGGGCACGGTCGGCCGCGCCAAGGTGGCGTGGGGAATGCCGACTAGCAGCCCGCCGATGCCGCTCTCCTTCTCGTGCCGCTCCTTCCACCCCTGCAGAACCGCCGCGCTTTGCGCAATCAGCTCGACGAGCACCAGGGCGCGGATCTCGCCGACGTGCGCCGTGGGCCAGGTGTCGCGCACGGTGGCTGCGGTTTCGATGGCCCATTCGCCGACCGTGACGATCTCCTCCACGAGGCGCATGGGCCGGCGGTGGGGAATCAGCTTTTCGATGTCGAGGGTCGCCATCAGACGCCGGCTCCGGCCAGGGCGATCCACGACGGCGGGGCCGGGCCATTGACGAGCGGGGACATGGTCAATCCCGTGACCGCGTCGCAGAGCACGCCGGCCTCGTCGGAAAGCCAGAGATCGCAGAGCACCCGGCGCGGCGAGACGAAGCGAGGGGCCACGACGCAGCGGCGCTCCCCGGCGGCGACGGGCCTATGCAGAACGCGCGCGGCGAAGCCGGTGGGGTAGGCGATGTAGCCGGCGTAGCGCTGGCCCCACAGGCAGGCGAGGTGCATGGCGGCGTCGAGCAGGAAGGGACAGCCGGCCAGGGGCGGCGGCCGCCGGGGCGGCTCCGGCGAGCGCACCAGGCCGGTCGCGCCCGCGCGCCCCAGGCGGATGGTCCCGCGCAGGTTGCGGTAGCGCGGGCCGAATGGAATCAACTCGCGGTACACGCGGTCGGCCTCGATCTCGAAGTCGAAATCGGGCGCTGGCGAAGCGGACGGAGGGCTCGGGGGCGGCGCGAAGGTGGCCACCGCGTGCTCGCGCAGGCGCTTCATCCGGTTCGGCAGGCCGATGGTGGAGGTGAGCGAGGCGCGCAAGCCGGTTTCGAGGCTCGCCAACCGGACCGCGAAGGTGCAGCGCGGAACCGCCTGCACGAGCAGAAAGCGGGGGAAGACCACATCCGTCATGGCCAACGGCAAAGGCAGGCTGTCGCCCCAGCCCATGTGCCCCGCCGCGAAACGCGCGAGCAGCTCGAGCAGCTCGACCGCGGGCACCGTGGCCTTGCCCGCGATGCGATGGTCCGCCACGTCCGGCAGGTCCGGCAGGACCGCGGGCAAGGTGACGGGTTGGCTGGCCGGCACGGCTGTCACTTGGGGAAGTCGTGGAAGATCCCGACGGTGATCGGGTCGACGGCGACCGGCCGGCCCTTGCGGTTGGTCGCGCAGTGGCGCGTGAGACCCCGACACAGCACGAGGCCGTTTTCGGCGTGCGTGACGACGTAGTCGAAGTCCACGCGCACGGCGGCCAGCTCGCGGAAGCGGGTGTGCACGAAGATGGGGGCGTCGTACTCGATGGGCCGGAAGAAATCCAGGCCGAGCTGGAAGATGGGATAGACGAAGCCGTCGGCCTCGACCTTGGCGAGCGGGAAGCCCGCGTCGCGCAGCAGGGTCGAGCGGCCCAGCTCGAAGAAGCGGAAGTAGTTGCCGTGGTAGACGACGCCCGTGCGATCCGTGTCGGCGAAGAGCACGCGGTAGGCGACGCGGTGCCAGACCAGGCCCGCAACCGCGTCGCGCACGTAGCGGGCGTCGGCGGGGTAGGGGACGGGCTGGAAGTCGGGCGCGCGCATGGCCTCAGACTCCGCGGAAGATCACGCAGCAGTTGGTGCCGCCGAAGCCGAACGAATTGGACAGCACGAACTCGTGGGCGTGGGGCCGGCTTTGCGCCGGGAAGTCCGGCCCCGCGGTTTCGGGGTCGGGCAAGAAGTTGAGCGTGGGCAGGATGGTTTGCTTCTCCAGCGCCATGAGCGCGAGCACGGCCTCGACCGCGGCCGCGGCGCCGAGCGAGTGGCCGAGCTGGCTCTTGTTGGCCGTGACCGGCAGCTTGGGCAGGCGCGCGCCGAAGATCTCGCGCAGGCAGGCGACCTCGATCGCGTCGCCGGCCTGGGTGGAGGTGGCGTGGGCGTTGACGCTGCCGATGGCGCCCGCGTCGAGCTCGGCGTCGGCGAGCGCCTCGCGAATGGCGCGCACGATGGTCGGCGGGTAGGGCCGCGTGAAGTGGTGCGCGTCCGAGGTCCAGCCGATGCCGGCGACCTCGGCCACGGGCCTGAGCCGATGCGCCGCGAGCGCGTCCTCGGAAGCCAGCACCACGGCGGCCGCGGCCTCGGCGAGCACGAAGCCGCGGCGGTCCTTGCTGAACGGACGCGAGGCCAGTCCCGGGTCGGCCGCCGCGCGATCCGTGGCGCGCAGCTTGAAGCTGGCGTTCATGTTGGCGAAGCCGAGGACGATCTCGGGGATGAGCGGCATCTCGACGCCGCCGGCCACCACGAAGTCCGCGTCCCCGTCGCGCACCATGCGCGCGCCGATGGCGATGGCGTGGTTGCCCGAGGCGCAGGCCCCCTGGGGCGAGAAGATGGGGCCGGAAAAGCCGAGCGCGGCGCCGGCCTTGCCCGACGGCACGTTGGCGCAGACGTTGGGCAGAAGGAAGGGGCTGACGCCGTTGGCGCCGATGTTGCCGTAGCGGACGAAGGCCTCGCGCAAGCTGTCCGAGCCGTTGATGGCCGAGCCGATGAGACAGGCGGTGCGCGGGCCGGTTTCGCCGTCCATGGGCAGCCTCGCGTCGGCGAGCGCGTCGTGGCAGATGGCCATGGTCTCGATCACGTAGGCGGCGTTCCAGCTGTGCCGTTCCTTGGGGGTGTCGAAGGCGTAGCGGCCGGCGTCACGCTCGGGGATCTCGCCGACGATCGTCTTCGTGCCGACGTCGCAACGGCTCAGCTCGCGTAGGCCGGACCGG
This sequence comes from Deltaproteobacteria bacterium, assembly GCA_016935975.1. Taxonomy (GTDB): domain Bacteria; phylum Myxococcota_A; class Polyangia; order Fen-1088; family Fen-1088; genus Fen-1118. The sequence continues at coordinate 7,804 of JAFGPX010000130.1, forward strand.
TTGGCCGCGGCGCGCTCCCACGTGGTCTCGGCCGAGGCGCCGAGCGGGGTGCGGGCGGCGCGGCCGATGACGAAGACGCGGCGGTTCTTGGGGGCTCTCATGGGCGGCGATGGGCCTGTTCTATGGCACGGCGGCCGAGGCTCTCGCAAGGTTTCGTTGCGCGAGGCGTTTGGCGCGCACCCGGCGATTGACGGCCCGAAAGGGCGCGTGGTAGTGGCGGGTGGCGCGAATGGAAGTGCCTACGATGGATCACGACACAGCCTACAAGCTCATCGTCGAGTATCTCTCGCAACGGTTCGGCGTGCCCCTGGAAAAGATCAAGCCCGATTCCAGGATGTTCGACGATCTCGGGCTGGACAGCATCGACGCCCTCGACATGCTGGCCCTGCTCGACAAGCAGTACAAGATCAAGGTCAACGAAGAGCAGGCCCGGCGCATCCGCACCGTCGAGGACGCGGTCGGGTACGTGCTGGCGAATCTACCCGCGAACCCGCCCTCGTCCCGATGACCCGCCTCCGGCCGACGCTCGAATCCCGCCTGGGCGACGAGCTTGTGACCCACGTGACGGTGTCGCCGGCCGCCCGGTGGTTCGCCGGGCATTTCCCCGACGTGCCGCTCTTGCCCGGGGTGGCCATGCTGTCCCTGGTCGAGGATTCGCTGCTCGCCTTCTGGCAAGACGCGGACCGTGCGGCCGTGGAGGTGACCTCGTACCGCCGGGTTCGTTTTCGCCAGCGCGTGGATCCGGGCGCGAGCTTGCGCGTGCGCGTGCGCCGGGTCGAGGGCGAGCGTTTTCGTTTCTCGGTCGAGCTGGGTGGAACGCCGGCGTGTACCGGCGAGTGCAGCGTGGCCGTGCGGGCCGGGCGTGAAGCGGCGGCCGGGGCGAGCGCCGGCGAGCGGCTGTGGGCCGGCCTCGACTTCGGCGACGCCGGTCGCTTCTTCGCGGACGGGCTGAGCCTTGCCAAGGTCGCGCAACTGGCCGCCGGGCTGTTCGGACTCGCCGTGGGGGACGCCAAGGCGTCGCTCTGCGTGGCGTCCGAGGATCGCGCCCTGGTGGCCGCGGCGCTGGTGGCGGCCTTGGCGGGCGGCATCGAGGCGAGCTTCCCGCCGGCCCTGACCGCCGAGGCGGTCGCGGCCACGTTCGAGGCGCGCCGATTCTCGCACTGGCTGGGGCCGGCCGAGTGGTCGGACGGACTCGCGGGCTTGCCCGCCGCGCGCGTGGTTCCGGAGGCGCTGCCGCCGACGGCGCGGGCCCTGGCCCTGGCGGACCCGCAGGTCGCCCGCGTGTTCCTGCAGACCGGGGGCACCACGGGGCAGCCGCAGGTCTGGCCCAAGACCGCGCGCAACCTGCTCGACGAGGTGGCGGCGCAGGCGCGGGGCCTGCGCGTCGAGCCGGACGACCACATTCTGGCCACCGTGCCGCCCCACCACATCTACGGTCTGCTGTTCTCGGTGCTCTTGCCCCTGTGCTCGGGCGCCACGGTCGAGCGCAAGTCGCCGTTCTATCCGCAAGAGATCGCCGATCTCGTGGAGAAAACGGGCGCCACGATTCTGGTCAGCACCCCCGCGCATCTGCGCGCCCTGGCCGCCGCCATGCCGCCGGCGCACCGGCTGCGTTTGGTGCTTTCGTCCGGCGCGCCGCTCGCCGCCGCGGACGCTGCCGCGTTTTTCGCCCGCGCGGGCATCTGGCCGCTGGAGATCTACGGCTCGACGGAGACCGGCGGCATCGCCGTGCGCCGCCAGGACGTCGCCGATTGCCCCTGGTCGCCCATGCCCGCGGTCGACTGCCGGGTGGAGGAAGAGGTGCTGAAGGTGCGCTCGCCCTATGTGTCGGCGGCCGGGGACGCGGGCGGCTTTTTCCCCACCGCCGATCTGGCCGAGATCCACGCCGACGGCCGCTTCGCGCTTCTGGGGCGCAGCGACGGCATCGTCAAGGTGGGAGGTCAGCGGGTTTCCCTGCTGGCCATCGAGAAGGCGCTCGCGGCTCTGGCCCAGGTCACGGACGCCGTGGCGCTGGCCCTGGCCTCCGACTCGGGTCGCGGGCAGGAGATCGTCGCCCTGGTCGCCTCGCCGCGCTCCGCGGAGGATGTGCTGCGCGAGCTGCGCGACAAGTTGCCGTCGCCGGCGTGGCCGCGGCGCTTGCGCACGGTCCCTGCCATTCCCACGACGCCCTCGGGCAAGCGCGATCGGCCCGCCATCCTGCGCCTCCTGGAAATCGAGGAAGGAGAGGGCCCTTCGGCCTAGGTCGCCGTGGAGGAAGCGCCCCGGCCGAGCAGGCTTCCGAGGTTTCGACTCTGGCTGCGCGGGACGCGTCTGGTGCAAAAGGCGCTCTCGACCCCGACCGACCCGGTGCTGCTGCGGCCGCCCTCGCCGCGCATCGTGGCGGGGCTGGTCTTGCTGGCTCTGAGCTACGTCGTCGGCTGGCCGGCCATCGCCGCGCTGGCCGCCGTCGCGGCATGGCTGCGCACGCCGGTCTTGCTGCTCGGGGGCCCCGTGCTCTACGGTCTGTCGTGGCTCGTGTTCGCCGTGGGCCTGCTCCTCCTCGGCAGCAAGTCCGTGCGCACGGGCCGCGCCCTGGGCCGCCTGCTCGTGCGCAAGCTCGCCGAGAAGTACCTGCGCGTCTGAGGCGCGGTCCCCCGGACCGGTGTGTGTGCGATGCCGGCGGCTCGGCAATCGCCGGGAGAAACAGAGGAGCGGAGCCTGGAAATCCCGGCGATCCCGCCAGCCCCATCCGCCTCCGCTTCTCCCCTTCTTCCTGTCTTTGTCCCGGGTGGCCCGGCGCTACGGCAGCGAGTACTCGTAGAGTAGCTCGCCGCCCATCTCGATGAACCGCACGTCGACCTTGTCGGGGGCAACGGTGACTTCGGCCCATCCGGAAACCGGCCAGTATTGGGAGTAGCCGGTTTCGCTCTGGGAAAACGTCCACGGGGCGCCCGCGTTCCCGGGAAGCGAGTAGTGGATGCCGTCCACGGTCATGTCGGTGAACCCGTGGTCGTGGCCGTAGAAGAAGATCCGCGCCCCGTGCCGCAACATCAACTGGTGGACCGTGGCCTGCTCGCCGACGTAGGCGGCCTGGCCGCCGCCGCGGCCGTAGGCGGAGTTGCTGTCGTCCCCGGCCTTGCCGCCGACCGGATGGTGGATGAACAGAAAACGCCATGTCGAGGTGGCGTTCGCCAAAGTGGTCGCCAGCCAGTCGAGCTGGGCCTGCCCGAGAGTCCAGTCGTCCGGCAGGCCGGGATTCATGCTGAGCAGGTGCGCGGTCGGGGTGTAGCTCATCACGTTGAGGACGACGAAAAGCGCGTCGCCCCAGGTGAAGGCGTAGTAGTCCTCGTTGGGCCCGCCCCCCTCGGGGTAGGTCGTGGGGCCTGGGCTGGGCACGTAGAGCCAGCGCATTTGCATGGACCACGCGATCTCGTCCGTGGTGTAGCAGCCGTTCTCGCCCTCCCAGTTGCCGATGACCGGGTAGTGGGCAACGCGGCCCACGGTGTCGCCGAGCAGGGTGCGGTAGTTGAGGTAGGCAAGGCGGGTGATGGAGCTGTCCGGGGGCGGGTCGTTGAAGCCGTACTGGTGGAAGTCGACCATGTCGCCCAGGTGAATCACGAAGTCGGGAGATGCCGCGGCCACCTCGGCGCTGACCGCCTGGAGGGTCGCCGGGTCGCCCTGGTTGGTGTAGGTGAGATCCGCGCCGATGTGGCTGTCGGTGATGAGCGCGAAGGTGAAGGGAGCGCCGGTCGGGCGCTGGGTGACGGCACTGCCCGCGTACACGGCGCTGCCGGCGTCGGCCCCGGGCAGGAGGATTTCGTACTCGTAGCGCGCCCGGGGGGCAAGCCCGTCGAAGTGCCACTCGGCGATGTCGGTGCCCCGCACCGTCGGAGCAACGCTCTCGCCCCAGAGGGGCGCACCGGCCGGGCGGATGCGGGCGCGGAGCGACGATGGCTCCCGGGTGGCGACGACCGCGTTCAGCCCGAAACCGCGCGCCGTCGGGTTGAAGACGAGCGGCGCCCCGACCAGCTCTGGTTCGTCGACCGTCGTGGCATCCGCGGTCTCGGCCTCGGCATCCGAGCCATCCTGGGCGGCGTCGGGCAGAGAAGAACCATCCTCGGGCGGTGGCGAGGCGTCTGCCTGCGGGGGAAGATCCGGCGGCGCGGAAGCATCGGAGCGCACGCCAATACCGCCGCAGCCGAGGAGCAGCGAAATCCCGGCCGTGACGAGCCAGACGAGCGGACGCGGGCGGTTGGAGACATCGGTCGGCATCGCATCACCTGCTTTCCACTGCGGGGCGACGATAGAGCCGCAGATTAGCGCAGCGTGCGTCGCAGGTCGAACCATTTTGCCCGACGAGCCGCGCCCCCTCCCGTTCTTGGGTCGCTCCGCGAGAAGGCGGGGCCCGCGTTCGTCTCTGGTTTCGTCCCCCCCGAGCGGGGTAAGGTCCGGCCAGGAGCAATGCGCATGGAGACTCGCCTACGAACCGCTCTGTTTCCCTTCCTGTTGACGCTCGCGGCCTGCGGATCCCTGCGCCGGCCGGTCGATGGGGCAGCCGCGCCGGATACGACGCCCCTGCCGGCGCGGCCGGATGCCGGCGCCGCGGTGACGCCGGATGCCGGGGCCGAGCGAGCCGCGCGCTTGGACGCCGATGCCGCGTCGGCGCGCGACGCGGGCGCCGACCGAGCGTCGGACACGGGCCGGGACGGCGGAGCCACGCGGGACGCGGGCATCGGCCCGACGCCCGGCCTCGACGGCGGCGCGCTGCCCGGCAGGTCCCCGAGCTGGGCCGACGAGCGCGTGCAGGCCCTCATCGCCCAGATGACCCTGCGGGAGAAGATCGCCCAGCTCTCCCACGCCGCTCCGGCGATTTCACGCCTCGGCCTGGCCAGGTACAACTACTGGAGCGAAGGCTTGCACGGGGTTCTCACCGACGGGGCGACGTCGTTTCCGCAGGCCATCGCCTTGGCCAGCGCTTGGGATCCCGCCCTGCTCGAGCGGGTGGCCTCGGCCATCGGCGACGAGGCGCGCGGGTTTGGCGTGCGGTCGGGCAAGGGCCTGACCTACTGGTCGCCGGTCATCAACATGCTGCGCGACCCGCGCTGGGGCCGTTTCGACGAGTCGTACACCGAAGATCCCTACCTCATGGCCCGGCTGGGCGTGGCCTTCGTGCGCGGCTTGCAGGGCAGCCATCCGAAGTACTTGAAGGCGGTGGCCACGCCCAAGCACTACGTGGCCAACAACTCGGAGTTCAACCGGCACACGGGCTCGTCGGAGGTCGACGAGCAGCTACTGCACGAGTACTACCTGCCCGCCTTCGAGGCCACGGTGGTCGAGGCCGGCGCCTTCTCGGTCATGGCCGCCTACAACCGCGTCAACGGCGTGCCCGCGTCCGCGAACCCGCTGCTCCTGCGGGACATCCTGCGCGACGCCTGGGGCTTCCAAGGGTACGTGGTGTCCGATTGCGGCGCCGTGGACGACATCGTGAGCAACCATCACTTCACGGCCACGGCGGCCGAGGCGGCGGCCCAGGCCTTGCTGGCGGGCACCGACCTCAACTGCGGCTGGACCTACCTGGGCGAGCTGCAGAACGCCGTCGACCAAGGCCTGATTGTCGAGAGCGACGTGGATCGGGCGCTGGCGCGGGTCTTGCGCGCGCGCTTCCTGCTCGGCGAGTTCGATCCCGCGGACCAGGTTCCCTATCGGGCCATCGGCGAGGACGTCATCGAGTCGCCCGCGCATGCGGCGCTCGCGCTCGAGGCGGCGCGGGCCGCGATCGTGCTGCTCAAGAACGACGGCATTCTACCGCTCGACGGGGCGGCGCTGCGCTCGATTGCCGTGCTGGGTCCCCACGGCGACAGCGTCGAGCTGGGGGGCTACAGCGGCAATCCCAGCCGCAGGGTGAGCGCGCTGGCCGCGCTGCGGGCCAGGTTCCCGGAGTCGTCGAACGTGGCCATCGAATTCGAGCCGGGCGGTTCGATCGGCGGCGACAAGGATCAGGAGGCCATCGACCGGGCGGCCGACCTGGCCGGCCGCTCCGACGTGGCGCTGGTCTTCGTGGGCACCGATTCCGGCGTGCTGCGCGAGGAGATGGACCGTCCCGATTGGAACCTGCCGGGGGCCCAGGGCGATCTCATCCAGGCGGTCCACGCGGCCAATCCCAGAACCGTCGTGGTGCTGGTCACGGCCGGCCCGGTGGCCGTCGATTGGGCGCAAGCCAACGTGCCGGCCATCCTGACCGGGTTCTACGACGGACAAGAGCAGGGCACGGCCATCGTGGACGCGCTCTTCGGCGACACCAATCCGGGCGGCAAGCTGACCACGACCTGGTACACGGGCGATGCCACGCTGCCGGACATGGGCGACTACGACCTGCGCAAGGGCCGCACCTACCTCTACTATCAAGGCAAGCCGCTCTACCCCTTCGGCCATGGCTTGTCCTACACGACCTTCTCGTACAGCGGCCTGCGCGTCGTCCCGGCCGCGATCGGACCGGAGGAATCCGTCACCGTGAGCGTGGAGGTCGAGAACACCGGCAGCCGCGCCGGCGACGAGGTCGTGCAGATCTACGTGCACGACCCGTTCGCCAGCGTGCCGCGGCCGCTTCGAGAGCTGCGCGGCTTCGCCCGCGTTCGCCTGGATCCCGGCCAGAGCGAGACCGTCAGCCTGTCGCTGCCGGCCAAGAGCCTGGCCTTCTGGGACGTGGCGATCCACGGGTGGCGCGTGGAGGCGGGCGTGTTCGACATTGCGGTCGGATCGTCTTCCACCGACATCCGCGCACAGGCGAGCATCATCGTGCGCTAGGCCCAATGCCGGTCAGTCAAGAAAAATCCACAGGGAGAAGCAGAGGACCAGAGGCAGAAAACCAAGGGTTTTCCGCTGTCCCTGTCCGCCTCTGTCTCTCTGTTCCTCCCTGTCTTCCCCTACCTGACCGGCATTGGCGCTAGGCCACCATGCGCAGAGGGCACGATGAATCGTGCCCCTACAGGCACTTCGGGAACTGCACGCCGGTGTCGACGTCCTGACCTTGCGTGCTGCCGGCTTTGATCGTGATCTTGCGGTTGGCGAGATCCGTGACCTCGCAGGTCGCGCCCGGGATGTTCGAATTGAAGTGCCAGGCGCCGTAGCTCGTGCGCGAGCCGGTCTGCCCGGCGCAGGTCACGGCCGCGATGGGCATGATCTCGTTTTCGATGAAGATCTCGTTGTCGTTGCTCGGCTTGAGGCGGACGATGACGTTGCCGTTGACGGGGCAGGGGACGAACTTCCACTGGTTTTGCCCATGCACGTTGGGATCGCCCTTGACGCCGCCGGCGTTGGCGCCGGCGTTGCTCAGATCGAGGTGGCCGGACGGGTTGGCCTTGCACGGGGGATTGGTGTCGTTGGGGCACTCGTCGACGATGGTGATGATGGCGCCGCCGATCTGGACGCAGGCCCCGCAGCGATCTCGGGTGTTGAAGTCGCTCGACGTGTTGCCCGGGATGGCGGCGAAGTTCGCCCCATTGGCGATGTTCTTGATGGTGTTGTTGTTGCCGTTGTAGCCGCACGCGGTGACCGGGTTGGGCAGGCTGTACGTCGTGTAGGTCGCGCTGCCGGGATTCCAGCTGGCCGGGAACGAGCATGGCGTGGGCGACGTGTTGCCGCCCGTGCCCACGGCGCCGCCCGTGCCCGCCCCGCCGGTGCCCGGGCGCCCGCCCGTGCCGCGGCCGCCGGTGCCGCGCCCGCCGGCGCCGCCGGTTCGCGGCGCCGTGCCGCCGCTGCCTCCAGAGTCGCCACCCACGCCAGCCGTGCCGCCGCCCGAACCCGGACGCTGATCCGCCGCCGCATCACGCCGGCCCAAGCCGCCCGTGCCCGCGGAATCGCCGCCCGCGCCGCCCGCGCCGCCCGCGCCGCCGCTGTCGGTGGTGCCGCCGGCATCCGAGACGCCGCCCGCGCCGCCCGCGCCGGCGGAACCGCCCGCGCCGCCCGCGCCGGCGGAACCACCCGCGCCGCCCGCGCCGGCGGAACCGCCCGCGCCGCCCGAGGCGCTCGCGCCGCCGCTGCTGTTGACGCCGCCCGCGCCCCCGGTTTCGTGGCTGCTCTGTCCACCCGTCGATGTTCCGCTGTTGGGATCGCGTCGGGCGCTCGGCGCAAGGCAGCCAGCCAGGAGCAAGCATGTCAGGGGCAGACCCAGGAAACTTCTTGGCATGGAAACCTCTCTGCAGCTCGGCGTTGGGTTAGGGTCGGTGCGCGGGGGATTCCTTCAGAACGCGCGGCTAATGACGGAACACCCGTGCCCTCGCCGGCGGGAATTCCGCCCGCGCAGATTGCGGCCACAACCAGGCCCAAGCCCGGCGCACGCGGAGGCAAGTGCGTCTGCCGCTCGGGTGTGCTCGTCGACACCCCGGGGTGCGCGCGCCATGGACACTCCCGTTGACAAGGCCGGCGCTCGTCGAAAAGATCGTGTCATGCGATTGGCATGGGCCTTGCCGCCTTGTCTTGCCGCCTGCATCGTCGCGCCTTGCGAAGCGCGTGCCGCCGACGTGGCGGTCATGCCGGTCAAAGGCGTCAATCTGACCGAAGGCGAAGCCGACGCGATCGGCGTGCTGTTCGCGAATGCCCTGGCCCGCGAAGCGCGCGTCGCGGTGGTGCCTCCGCTGCAATCGCGGAAACTGCGCGCGGAGGGCAAAACCTCGGTCGCCATCGCCCAGGAGCTTGGCGCGACCAACTACATCGAGCTGAGCGCGCTGCAGCTCGAGCGCAAGATCGTACTGGCGGGATTTCTCTGCGCCCAGGATGGCACGGTGCTGTTTCGCGCGGAAACCTCGGCCGCGAGCCTGGATGCGACGGATGTCGCCCTGGCGAGGCTGGCCAAGGCGCTGGTCTATCGCCGTCCCGTTTTCGCGGCTCCGGCCCTGCCCGGCGAGGGCGAGGCCGCGCCGGCCGCGTACGAGGCGCCATCGCCCCCTCCGGATCCCAATGCGTCGCGCGGCTCGTACGGCCCCAAAGCCGGCATCGCCATCCCCAGGTCGTCGGGCAGGACATTCTCCCCATCGATCTCGATCCAGTTCGACGGCAGGTATGGCCCGCGCAGCCATTTCTTGGAGTTCGGCGCCGGCTTGTTGATTCCGGCGGACGACAGCTACTCCACGTCAGGCATTACCGTGTCGAGCGGATTCCTCGAATTCGGCGGCAGCTACTATTTGTGGCCAGGCAACGCGGCGATGTACGTGGGCGGCGGCGTCTCGCCGGCCATCTGGCAAACCAGGTACGACTACGGCGACGAATTCGGTGCGACCTGCAGCGTGTACGGGCAGGTCGGCGTCACCTTCACGCGCGACTTGCGCGCCAAGATCTATGCAGAGTTCCGGCTGTCGCAGCTCCTGCTGGCGGTCGCGGATCCGGGCGCGCCCGGCGGCGCCTACGGCGAAACCTTCCGGCCGATGGTGCTCGCTTTCCAGGGCGGTGTCGGCTTCTAGCGCTGGAGTCTGGACGAAGACCGGCATTTTCGACACCTCGACTTGACTCACCACGAAAGGATCGCCCCATGAAACTCGGATGGACAGTCTTCCCGGCGCTGGCCCTGGCTCTCTTGTCGCCCGCAACGGCGCGGGCCGCCGCCACGGTGGCGGTCATGCCGGTCTCCGGCGTGAATCTGACCGAAGGGCAGTGCGACGCGATCGGCGTGTTGTTCGCCAACGCCTTCGCCAGCGAAACCAACGTGGTCGTCGCGTCGCCGCTCGACACCAAGCCGGTGCTGGCCGAGGCCGGGACCGCCTTGGCGGCCGCAACCAAGCTGGGCGTCTTCGAGTACGTCGAGCTCACGGCCGTGCAGCTCGGGAGCAAGACGACCCTGAGCGGCGTTCGCTTCAGCAAGGAGGGCCAGGAGGTCTTTCGCGCGGAAACCACCGCCGTGGGGCTCGACGACATGAGCAACGCGGCAGCCCGGCTGGCCCACGCGCTGGCGTGGGCCCAGGCCGCGCCGCGCCCGCAAGAGGCGTTGGTCGAGTCCCCGCCGCCCTCCGAACCGGCGGCCGGGCCCAAGCCCTACCCGGCCGCGCTCGGGGTCAAGAGCGGCGTGTATTTCCCGGTCGCCAAAGGCAGGAGCTTCGCCTCGCTCATGTCCTTGCAGTTCGACGCGCGCATCGGCCCGCGCAGCTCGTTTGCCGAGGTGGGAGCGGGCGCGGCGATCCCGTCGACCACGGCCTCGGGCGCCAACACCATCGAGATGGGCGGGGTCTACGCCGAGTTCGGGGGCGGGGCCTATCTTTCCAACGGGAGCATCGCGCCCTACCTCGGCGGCGGCGTATCGCCGCGCATCTGGATCGTGTCGAGTCCGGAGGGCAGGGAAACCACCGGCGCGACCTGCACCGTCCACGGCATGGCCGGGGTGAACTTCACGCGCGACAACCGCGCCCGCATCTACGGCGAGCTGCGCGTCTCCCAGTACGTCATCGGCCTCAGCCACGAAACCGACGACGGCGTCGGCAGCGGCACCTACTACCCGACCGAGTTCTCCCTGCACATCGGCATCGGGTGGTAGAACCGGGGGCATGCGACCTTGCTCGCGTAGCCCGCGCCAGCGGTTCGCCTTCGGCCTGCTCCTCGCGGGGTGCCGCACGGCTGCCCCGGCGGCACCCGTGGACGACCCGGCCTCGGCGGCCAAGCCGCCGTCCGACGACGCGCTCGCCAATCTGCCTGGCTTCCGTGCCGCAACGGTGAACGCGCCCGTCTTTGGCGGGCAGGTCTACGTCATGGAGGCGGGGAACGCGGCGGCGCCGGCCGTGGTCCTCGTGCACGGCCTGGGCGAGAACGGGTGCCGAGACTTCCGTCCGGTGCTGCCGGCGCTCGCGGCCCAGTATCGCGTCGTGGCCTTCGACCTGCCGGGTTTCGGGCGCTCCACGCACGCAAGCGAGCTGTACTCGCCCGCGCGCTACGCCGAGTTCATGCGTCGCTTGCTTGGCGAGCGCCTGTCCGGGCCGTTCAATCTCGTCGGTCATTCCATGGGGGGCGCCCTGGCGCTGTTGTACGCCGCCCGCTTCCCGGCCGACGTGGAGCGCTTGCTGCTTCTCGACGTGGCCGGCGTGCTGCACCGGAAGGCCTTCGTGAGCTTCGCCGTGTTCGCCGGGCTCGACAACCTGCTCGGCGTGCTCGCCAAGCCGGTCAAGGACATCGCGACCGTGGCCGAGGAATCGACCGAGGCGGCGTTGCCGCCGGGGCTGCCGGGCCTGCCGGATCCCGCCATCGTCCTGCACAACGATGTGCTCCGCCAGACGGTGCTGGGCTCTCCCACGCGGATCGCGGCCCTGGCCACGATCCTGGAGAATTTCGCGCCGGCCATCGACGGCGTGCGCGCGCCGTCGTGGATCTTGTGGGGCAGCAACGACGCGATCGCCTCGCCGCGCACCGGGCTGATCTTGCAGGCGCGCCTGCCGGCGGCCCGCCTTGTCGTGCTGGATGGCTCCGGCCACGACCCCATGCTGTCCCGACCTGCCGCGGTCACCCAGTTCTTGCTCGACGCCCTGGCCACGCCGGCCGCGCCGCGGGCGGCCCGGGCCGAGGCGGCGTCTTTCGCGCTGCCCGCGCGTCAGGGACGGTGCGAGAAGCAGGACGGCATGAGCTTCTCCGGGGACTACGCGGCGCTCGACATCGTCGGCTGCCGGGAGGTCGTGCTACGCGATGTTCGCGCCGGCGCGCTGCGCATCCGCGACTCCTATGCCGTCGTCGAGAACACCCGCGTCGTTTCGCCCGACGTCGCGCTCGAGGTGAAGGGCTCGCGGGTGGAGATCACGGCCAGCGACTTCGCGGGCGAGGTGGGCCTCCGCGTCGAGGGCAGCGATCTCGATCTGGCGGGCGTCGAGCTGCGAGGCAAGCGCGCGGCTCTGCACGTCGGCGGTTTCTCGAAGCTGATCTTCTCGGTCAGCCGCGCGACAAGTCCGATCACCCAACGCTACCTGCACGGCGTCCACGAATTCGAAAGTGGCGTCGAGCTCTGAAAGGCTGGTGCCCATGTCAGCGAATCCAAACCGACCAAGAAGCCGCCGCCGGGCCGCCGTTCTGGCGCTGGGCGTCTGTCTGGCGCCCGGTCCGTCCCTTGCTGCGGGCGACGAAGTCGCGCAAGTTCGCGCCTTGGCCTCGCTGCTCGACGAAAGCGTCGGGAGTCTCTTGCCCGCAGCGCTGTCTCTGCCGCCCGAGCTGGGGGACGACGCGAGGAAGACGTTCTTCCTCAACGAATTGCGCTACTGCGGGCCGGGCGACAAAGGCGCCGGCCGTTTCCGAGCGGCGGGGCGTTCGGGCGCGGGCGAGGATCGGCAAGCGCCGCTTCTGGCCGGCGAGGACGGCTGCCGCGCCAGCCTGGCCGAGTTGGCCGAACGCGCCAGCCCGACGCTCGCCGCGGGCGCCATGCTCGTCGACCTGGAAGCGACGTGGAAGAGGTGGGAGCTGCGGCTCTTCGCGGTGCGCGGGGTGGTCGCCCTCAAGGCGGGCCGCGCGCGCCCCATGTCGGGCCCGGGCAAGCCTGTCCAAATCCTGAGCGTGCGCACCGCCGATCTGCGCATCGACCGGGACGCGGGAGAGCCGATCGTGCTGCACGCCAGGCCGGTCTTCCTGGCTGGCGCCGTGGAAGTCGTTGTGGTGCTCGCCGACAAGGCTCCGGGCAAGGCGCCGGCCCCGGATTTCGGCACGCGCGCGGCGCTGCTTTCTGCGAAGGACAACCTCGCGGCCGAGATCCCCGTCTCGTTCGCGAACCAGGTGCTGCGCCGGCTGACCGGAAACCAGCCCCTGGTCATTCCCGTGAATCGTGACGAGCTCGAGCTTGCCGACGTGAAGCTCGCCGGACAAGGCGCCGGCGAGAAGGCCCAACTGACCCTGGCCGGCAGCGCGTCGCCGCGCGCGCTGCGCGAAACCATGCACTGGAGCCTCCTGGCCGCGGGGAAGCCCTTGCGGGCGTCGTCGTTGCGCGCCTCGGCCGGGGGCGAAGATTGCTCGGGTTTGGCCGCCGTGGCCGCGCTCGCCTGTGGCGTGCGCAACGGCGCGCGCGTCGCAGCCGCCGAGGCTTTCGCCCAGGCCTTCAATCAGCGCTATCGGGGCGGCTGGGTGCACGAGCTGTGCAGCCCGCTCGACCTGCGCTTCAATCTGGCCGGCCAGCGCTTCGTGCTGCGCGGGGATCTGACGAGCACGTCGTTTTCGGCGCGCGGCCTGGCTCTCGCGGGTTGGTTTGGCGGCAAGTGAACGCCTGGCGAAAGCGGCCGCGCAGCCATGCGGTGAGGGCGGCCATCTGCTGGGCGTCGAGCTTGCCCTGGTAGGCCGGCATCATCCCGGGTCCTTCGTCGATGGCCTTCACGAGGGCCGCGTCGTCGAGCTTGGGCACGCGCTAGCCGAGATTGGGGCCGCGCCACGTGCCACTTCCGTCGGCCTTGTGGCACGAGTAGCAATCCACACCCGCGACGGCAAACCCGTTGAAGATCATTTCCCCCGGATCCGTGATCCGATCGCGCGGAGTCTGCTTGCCGCCGCAGGATAGCAGCGCAACGCCCACGACCAGGACGGCCGTGGCCAGCCATCGTACCGAGACTCTCCTCACGTTCGTCACCATGCGCCGGAGCCCACCACCGTCTTTCGGCTCTGTGCTCCCGCGGTCTCGGGAAACTGCTAGACTTGCGCCATGGCGTCCGTCTCGACGAAGCCCCAGATCGCCAGCTACGAAGACATCCTGCGTCTTCCGGAAAACGTGATCGGAGAGATCGTCGACGGCGATCTGATTGTCTCTCCTCGGCCGGCCGCACGCCACGCGTTGGCCAGCTCGGCGATCGGGGGCGAGCTGGCGGGGCCGTTCCACAGGGGACGCGGCGGCCCCGGCGGCTGGGTCATCCTCTTCGAGCCCGAGCTTCACTTGGGAGCGCAGGTGTTGGTGCCCGACCTGGCCGGCTGGCGCCGCGAACGCATGGCCACCTTTCCCGACGTGGCCTACTTCTCCCTGGCGCCCGACTGGGTCTGCGAGGTTCTCTCGCCCGCCACGGCGATCGTCGATCGGACCGGCAAACAGCACATCTACCGCGAACACGGCGTGTCCTGGCTGTGGTTCGTCGATCCATCCGCGCGCACGATCGAGGTCCTGAGCCGTGGCGAGCGCGGCTGGCTGGTCGCCGACACGTTCGGTGGCGAAGGCGAGGCGCGGATTCCGCCGTTCGACGCGGTGGTGTTCGACATCGGCGCGCTCTGGGACATCAACCCCCCGCCTGGCCAGGCGCCGTGATTCCATCATACTGAAGCGGCTGGCTCTCGCAGGCGCCGAAGCCTGGGGTCAGGTGAACTGGCTACGTTTGAAGGCCCATCACGATGGTTCCCTCAGCAAGAGCCTTCCAGAAGTCCTTCGCGTATTTCTGCTCGGCAAGGCGCAGTTCGGGGAAATGCTCGTTGCGGAACTCGCGTACAGCACAGCTCACCTCGAACCATGTCATCGCCTGCGAGATATCGTCCTCTTCCATGGCGTAGAGAGTATTGCGATAGAGCGCGTCGAGGAGCGAAACTACCTCCTCGACGCCCATTTTCTCCGGAAGCACGAAATCGAAATCCCCACCACGATCCGGCCGTCGCCACCTATCGAACGGATTGCTGGCTGAAACCATCTCCGGGGCAGCGATGTCCTTGGTTGCCTTATGCTCCAGGCACGAGAGCCTCGGAGGAACAAGGAGATCAATGTCGGAGAATACAGGGCACAGGCAGTCGAAGAACCAATGCGGCGCATCTGGCCCATCACGTGAAACCTCCAATGTCTGGTAGCGCACCCTACATCGACTGCATACCGCTGAATGGCAGACCGGACAAAGCCACGAGCATTTTCCCGCAATCCACGTGTGTGGTGAGTGAGAGCATCCCACCCTCGTCGTCCTAGTAGAGAGAAGCCCCTTCTTGGGAGGGGTCTGGCTGGAAGCTACAGAGACTGAAGGTAGTTCGTCTCGAGCATTGTCAATCGATTTTGGATCGCGGGTACCACAGATCTTGCACAGGCCGTCGTTACCAACCACTCCCACACACGCGCCGTCAGGGCAGAGTCGACGGTTTCGATCAATGGGTGATTCCTCGTCATCGCTTCTTGCCATCGGACCCCTCCGAGAAGTCACCACCAAGCCTATCACGTTCACCCCATGGAAGAGGGGCGACGATGGCGGCGCGCCCGACCCCTTCTTGCTCAACGTGAGGGCCGCCGCGTCGGGCGACGGCGCTACTCACTCAAAGGTACCCAAGGCTCGGAACTGGCTCCGCGCCCTCCCACCTCTCTGCGCCCTCTCCGGCATCTAGCTCCGGTAGTCCGCGTTCTCGCTGATGTACTCGTGGGTGAGGTCGGCGCCGAGCACGGTGGCGCTGGCCGGTCCGGATGCGAGATCGATGGCTAGCTCCACGCAGCGTTCGTGCGGGGGATAGTCGATGGGCGGGCGAAACACCCCGTCCTGGGGCGCGCGGCTGGCGTAGACCTCGGCCTGCTTGAGGTGCGCCGCCACCTCGGCTTCGGTTTCCGGACTCAACTGGAAACTGCCTTTCTCGAAGACGATCTTCCCGCCGAGCATGATGCGCGTGCCGCTCGTGTCGAGATCGGGGGCGTGGACGCCCAGGTACTTGCCGATGGCGGCCAGGATGCGCCCCACGTTGGCGTCGTTGCCGGCCGTCGCGGTCTTGCACAGCGGCGAGTTGATCACGGACTTGCCCAGGCCGCGCGCGAAGGGCTCGGAGGGCGCGCCATTGACCGCGACACGCAGCACGTGGTGCACGCCCTCGCCGTTGCGGACCACGTCCTCCGCCAGATCGCCGCACACCGTGGCCAGCGCCCGGGCGAAGGCTGCCTCGTCGGCGCAGGGCACGGCGCCCGAGGAAAGCAGCACCACGGTGTCCGACGTGCTGGTGTCGCTGTCGACGCTGATGCAGTTGAAGCTTCCGTCCACGGCGGTGGGCAGCAGGCGTCGCAAGGCGGCCCGCGGCATGGCCAGGTCGCTGAGCAGGTAGACCAGCATGGTCGCCATGTTGGGCTCGATCATGCCCGCGCCCTTGGCGATGCCGACGATGCTGCCCTGGCCGACCGTCGCGCGGCGAGCTTTGGGATAGAGATCGGTCGTCACGATGCCCGAGGCGGCGTCGAGCAGGCTGCCGCCGGCCAGGGCCGCCACGGCCGCGGGCACGGCGGCCAGCATGGCCTCGATGGGGATGCGCCAGCCGATGATGCCGGTCGAGCTCGGCAGGACCTGGCCGGGCGCCATGCCGAGCGCGCCGGCCACGGCCGCGCACAGGCGCTCGGCCGTGTTCTCTCCGTCGGGAGCGCGCACGTTCGAGATCTTGGTGTTGACCACGACGGCGCCGAGCGTGGGCTCGGCCAGGCGGCGGCGGCCGACGAGCACCGGCGCGCCCGGGAAAGCGTTGCGCGTGAAGACCGCGGCGAAATCCGCCGTAGGTCGGTCGAGCGCCAACAACGTGAGGTTCATGGCCGCCTTCTTGCCCACCTCCGCGGGCGTGAACTCGAAGCGTGTCGTGCCCGCGCGAAAGCCCCGCGGCAACACGGCCTGGGTGGCAAGCCACTCCCGGTGTGCCGCGCGCGAAGAAAACGTCAGGTTGGTGCTCGCCATGGTGGTCTTCCAGTCTCAATGCCTGTCACATAGGGAAAAACAGGGAGGAACAGAGAAGCAGAGGCGTAAGGGAGTGCTGAGAATGCCATGAAGTCTCCGGCTCCGTTCCTCTGTTTCTCCCTGTGGTAACTTCTTGGCCGACCGGGATGGAGCTAGCCCGCACTATGCGGACTACGACGGGCACGCGCACGCGAACTGACGGTCGCCGAGCACGTTGTCGAGCCGGGCCACGGGCGGCCAGTACTTGTGCTGCCGCAGGTGGGGCAGGGGATAGGCGGCGCGCTCGCGCGGGTAGGGGTGCGTCCACTCCGCGGCCAGCAGGGTGTCCGCGGTGTGGGGCGCGTTCTTGAGCAGGTTGTCGTCGCGCGGATGCATGCCGGTCTCGATCTCGCGGATCTCCTGCCGGATGGCGATCATGGCGTCGCAGAAGCGGTCGAGCTCCGCTTTCGACTCGCTCTCGGTGGGCTCGATCATCAACGTGCCGGGAATCGGGAACGACATGGTCGGGGCGTGGAAACCGTAGTCCATCAGGCGCTTGGCCACGTCGTCGGCTTCGATGCCCGCGGACTTCTTGAGCGGCCGCAGGTCGACGATGCACTCGTGCGCCACGCGGCCCTGCTTGCCGCGGTAGACGACCGGGAAGTGCTCGTGCAGGCGCTCGGCGACGTAGTTGGCGTTCAGGATGGCGTACCTGGTGGCCTCGGTCAGGCCCGCGGCGCCCATCAGACGCGCGTAGGCCCAGGCCGGAAGCAGGATGTTGGCGCTGCCCCAGGGCGCGGCGGCCACCGCGCCGATGGCCTGGTCGGAGCCCACCTGGATGATGGGATGGCCGGGCAAGAAGGGGACCAGGTGCGAGGCCACGGCGATGGGACCGGCGCCCGGCCCGCCGCCGCCGTGCGGGCTGGCGAAGGTCTTGTGCAGGTTGACGTGGCAAACGTCGGCCCCCAACTCGGCGGGGCGGCACAGCCCGACCAGGCCGTTCATGTTGGCGCCGTCCATGTAGACTTGGCCGCCGTGCTGGTGGACGACCTCGCACAGCTTCTGCACGTCCTCCTCGAAAACGCCGTGCGTGGACGGGTAGGTCAGCATGAGCGCCGCAAGCTGGCGGGAGTTCTGGGTGGCTTTGGCCGTGAGGTCGGCGAGATCCACGTTGCCGCCGGCGTCGCAAGCCACCTGCACGACGCGCAGGCCGGCCATCACGGCGGAAGCGGGGTTGGTTCCGTGTGCCGAAGCCGGAATCAGGCAGACGTCGCGGTCCTCCTGGCCGCGGCTGCTTTGGTACTTGCGAATGACCAGCAGGCCGGCGTATTCGCCCTGCGCGCCCGCGTTGGGCTGCAGCGACACCCCTTCGAATCCCGTGATCTCGGCCAGCAGCATCTCGAGATCGGTGACGATGCCGACGTAGCCTTCGGCGTACTTGGCGGGCACGAAGGGGTGGAGGCCGTTCCACTCCGGCCAGGTCAAGGACAGCATCTCGGCCGTGGCGTTGAGCTTCATGGTGCACGAGCCGAGCGGGATCATCGAGTCCGCCAGCGACAGATCCTTGGCCTGCAGGCGGCGCATGTAGCGCAGCATCTCGGTCTCCGAGCGATGCGCCGAGAAGACGGGATGCCGCAGAAACGGGCTCGTGCGCACCAGCGCCGCGGGGATGGCCAAGGGCACCTCTTCGAGCTTGACCTGGGTCGCCGTGGCCGGGGCCATCACGCGCACGATGGTTTCGACGTCGGCAGAGGTGGTGGCCTCGTCGAGCGTGATGGTGAGGGCGGTCGGCGAGAGCTGGCGCAGGCAGATCCCGACGGCCTCGGCGCGCGCGTGGCACGCGGCGATGGCGGGCGCCGTGGCGTCGACGCGGACGGTGTCGAATAGCGCCGTGGCGGCGACGCGCAACCCGGCGTTCGACAGGGCGTGCGCCAGGGTGGCCGCGCGCTGGGCGACGCGGGTGGCGATGGCGCGGACGCCCTCGGCGCCGTGATACACGGCGAACATGCTGGCCATGACCGCGGGCAGGACCTGCGAGGTGCAGATGTTGCTCGTGGCCTTCTCGCGCCGGATGTGCTGTTCGCGCGTTTGCAGGGCCAACCTCAGGGCCGTGTGTCCGCGGGCGTCGCGGGACACGCCGACCAGCCGTCCGGGAACCCTGCGGGTGTACTCCTTGCGCGTGGCGAAGAAGGCGGCGTGCGGGCCGCCGTAGCCCAGCGGCAGGCCGAAGCGTTGCGCGTTGCCCACGGCGGCATCGGCGCCGAACTCGCCCGGGGGCACCAGCAGGGCGAGCGCGAGCAGGTCCGCGGCCACCGCCACGCGCGCGCCGTGCGCGTGCGCCTTCTCGCAGAAGCCGCGGTAGTCGAAGAGCTTGCCGTCGGTGGCCGGGTACTGCACCAGGGCGCCGAAGACCTTGTCGTCGAAGGCGAAGGTCGCGTGGTCGCCGACCACGACGTCGATGTCCTGGGCGCTCGCGCGCGTGCGCACCACCGCGATGGTTTGCGGGTGGCACAGCTCGGAGACGAAGAAGACCTTGGCGTCGCTGCGCTCCGCGAGCCCGGCGAACATGTGCATGGCCTCGGCGGCCGCGGTCGCCTCGTCGAGCAGCGAGGCGTTGGCGACCTCCATGCCGCAGAGGTCCATGGTCATGGTCTGGAAGTTGAGCAGCGCCTCCAGCCGGCCCTGCGAGATCTCGGCCTGATAGGG
The DNA here is from genome assembly GCA_016935975.1 of Deltaproteobacteria bacterium. Classification (GTDB taxonomy): domain Bacteria; phylum Myxococcota_A; class Polyangia; order Fen-1088; family Fen-1088; genus Fen-1118. The sequence continues at coordinate 27,057 of JAFGPX010000130.1, forward strand.
CGTGTACGCGGTGTACCAGCCGGGATTCTCCAGGATGTTGCGCAGGATGACGGCGGGCAGGATGGCCTCGGCGTAGCCCATTCCAATGTAGGCTCGCACGCGACGGTTGCGGCTGCCCAGGCGGCGCAGCTCGCCGAGCACCTCGTGCTCGGCGAGCGTCGGGCCAAGCTCGAGCGGGCGGCCGGTGCGGATGGACGCCGGGACCGTCTGCCCGATCAGCTCGTCGAGTGTCGCGGCGCGCACCACCTGCAACATCTCGGCCAGATCCGCTGGCCGCGGGCCGAGGTGGCGGGGCAGGAATGCGTCTTGTGCGGTGGCGGGCATTGCGTGGGATCTAGTCCTCGTTCTCGCTCAGAAATGCCTCGTAGGCGGCGGCATCCATGAGCTGCTTGATTTCGTCGGGGTTGGACATCTCGATCTGTATCATCCAGCCGCCGTCGTAGGGATCCTCGTTCACGTACTCCGGCGAGTCTTGCAAGGTCGTGTTGACCTTGACGACCTTGCCGGACACGGGCGACAGCAGGTCCGAAGCGGCTTTCACGGACTCCACCGTGCCAAAGGCATCGTTCTGCTTGAGCACCTCGCCTTCGCGCGGCAGATCCACCTGCGTGACGTCCCCCAGCTTGTCGACGGCGAACTGGGAGATGCCCACGGTCACGAGGTTGCCCTCAACGCGAGCCCATTCGTGGTCTTCGGAATAGAGCAGATCGTTCGGATAGGTTTCACTCATGTCGCTAGCTGGCTCCTTTGGCGGACGATTTCTGCGCGCCCGGACGGCGGTAGAACGGACCCTTGATGATTTCTGCTTGGGCGGGCTTGCCACGGCAGTCGACGACGACGCGCGTGCCTGGCTCGGCGTGGCTGGGCGGCACGTAGCCCATGCCGATGTTCTTGCCGACGGTCGGCCCCACCGTGCCCGAGGTGACCTGGCCCAGGCGGACAGAGCCGGCGAGGTCGAGAATGGCGTAGCCGTGGCGGGCGATGCCCCGGTCGCGCATCTCGAACCCCACCAGCTTGCGCTGTAGCCCGGCGGCGCGCTGTCTCAGTAGGGCTTCCTTGCCGATGAAGTCGCCCTTGTCGAACTTGACCACCCAGCCAAGCCCGGCTTCGAGCGGGGTGGTGGTGTCGTCGAGATCGTTGCCGTAGAGCGAAAGCCGGGCCTCCAAGCGCAGGGTGTCGCGCGCGCCCAGGCCGACGGGCGCGCCGCTCACGTCGATGGCGGCCGCGAGCAAGCGGTCCCACAGGGGCTCGGCGTCCGCGGGCGCACAGAAGATCTCGAAGCCGTCCTCGCCGGTATAGCCGGTGCGGGCGATCCACGCGGGGAGGCCCGCGACGCGGCGACCGGTGAGAAACGAGAACGAGGGCAGGGCCGCGAGATCGGCGTCCACCAGCCCGGCCAGCGTCGTTGCCGCCTTGGGGCCCTGGAAAGCAATCAGTGCCGTGGTGCTGGATTCGTCGTCGATCTGGCAGAGCGAGCCGGCGTTGTCGACGAAGTGCCGGTAGTCCTTGGCGATGTTGGACGCGTTCACGACGATGAGCAGGTGATGGGCGGCGACGCGGTAGACGATGAGATCGTCCACGATGCCGCCGTCCGGGTGACAGGCGACCGCGTACATGGCGCGGCCGTCGGGCAGGGCGCCCGCGTCGTTGGTGACTAGGCGCTGCACCGCCTCCAGCGCGCGCGGCCCGCGGAAGTGGATTTCGCCCATGTGGCACACGTCGAAAACGCCGACCGCGCGGCGCGTGGCCTTGTGCTCCTCGAGGATGCCGGGCGGGTAGTTGACCGGCATGAGCCAGCCGCCGAAATCGATGAGCCGCGCACCAAGGCGCCGGTGCGCGGAGCAAAGCGGCGTCTCCTTGATCGGGCCGTGGGACTCCATGAGCGGACGCGATCATGCGGAAAACCACCCCGACGCACAAGGGAAACCTGCTGGCGCGCCGAGGGCCTGCCCGGGTGGTTGCCGCGGCATTCCTGTGTGCTCGCGGTTGACGGACGACGGCGTGGCCCCTATTGTCAGGCGCCTAGAAGAACCACCGTGGCGGGCCTGGGACTGGCAAAGACTCGCTTAGGACCGTCCCGCACGGAACGCGTGGGAGGCGGCGGGCTTTGCCCGGCGGCTCCCATCGTGGCAGTCGGAAGGAGCCCGTCCCAGGGTTCTTTCTCAGGAGGAGATGATGAGCAGAGAAGATCCGGGCAATCCGGCCGACCCGCCCCCGAGCGACGAGCAGATGACGACCGAGGAGTATCGGCAGGTTGCCCACGCCCTGGCCCGCGAGGAGCGCTGGGAGGATCTGGCGGCTCTCTACGTCGAGCGGGCCGAAGGCAGCCCCAACGCCAGCGGCCGGGCGCGCTACCTGGTGCGCGCCGCACAGGTGTTCGACAAGCACCTGGGGGACGGCGATCGCGCCTACATCACCTATCTGGCCGCCTTCGAGGACGATCCGTCGAACCAGGACGCCGTCGCCGAGCTGGCACGCGTGACCGCGTCGCTTGGCCGGTTTCCCGAGCTGCTCGAGGAGTGTACCGCGGTGGCGGCCCAGCTTTCCCCGCCGGACAAGCAGGCGGCGATGTACGTCGCCATGTCGACTTGGTACCAGGAGCAGCTCGGCGACGCGGCTTCGTCCGAACGCGCGTTGGAGGCGGCGCTCGGCGCCGACCCCGCAAACCTGACCGCCCTGCGCGCGCTGGTCGACATCCACAAGCTGCGCGGGGATTTCGCCCGCGCGGCCGCGTACCTGGCCGGCGCCGCGCTGGCCATGCAAGACACCGACCTGCGTGTGGGCTATGCCCTCGACGCAGCCGATCTCTACCGTTCGCGGCTCGGCGACATGGACGCGGCCAACGAGCAATACCGCCGCGTGCTCGAAGTGGACCCGGGCAACCGGGTGGCCGGCGAGGCCTTGGCCGAGGCGTCCTGGGAAGGCAAGGACTGGGCGACCGCCCTGCCGCTCTTCGAAGGTCTGGCCACCGCCACCGAGGAAGGCGGGGCGCAGGCGGCGCGCCTCTTCCAGCGGGCGGGCTGGGCGGCGCAGATGCTGGGCGACAACGAACGCGCCCGGGCCAACTACCGCAACGCTCATGGCGACGATCCGAACTACCTGCCGGCGCTGCTGCGTTGGGCCGCGTTGGCCCTGACCGAGAAGTGGTGGCAGGACGTCATCCTCGCCGTGCCGGCCATCCTGGCCCGGTCCGACGCCGGCATCACCAGGGACGAACGCCTCGAGTATCTGGAGGGGCTCGGCGAGGCGCATCTGGCGCTCGGCGACGCCGAGGCCGCGGCGGCGGTCTTCACCCAAGCCCTGGAGATCGCCCCCGAGAACCAAGCGTGCCGCGACGGCCTGGCCCGCGCCCACGGCAAGCTTTCCGGCAAGGGGCCCGAGGCGGCGCGTGCCGTCGTCGCTCAGCAACGCCTGCTCGCCGAGGGAGCGGCCTCGCCCGACGAGCGGTTCGATATTCTCGCCGGGATCGCCGCGCGCGAGCGCGACGAGCTGGCCGACGCGCGCGCGGCCTTGCACACCTACTTCGAGATGCTGTCTCTCAGACCCGACGATCCCGTGACGTTGCACGAGGTCTTCGAGATCTACACGAACGCCCGCGAATGGGCTCGCGCGGTCGAGATCCTCGAACGCCTGGTGAAGGTGGAGACGGGCAAGACGCGGACCCGCTACCTGGTCGCCATGGGCAACATCCTGAACTACGAGATGCGCGTCCAGGAGCGCGCCATCGAGGTTTACAACCTGGTGCTCGACGAGGATCTCGACGACGAGCGCAGCTTCGCGCGCATCGAGCGGATTCTCGCCGCGCAGAACAACTGGCGAGAGCTGGCGCGCAACTACCGGCGCATGATCAAGCGGTTGGGCAGCACGCCGCCGCCGGAAAAACGCGGACAAGTGCTCGGCTTGTGGCGCAGGCTGGGCGACGTTTGTCGCCGTCGCTTGCACGAGCGGGAAGCGGCGGTCGCGGCCTACGAGGTGTGCGTGCAGCTCGCGCCCGACGATCGCAAGAGCCGCGAGGTTCTGGCCGAGACGTACGAAGTGCTCGGCGCGCCCAAAATGAGCCTGGCCATCAAGGCCCGCGAGGCGCTGCTCGAGGAGCCGGCGGACTTCGAGGAGATGGCCAAGCAGATACGCGCCCTGGCGCGCGTGTATGGCAAGCATCAGATGTACGATCGCTTGCACTGCACCAGCGCCGCGCTGGTGGCGATGGGGCAGGCCATCCCGCAGGAGCGGGCCTTCTACGAGCGGACCTCGCCGCCGGAGATCCCGCGCGGCCACGGCGTGCTGGCCGAGTCGATGTGGCAACGGTTCGTAACCAGTCCGCGGCAGGATTGGCGCGTGTCGCACGTGCTGGCCGCGGTCAGCACCGGGGTCGTGATGGCGCGGGCCAAAGACGTCGGGGCGCTCGGGCTCAATCCGGCGCAGAGGGTCGATCTGGCGACGGATCGTTCCTTGGTGGGCAAGCTCGTCGTTCACGCGTGTCGCATGCTCGGGCTGGCGCTGCCTCCGCTCTACGTTTCGCCCGAGAGCGACGGCGAGCTCGAGCTGCGCATCGTGCTCGAGGGACAGCAGGTGGTTCCCTCGTTTCTACTCGGAGGCGGTCTGCTTTCCGGCCGCTCGGAGAAAGAGCTGGCGTTCTGTGTGACGCGCAAGCTGGTCCGCCTGCGCGCCGATCAATTCCTGCTCTCGCCGGAGGCGGTGTCTTCCCTCGACGAGCTGCGGGTCATCGTCGCGGCCGCGGCGAAACTGGCGCATCCCGAGTTCGATCTGCCGGCGACCGACGCGGGATCGGTTCGCAAGTACACCACCTTCCTGCAGCGCTCGGTGCCGCCCATGGCGCTGGCGTCGGCGTCGGCCGCCATCGAACAGATCGTCGCCGATCCGGGGCGGGTCGACCTGCGGACCTGGGCGGCGGGAGCGAACATGACCGCGGATCGCGCCGGGTTGCTTCTGTGCGGAGATATCGCCGCGGCGGTCCGCGAAGTCCTGCGCATCGGCGAAACCCAGGGCGGCGACGTGGAAGGGGAGGTCAAGGATCTGATTCGTTGGGGCGTGAGCGCCGACTACCTCGATCTTCGCGAACAGCTGGGCCTGGCCTCGGAAGTCGCCCAAGCCCAGCCGGCGCGCAAACCCGCTCCCTTCCCGCGCAGGCCGTACCGCCCGGGGACGTAGCGGGGAAAACCACAGAGGGCACAGAGGGGGCGGAGAACGCAGAGGCCGGACAAGGGAAGGTTCCGGAGCTGAGATCCGAGCCTCCTTCCTTCTCCGTGCCCTCTGTGGTTCATTGCGGATCCCCCGCGAAAAGTAGACGCCCGGGGACGCCGCGGCTAACGTCGGGGGCAGGTGGCCAGCACGATTCGTTCCTCGGCCAGCGTCAGTCTGGCGATTCTGGCGTCGCGGGTTCTCGGCGTCGTGCGCGATTCGTTGTTCGCGCGCATCTTCGGCGTCAGCGCCCTGACCGACGCCTACGTGGCGGCTTTTCGCATCCCCAACCTGCTGCGCGACCTGTTCGCGGAGGGCGCGTTGTCGAGCGCCTTCGTGCCCACCTTCAGCGACGCTCTGGTCAGAAGCGGCCGCGAGCGAGCCTATCGGCTGGGCAACCTGGTGCTGGGAGGCGTGCTGCTGGTCACGGGCATGCTGACCCTGGCCGGGTTCGTCTGGTCCGACGCGCTGGTTTCGCTCATCACGCGCGGTTTCGGCGGCAACGTCGCCCAGGTCGCGACCGGCGGTCTGCTGGCGCGGATCATGATGCCGATTCTGACCCTGGTCAGCGTCAGCGCGGTGTGGATGGGCATGCTCAACGCCCAGCAGCGCTACATGGCCCCCGCCTACGCCCCGGCCATGTTCAACGTCACCAGCATCGCCTGTGGCGTGGCACTGCTCTTCCTGCAGTTCTCGGAGCGTACCGGCATGATCGTCTGGAGCGCCGGCACGGCTGCGGCCGGGCTGGTGCAGGCCGTGGTACAACTGCCCAGTCTCTACCGCCTGGGCTATCGGGTACGACCGTCGCTGGCCGGACTGTTGCGCGACTTGGACGTGCGCCGCATCGTGCGCCTCATGGGACCGGCGACCGTCGGGCTCGCGGCCATTCAGATCAACGTCTTCGTCAACACGCAGTACGCGGCGGCCTTGGGCAGCGGCCCCTTGACCTATCTGCAGAACGCCTTTCGCCTCTTCTACCTGCCGGTCGGGCTTTTCGGCGTCGCGTTGGCCACGGTCACCACGGCCCGCGCCTCCGAGGAAGCCGCGCGGGGGGACAAGGAGGCGCTGCTCGCGCGTGTGGCCGACGGAACCCGCGGGGTGTGGCTCCTGGCTCTGCCGGCCGCGGTCGGGCTGATCGTGCTGGCCAAGCCGGTTGTCGAGCTGCTCTTCCAGTCCGGCAAATTCCTGCCCGTGCATACCGAGGCCACGGTCCCCATCGTGCAGGCCTACATGCTCGGGGTGCTGCCCTACAGCCTCGTCAAGGTCTATGCGCCGGCCTTCTTCGCCGTGGACAAGCCGCGCGTTCCGATGATCGCGTCGATGGCCGCCGTGGCGGCGAACTTGCTGTTCAACGGCTTGACCTATCGTCGGCTGGGCGCGCCGGGCCTGGCACTGGGCACGACCGTGGCCGCTCTCGTGAATTTGACCATTCTCCGAGTGTGGTTCGGCCGCGTGCTGGGCTCGCCGAGCAAGCCGGGGGTCGTGCGCGACATCGCGCTCATGCTGCTGGCCAATGTCGCGCTGGTTGCGGTGGTGATGGCCGTGTGGACGGGGGCCACGCAGGCAATCGCGGCGCTGGGCATCAACTGGCCGCGCGGCATCGGGCGCGTCGTGCACGGCCTGGTATTGCTCGCCACGATCGGCGCCGGGTTCGCGGCCTACGTTTCGTGCCTGCGCCTGCTGCGGCTGCGCGGCGCCGACGAGCTGTGGGCTCTGCCGCGCAAGGTGCTGCGCCGGCTGACGGGCAGGTAGCGGGAGGCTGTCGGGAGATACGCGTGCTCGGCCGCCTGTGCGCCGTGCTCACGCGCTCGGGACACATGGGGGAAGGCCATCCGGGTCAGCGCGGACCGGCTAGCGTAAGCGGGAGGCCCCCCGGCTTTGCCGGGGAGGCCGCCAAAGTTTGACAGTTCCGGACGTCGTCCCGTGAACTCCTGTCG
>JAFGPX010000131.1 GCA_016935975.1 Deltaproteobacteria bacterium
CAAGCGCAAGGATGTCCGCAAGCTCGTCATCAAGCTGGCGATGGAAAACCGGGGCTGGGGCTACACGAAGATCAGGGATGCCTTGCGTACGGGACCGGGAATCGAAATCGGCCGAACCACCGTCGGGAGCATCCTGGCCGAGGTTGGCATCGAGCCGGCGCCGGAGCGGGAGAAGACTCGCACGTGGAAGCACGTGAAGACGCATCCCGATTCGCTTCGTGCGTGCGACTTCTTCAGCGTCGAGGTTCTCGGGCCGCGCGGAATGGTCCGTTGCCTCGCGTCCTTCGTGATCGCGCTCAAGACGCGGGCGGTGGAGATCGCGGGGATAGGCGCGAACCCGGGCGGCGAGTGGACGAAGCAGATGGCGCGGAACCTGACCGACGGGGGCGATGAGTTGCTACGGCAGGCAAGGTATCTGATCCATGACCGAGACCCGCTGTTCACGGAGGCGTTCGAGACCATTCTGCGGGAGCGCTGGGTGGAGTACGTGAAGATCCGGGCGCAGAGCCCCAGCAACAAGCGCACGCCCGTTGTCGTCGGCGCAGCTCTCGGCGAGCCCGCGGCAGAACTCCTCGGCCGCGTGCTCGGCGGCAATGGCGTTCTTGATGGCCTGGGCGAGCGTGATGGACATGACAAGAACGTAGCGGCGTGGCAGGGCAGGACGCAACCCGGCGGGAGGGATTCGACGCTATAGTGGCGGCGCGATGGCCTCGCTGGACGTCTCCATGGACCGAATCCTCGCCCTGCTGACCGTCTGCGTGCTCGCCGGGGCCACTGCTTGTGGGGCCACGTCGAGCTCCCCGGATGCGGCGGTCGGCGGCAGGGACGGCGCGGAGAGCCGGGCCGGTGGCGACGGCGCCGACGGCCAAGGCGACACGGTCGATGCCCGCCTGCCCGAGGAGGCGCCGGCGGACCGGCTTGCCGACGTGGTGGCAGATCGGGACGGCGACGCCACCCGGGCGACTTCGGATGCGGGCGTCGAGGCCGACCCGCCGAACGACGGTTCTGGGCCGGCCGACGCGGCGGTGGATGCGCGCGAGATCGCCCGCGATGCGAGAGCTGACGCTGGCCAGGCGGCGGACACGCGCGAGGCGGGGCGGGACGCGGCCGGCGCAGCCGACGCGGCCGCGGATACCCCCGAGGTGGGGCGAGAGGCGGGAGCCGGCGCCGATGCGGCGGTCGACGCGCGCGACAGCGGCCGCGACGCGGGCGGCGCGGAGCGACGGGACGGCGCGGACGCGCTGCCGGACACCGCCACCGCTCCCGACGCGGGCGGCTTCCTGGTTCGTGGCGCATCTCGGAAGTGGCACGTCACCTCCACGGTGACGATCGACAATCAGAACGCCACGCTGACGGGCCTCGCGGTCGTCCTGCCGGCGCCGCAGACCAACATCTACCAGGACGTCGCGAACCTCGCGCCGGGCGCGGGCACGCTGCTCGCCATCCCGGACACCGACGACTTCTACCTGCGCTTCGCTCCGTCCGCCGGGCTCCCGGGCCCCGGCGCCCGCGCCAGCTATGCCGTCTCGTACGACGTCACGCTCTACGAGCTGTCCATCGACTTCACCAAGGTGACGACCCTTCCGCCCTACGACACCACCGCGCCCGACTATGTGCGGTACACCGGCCCCCGCGGCGTGTACGTCGATCCCGACCACCCGACCATCGTCGCCATCGCCGCTTCCCTCGGCGCTGGCAGCCCGGACGTGCTCGCCTACGCCAAGGCGGCCTACGAGCACGTCGCCAGCCGCTATCAGTACCTCAACCCCAACACGGGCTTGCACCCCTTAGGCGAGATCCTGGCCGCGGGCGGCGGCGACTGCGGCAATCTCGCGTCCATCTTCGTCTCGTTGCTTCGCCACCGTGGCATCCCCGCGCGCCACCTGGTGGCGATTCGTCCCGACGGCAGCTACCACGTCTGGGCGGACTTCCTGCTTCCGGGCTACGGTTGGGTGCCGGTGGACGTGACCTACAAGCACGACAACCCCGCGGGCGACTACTTCGGCAAGGTCGCGCTCGCGTCGAACGGCATCATCATGGACAAGCAGGTGTGGCTCACCTTGGACCTCGGCGGCTCGACGACCGAGGTCGATCTCTTGCAGACCTATGCCTGGTGGTTCTGGACCTCCACATCCTCCGCGTCGGTGACCACGTCGTACGCGCTCGCCGCGACGGCCCGATAGGCCGCCCCACGACGCTGGGAGCGGTCAGGCGGCGTGGCGGCGGTGGCCGCGGGAACCCGGCCCGCCGAAGAGCCTCCCCCAAGCCGCCGGACTTGCGCTACGCTGGAAGTCCCGCACTCCCGTCAAGCGGCAACGGCCTGGAGGTCACCGTCCTCAAGCAGACTCTTTTCGCGCTTGTCCTGTCCGCGCCGGTCCTTGGCGCCGGGTCGCTGGCCGCCACGGCGGGCGACGGCAAGTGCCACTTCGACTCGGACTGCGGCCCGAGCGTGAAGTGCCACGGCGGCAAGGGCGCGACGGCCGCGGGCAGTAGATGCAACTTCGATTCCGACTGTGGCGGCAAGGGCGCCAAGTGCAACAGCGGCAAGTGCTCGAACGCGCCGGACGGCAAGTGCCACTTCGATTCGGAATGCGCGGGCAAGGGCAAGTGCAGGGGCGGTAGGTGCAAGTAGGCCGGCGCGTGCCGGTGGGAAGGATGCCATGGTCAGGCGCACTGGAAGCGAGGCCGGTGCCTTGGCGTGGGAAGAGGGCTGCCGCTCATCCGCGTGCCCGCGGGCGCGAACGACACCGGCGACTTCGGCCCGGGCGGTGGCCAATGGCCTGACAAGCACGCCGGGATCTCGTTCGATCTCGATCCAGGCAAGACCTACGAGATCGAGCTGACGTTGAGCGATCCTGATGGTGGCGGCCCGACGAACACCACGAACGCGGCCACTCGCCCGATGCCCGTCGCGGCGCCCAGCGCCGTGACGAAACCCGTGACCCCGTCGAGCTTCGCCGGCACGCATTCGAAACGCCTAGCGCGGCCGGCGGCCCTCGACCCGCTCGGGTGAGCGCGCGAAGCGCGCTCTCGCCTTCGGGGAAACAGGAGCGGCTTGCGCGTGGTGAGGGTTGGGTGCCTGCATCAACGCGTGGAGGAATTCGTCGAGCGGCACGCGGACAAGATCCTTGGAACGCTTGCGTGTTTCGACCGGGTGCCGTTCCGGGGCTATCTGCCCATCGCGAGTGAAGCCGCGACGGCGCTCTACCTCAAGATATGCTCGGAAGGCCGGACCGCTCATGGTGGTGCCTCGCGCGGCAGGCGACAGTCGAACTGGCCATCGGCGCGGGGCTCGAGCCGACGCCGACGCGGTCGGCTACGCGTGCGGCTGCTACAGTCCCGCCTCGTTGCCTGGTACGACGGACACGCCGGGGAACCCCGCCGCGATGGTGGCGTCCATCACGCCGGTCAGACGATCGAAGAGCACGCTGTCCTCCGAAGCGATCTGTACGTCGTCCAAGTCGGGGTAGCGGCCCTTGAGGGTCTTGAGCAGGTTGCCAAGGGTGACCCAATCGGCCTGTCCGTTCCGGTCGGGCACCAGCTCCCGATCGGCGTTCACCATCACGTTGACGCCGTCTTGGCCGACCAGCAGCGAGATCCTCGTGGCCGGCGGCGGCTGCTCGCCCTCGGGGCCGGGCAGGCGCCGGCTGGTCTTGAGCTGCGCCAGCTGGGTCCACACGGCGGTGATCAACAGGAACGCGATCATGCACGTCAGGAGATCGATGTAGGGGACCAGGTTCAAGTCGGCGGTCAGGGACCGTCTGCCGGGCTTGCCTTTCGGCTCGGTGGACACACTCATGGGAACCTCCTTCCGCCTCGCGGGCGGATTGGGACCTCACACGCGCGCAACAGGCCGAGGCCATTCCGCGCGCGAGCCGAACGGACCATGGGCGCGCTTGGGTCGTTCGCCTATGCAGACAATCACGGCCCAGGGGAAGTTCCCGGTTCTCGCTGGCGGCGTGCTTCGGCCAACGATCCCGTGCCGTAGACTTGGATACGTACGGAGAAGGCGACATCTCGAGCAAGCACGCGATTTGGATCTTCACGGCCGCGCTGGTCGGCTGCGATGAAGGCCCTGGCAGCCTGGGCGGCGGCAACAACGGCGGCGAGGGGCACGATCAACCTCGACGCGCGGGGCACGGGCGGCAGCGGTGGCGGCAGCTCGGTGACCCCGGAGGGCCGTCCTCGGCCAGCGTGCCATCGGCGGTCGCGACGAGAAGGCGGATGGGTACCTCCATACCCAGCAGCGAGGCGGACGCGTCCGTGTACGTATCGCTCGGCTCGTTGACGCTGACCGATCGCTCGTCGAAGGCGTAAGCGACGGCGATGGTCACCGCGGTGGTTCCCGTGACGGGATGGGCGGTGACTTGGGCTGCGTCGGCGCCCCAATCGAGCGTCCCTGCCCACGGCCGAGCGAGACGGGCTTCCACCTCATTGGCCGAGAAGCCGAGCGCGGTCGGCTCGTCCGGCGCGACGATGCGCGTGTCGTAGGGCTGCTGGTCCGCGCAGCCGCAGGTCGAGCCGCAGACCGCGCTGCCCGCTGCGGTCCATACCGCAACCGCTAGCCCAAGCCATCGCACCTTCTAGATCTTGATCCAGTCCGCTGCGCTCCAGGGCTCTTGCTTGTCGCTGGAGACCGACAACAACAACTGGCCGGCAAGATCGCCGGGGCTTGGCTGCAGGTTCCCGTCGCCGTCGACGAACGCGCAGGCAGTATAGAGACCTCCTGGCACGAAGGGGACCGACACTTCGCACGCGCCGGCAGCCACGGTGCCTTCTCCGCTCGCGGTGACCTGGGCCGTAGCCCACGTGCTGCAATCCGCCTCTCCTGGCAGGAGCCCGACAGATACCAGCTTGCCGTCGTAGGCTGCATCGATTTCAGTCACCTCGAAGGTCACGGTCGCCAGCGACCGACCATCGAGCGTGCCGCCGTCGATCAGCAGGATTTCGGGGGTGCGCAGGGTGCCGTCGTGACGTTGGATGAGCAGCCAGTCGAGCAGGCCGGGCTCGCTGCGCGCCATGACGATGGCCGAGTTGTGGTCCATGTCCTCGTACTTGGTGAGCTTCACCAGGGTGCCGCCGGCGCTCAAGATGGACTGATAGACGGTCTCGATGTTTTGGATGGGTGCGATGCTATCGGCAGTGCCGTGGATGAACCACAGCGGGGTCTGGGTCATCTGCCCGGCGCCCGTGTCGCCCTCGGTGTAGCCGGCCGAGGAGATGGCGCCGGCGAAGCGGGTGGGAAACTCCACCAACAGTTTGAGCACGCCTTCGGCTCCCATGGACTCGCCGTAGAGATACTGGCGCTCGCTATCGAGCCCGTATCGCGCGATCACGCTGTCGAGCCCGGCCAGGGCGTCGACCATGGCGGGGCG
>JAFGPX010000132.1 GCA_016935975.1 Deltaproteobacteria bacterium
AGAATGCCGACCGCGAGGAAGAGGCCGCCCGTCGAGATCCCGTGGGCCAACATCTGGATCAATCCGCCCTGCACGCCGGCGGCGGTAAACGTCACGATGCCCAGCACCACGAAACCCAGGTGCGACACCGACGAGTACGCCACCAGCTTCTTGATGTCGTCCTGGGCGTAGGCCATGAGCGCGCCGTACACGATGCCGGCCACGGCCAACCAGGCCACGAGCGGCGCGGTCTCGTGCGCCGCCAGCGGGAAGAAGGGCAGGGCGAAGCGCAGAAAGCCGTAGGCGCCGAGCTTCAGCAGCACGGCCGCCAGAATGACCGAGCCGCCGGTCGGGGCCTCGACGTGGGCGTCCGGCAGCCAGGTGTGCAGCGGGAAGAGCGGCACCTTGATGAGAAAGGCGAGCGCGAAGGCCGCGAAGCACAACAGCTGCGTGCCCTCGGGCAGAAGCAGGCGCGACCAGGTGGCGTAGTCGAAGGTCCACGCTCCGACGAGCCCGTGCACGGTTACGGCCACGTAAAGGATGGCCGCCAGCATGAGCAGCGAGCCCACCAACGTGAAGATCATGAACTTGATGGCGGCGTAGACGCGCCGTTCCCCGCCCCACAGCCCGATGATGAAGTACATCGGCACCAGCATCAGCTCCCAGAACACGTAGAAGGCGAAGAGGTCGAGAGCCAAAAACGAGCCCACCATGCCCGACTCGAGCATGAGCATGGCCGCCACGAAGCCGCGATTCTTGTCGCGCACGAAGCCGGTGGCCTGCGGCGAAAGCAGCGTCACGAGCACCATCAGGGTGGTGAGCATGACCAGCCATAGCGAGATGCCGTCGACGCCCAGGTGGAAACGAATGCCGAGGGCCGGCACCCAGGCCCAGTCCACCTCCATCTGGAAACCCGCCTGGCCGGACTCGAAAGCGAAGAGCACGACAAGCGACTGCACGAAGGCGAGCAACGCCACCGCGACGCCGTACAAGCGGTGCAGGCGCGCGTTCTTGCCGGGCAAAAGCAGGGCAAGGGCGGCGCCGCCCAGCGGCAGCAGGGTGGTGAGCGCCAGACTGGTCATGGCCGCACCTCGACGTCCCGCTCGACGACCCGCCGCGTGTGCCAGCGCGCGTCCTCGATGGTGATGGCCACGGTGTAGCGGGCCGGGCCGCCGTAGATCCAGCTGGCGGAAGCGGTCTTGCCCTCGCGATCGGGCACACCGTCGCCGTCGAAATCGAAGCGGTACTGCAGGTTGCCGCTTCTCGCTTCGTCATCGACCAGCGTGACCTTCGCGTGGCGGCCGGTGACGACGACCTGGATCTCCTTCGGCGCGGCGGGGCGCGCGGCGACCCAGACCAGGGCCGCCAGGCCGATGGCGAACACGGCCAGGTAGCGTTGCACGTCCCCGGCCTGGATGAAACGGCAGGCGCGGCCACCCACGTCGGCCACGAAGGCCCAAATGCCCACGAGGATCTTGTCGACGAGCACGCGATCCACGACGAGAAACGTGATCCGGCACAGGGCCTGCAACGGACGAACCAGGATGGCGTCGTAGATCTCGTCGACGCGGAACTTGTCCCTGACCAGAGCCACCAAGCGAGGCAGCTTGCGCGCGAAGGCGTGGGCGGGCGCGCGGTAGCCCCCGCCATAGAAGAAGTAGCCGAAGCCGATGCCGACCAGGGCAAGGGCGGTCGAGATCCCCATCACGATCCACTCGGTGCGATGGGCGACTGCGAGGGGCGCGCCCACGGCCGGTTCCAGCCACACGGCCAGCGTGCTCTCCCCGTGCTTGCCGAAGAGCTCGCGCAGCGCGGGGGGAACGCCCGCGAATCCCGCGAACAGCGCGCCCGCCGCCAGCACCACCAGCGGAAAGACCATGGAGACGGGCGATTCGTGGATATGGTGCTGCGTCTGCTCGTCGGCGCGGCACGGCCCCGAGAAGACCAGGAAGTAGAGCCGCGACATGTAGAAGGCCGTGCCCAAGGCCGCAACAAGCAGAATCACACCCACGAGCGGCCCCACCCACGCCAGGCCGTGACCGTACGCCTCGGTCCCAAACGCGCCCCCAAGGAGCGCGTCCTTGCTGAAGAACCCGGAGAAGATCGGCACGCCGCAGATCGACAGCCAGCAGATCTGGAAGACGCGCGTGGTCCAGGGCAGGCGCTTGCCCAGGCCACCCATCTTGGTGATGTCGCCCAAGCCGCTCATGGCGTGCATCACCGAGCCGGCGCACAAGAAGAGGCCGGCCTTGAAAAAGGCATGGGTGAACAGGTGGAAGATGCCGCCGGCGAAATTGGCGGTGCCGACCCCGGCGAACATGAAGCCGAGCTGGCTGACCGTGGAATAGGCCAAGACGCGCTTGAAATCGTTCTGGGCAAAGCCGATGAGCGCGGCGAAAAGCGCGGTCAAGGCGCCGACAAGCGCCACAATGGCCAGCGCCGCCGGAGCCAGCAGGTACACGGCCGACATGCGCGCGACGAGATAGACGCCGGCCGTGACCATGGTCGCCGCGTGGATGAGGGCGGACACCGGCGTGGGACCGGCCATGGCGTCGGGCAGCCACACGTAAAGCGGGATCTGCGCCGACTTGCCGGCAGCGCCCAGGAACAAGAAAACGCCCGCCCAGAAAGCCACCGACTGGCCCAGCCACAGCGGCGCGGACAGCGCGGAGCCATCCTGCGCGGCGCCCAGGATGACGGGAATGTCGAGCGAGCCGGTGGCGCGGAAGAGCAGGAACATGCCGATGAGAAAGCCGAAATCGCCGATGCGATTGGTGATGAAGGCCTTCCTGCCCGCGCTCGCGTTCGCGTGCTCCTTGTACCAGAAACCGATGAGCAGATAGCTCGACAGGCCCACGCCTTCCCAACCGATGAAGAGCACGGGCAGGGTGTCGCCCAATACGAGGAGGAGCATGGCGCCGCAGAAGAGGTTCATGTAGGCGAAGAAGCGCGCGTAGTCCTCGTCGTGCGCCATGTACCCGATGGAGTAGAAGTGAATCAGCGTGCCGATGGAGGTGACCACCAGGCACATGAGCCCGGACAGGCTGTCCATGCGCAAGGCCAGATCGACCTCGACGCTGCCCGCGGCAAACCAGGTGTAGACCAGCTCGGAGATGCCGCCCTCGTGGACCACGGCCGGCAGGCCGACGAAGAAAGCGTCCAGGGAAATCACGCACGAGGCGAACACGGCCAGTATCGCGATGGTCTGCACCACGGAGCGGGTGTGCCGCTGGCCGGCCAGCATCAGGTACGCGGCGCCGAGGAGGGGCAGAAGCGGAATCAGCAAGAGCCGTGAAAACATGGGGCCGCTCCCTCAGTTCCGTAGCTGGTTGACACCGTCGAGGTCGATCTTCTTGCGCGCGCGATAGACCGACACCACGATGGCCAGGCCGACCGCGGCTTCGGCGGCGGCCAGGGCCATCACGAAGAAGGCGACCACGTGCCCCTTCTGATCGCCGAGCCCACGCGCGAAGGCCAACAGGGCCAGGCTGCCGGCGCCAAGCTGCAGCTCGACGCTCATGAGCACGAACAGGGCGTTGCGGCGCAGGAGCACGCCGGTCATGCCGATGAAGAACAGCGCCAGCGAAACCAGGATGTAGAGATACCCCGGCATCACGCCACTCTTTCGCGATCCCCGGACGGCGTCGGCCGCGGCGGCCGCGCCACGAGCACGCCGGCCACGACCGCCACCAACAGCAGCAGGGAAATGGCCTCGAAGGGGAAAAGGAAATCCGAGAACAGCAGGCGTCCGATGGAAGCGACGTTGCCATACTCGGGGATGGGCAACGTGATGGAGGTGGCCAGCACGTCGGCGCGCCGCTCGCGCACCACGATCCAGGCCAGGCGGTAGAAGAAGTAGCCGGCGCCGAGAACGCCCGCGGCGCGCAGGAACAGCCCGCGCAGGGCGATGGGCTGCTCGTCGTCGCGATTGACGATCATGACCGCGAAGATGAAGAGCACCATGATGGCCCCGGCGTAGACCAGGACCTGCAGCACGGCCAGAAAGTGCGCCGACAGCGTGGCGTAGAGCCCGGCCAGCGCACAGCACGCGCCGATCAATGCCATGAGCGCCGTGACGGCGCTCTTGCGCGTGACCGTCAGAAGTCCGAAGCCGAGCACGGCAGAGGCCAGGACGATGAAGGCGAGCTTGTCGAGCAGGCTCGGCCCGGGCAGGATGTAGTTCATGGCGCGGTCCTCCCGGGCTCGAGCTTGGCCGCGAAGTCGGCGCGGAACTTGGTCAGGAAGGCGAGCATGGGCCAGGCCGCGGCCTCGCCCAGGGGGCAGATGGTGTTGCCGGCGATGCCGTGCGCGATGCTGGCCAGAAGCTCGACATCGCCCGGCCGTCCCTCACCCTCGGCCAGCCGCGAGCACACGCGGGCCAGCCAGGCCGTGCCCTCGCGGCAGGGCGTGCACTGCCCGCACGACTCGTGCGCGTAGAAGCGCATGATGGTCGCGCAGAGAGCGACCACGTCGGTCGTCTCGTCGAAGATCACCACGCCGCCCGAGCCGGCCATGGTCTTGAGCCGCTTGCCGCCGCCCATGTCGAAGGGCGCGCCAGGGCTCGTCTCGACGTCCTTGATGCGGCTGTCGGTCATGAGCGCGTCGAACTCGATGGGCACGTCGATCTCGCTCGCGTCGAGCACCGGCATCGAGCTGCCGCCCGGGATGATGCCCTTGAGCTTGCGGCCGCCCAGCATGCCGCCGCAATACTCGTCGATGAGCTGGCGAAAGGGAATCCCCATGGGCAGCTCGTACACGCCGGGGCGGTTGATGTGCCCCGACACGCTGAGCACGCGCGTGCCACCCGACTTGCCCATGCCCAGCTTGGCGAAGTAGGCGCCCCCGCGGCTCACGATCTCGGGAACGTTCATCAGCGTCTCGACGTTGTTGACGATGGTCGGTTGCCCGAAAAGGCCGCGCGCCGCCGGGAAAGGCGGCTTCATGCGCGGCCAGCCGCGCTTGCCTTCGAGCGAGTCGAGCAGCGAGGTTTCCTCGCCGCAGATGTAGGCGCCGGCGCCACGGTGGAGCGTGATGTCGAGCGCGTACGGCCCGGTTACGCTTGCGTGGGCCTTGCCGAGCAGCCCGTCCGCGTAGACCTCGTCGATGGCGGCTTGGAGGATCTTGGCCTCGCTTGCCATCTCGCCACGGACATAGATGTAGGCGTGCGTGCAGCCGAGCGCGTACGCGGCCACGGCCACTCCCTCGACGAGCAAGTGCGGATCGCCGGCGATGAGCACGCGATCCTTGAAGGTGCCCGGCTCCGACTCGTCGGCGTTGCACACGAGGTACACCCGCTGCGCGTCCTTGGGCACGAAGCCCCATTTCATCCCGGTGTAGAAGCCGGCGCCGCCGCGGCCACGCAGGTTCGAGGCCTTGACCTCGTCGACGATGGCCTGGCGCCGCATGGCGAGCGCCTTCTGGAAAGCCACCCAGCCCCCCTGCGCCCGGTAGGTCGCAAGCTTGCGGATGCCGGGCACGCCGATGTTCTTGGTGACGATCTTCTCCCCGGGCGTTGGACGAAAGACGGCCTGGGCGTCGATGGGCTCGACGCCGTGGCCGGCGGGCTCGGGCTGGTCTCGCAACTCGTCGAGCAAGCGATCGAGCTTCTCGCGCGTCAACCCGCGGTGGCGCGTGCTGCCCGCGACCAGCGAGGCGCCCTGCTCGCAGCCGATCATGTCGTCGTCCTCGTCGAGCGAAAAAAGCCCGTCCGCGGTGCTCTGCCCGGGGCGAATCCCGAGCCGCTTGGCCACGTGTTCCATGGCGTCGTAGCCGCAGCGCGCGACACAGCCGATGTTGCTGCACACGTGCAGGCGGTGGCGCGCGGGCTTCTCCCGACGGAACATGGTGTAGAAGGTCACAACGCCGAAGACGTGGGAAAGCGGCAGGTCGAGCAGATGCGCGGCTTCCGCCAAGCTTTCATCGGAAAGATGACCGAGCTCATCCTGCATCAGATGCAACACGGGGATGAGAGCGGCCCGCGCGTTGGGGTAGCACCCGCGCACCCGCGCAATCGACTGCCGCGTTTGGAGGGATAGGTCGATGGCCATTGACCTAGGGCAAGCACTTTGCGAGGAAGAGGGCCGGCCGTCAACACCCCTCGACACCTCGGCGGCCGCCGCCTGGCTGCCGCGTCAGGAGACAGCTTGCGTCCAGAAGGAAGGCCGGGCGCGCGCGACCGGCAAGAGCGCCGTTCCGGCCGACAAGAACCGAGCGAGACATCGGCCCTCCGACCGCATCCTCGGCCAGCGTGACGGTTGGCGCACTTGTCGGCCTTCAGGCCTGCGATGCTTCCGCCGATACCCAAGACGAAGATGTCAGTTCGCATACTCATCGTCGAAGAGGACCAGCCGACCCGCGAGGCCTTCGTGCGCCTCACCTCGGCGCTCGGGCACGAGTGTGTCCCCGTGGAGAATGTGCCCCAGGCGCTGGCCGCGCTTTGCGAGGAGTCCGTCAGCTTGTGCGTGGTATCGCTTGGCCTGCCAAACGAGCAGCTGCAACGCGTGTTGGCCGCGGCCCAAGAACGAGGTGTGACGGTGTGCGATTTGCCCGCCAATCTGCGCACCGACGTGCGCTCGCTGGGCCCGACCATCGTCGACCTGCCGCCTCAGGGCGTGGACCTGCGCCACCTCCTGGCACAGCTCGAAGACCGCCTCATTGGACAGGCTCTGGAACGCACCAAGGGCAACAAGAACCGCGCCGCGGGGTTGCTCGGGCTCAATCGGACGACGCTGGTCGAGAAGCTGCGGCGGCGGTCAGTCGCCTAGCTCGCGGACGAATCGGAGGCGAGCGCGCCGACCGTATCTCGTCACTCCGTTGACGGTGCCAGAGGCCAAGTGACGTCATTCGGCTGACGCCAGAACCGAGTGAAAAGAAACGGACGCCAGCCGGCAAGCAGAGTTAGCGCCCGCTGGGCTCGTGGCACAAGAGGTGCAGCTGGGTCGCGCATGCCCAGAACGAAGCACAGTCAACGCAGTGGAAGTCGAAAGCGGCGAGCGGGGAAGGCAGTCAAGAAACCTGCACGCAAGCCATCCGCCAAGGTGTTGGCTGCGCGCCGAAAGGTGTACGCAGAGCGGTTCTTCCCCTACATCGAGAGAGTCGCCCGCCGGCTGGCCCGCCGGCTGCCCGCCCACGTCGAGATCGACGACCTGGTTTCGGCTGGCGTGATCGGGCTCATGGAGGCGGCCGACCGCTACGACCCCAGGCGCGCCGATCGCTTCGAGGCCTTCGCCGAATTCCGCATTCGCGGCGCCATGCTCGACGACCTGCGGGCGCGGGACACGCTCTCGCGGGACATGCGCCGACTGTCGAACGAATTGCGCAACGCGACCCGCAGACTGGAATCGGAGCTCGGCCGCACGCCCGACCAAGCGGAGCTGGCTTCGACCCTCGGGCTCAACGTGGACGAGCTGTACCTGCGCCAGCAGAAGCTTTCCGGCTCGTCGGTGGTCGGTATCGATGACGCCGGCCCGGACCTCCTCGAGCGCACCAGCGACAGCAACTCGCCCGATCCTTTCGAGATCACCGCGCATCGCGAGACGCTGGCCCGCTTGGTTTCGGGCATCGACGACCTGCCCGAGAAGATGCAGCAGGTCCTCTCGCTCTACTACTGCGAAAACATGAATCTCAAGGAGATAGGCCAGATTCTCGGGGTAACCGAGTCGCGAGTCTGCCAGATTCACGGCGAAGCGACTCGTCGCCTTCGCGAGTCGCTTTCCGTCCTCGAAGACACGGTCGCGGCCTAGCACGGCCACTGACGCGCCGCCGTCATCCGCATCTTTCGGTTTCGGCTAAAGGTTCCCGCGAGGGCGCCGATGTCGGGGTGTATGGCACCGTCAAAAACCCAGCGAGCGCGCCATGTCCAAAACGCTGCCCCGCCAAGCGCACCAGCCGACGTCGTTGCGCGGCAGGTACGAGTCGAGGAGCTACGCCGTCTCGTCGCCCAAGGCGCCTACAAGGTCGAGCCGCAGCGCTTGGCTCTGCGGATTCTCGTCAGGTCTCTCGGGAACTACTCCCCCGAAAAGCGCACGTAGGTGTGTTCCTCACCCACCGTCGCCTTGAGCGCCTTCAAGATGGCCTCGCAGTGAGCCTTGACTTCCGGTTTGGCCGAGCCGCGCAACCGCTTCTCCAATTCCTCCACCACGAACGGGATTTGGATCTGGTTGAACAGCGTGTCGCCATAGGGGTCCACGAACCGTAGGCAGGGCGACGTCCCGTCTTCGTGGTCGGGCAGCAGCTTCTCGGTCAGGTTCTCGTCATCGAGAACCTCGTCCTGAACTTCGCCTGACTCGGTCTCTACGCGCACGTCGATTCCCATGGTTCCTCCCAACCTGGTACGGTGTTGCACCTACCACTGTAAGAGCGTACGCCCGTTCCCGCAATAGCGCGCCACGCGAGCGTGCCAATTCGGCGTGGCGCCGGCGCCACACCGCGCGCGGCCAGCCGATCGTGCGGAACTGCAACCGGGCGAAATCTGGTTGGCCAACGCGGATGGCACTCGCGGCACGAAAGCTGCTAGGGTCCGGCTCGATGCCTTCGCCATCATGTCTCTTGCGGTCCCCGACAAGGATCGCCAGCACACGCAAGCCGGCGATTGCGCTTGCGGTCTTCGGCGCCTTTCTCTCGACCACGTGCGGCGGCTGCCTGTCGAACGAATACGTGATTCCCGGAGCCGAGCTTTCCCGCCTGACGCAGCTCCCGCCCGAGCAGCGCGGGCAACGCGTGCACGTGGTGCAAAGAATCGGCGAGCGGCGGAGCGAGGCCATCGATACGAGCCAGCCACCACCGCCACCGGCCTACGACCAAGGCGAAGGTCCCCCGCCCGAGGGCTACGTCGAAGAGGGGCCAGGACCGCAGGTCGGCGTGGGCGTCGTCATCGCGCCCGTGCCGCCGCCGCATCTGATTCCGCCACCGCCCCTGGCGCCGCCACTGCCGCCCGGGGTGCCGGCGCCTGGGTTCCACGGTCATCACCGCCCGCGCGTCGCACCCGGCTCCGCCCTCGGGCGGGCCGCGCCAGCGCCGCGCCGCCCGCCCGCAACGGGCGGCGGCGGCAAGCTTCCGGGCGGCAAGGCCAAGGGCGGGAGCGGCAAGGATGACCTCGTGGTGTTTCTCGCCGTGGTCGCCGTGCTCGCCACCGTCGGCATGGTGGCTACCGAGGGCGCGCGCTACGACGGAGATATCGCGATGTACGCCTGGCAGCCGGTGCACCTCCGATCCGGCAGCGGCCGGGAGCGCGAAGTGCCTCTCGCCGAGCTCACGCCTGTCGACGCGGCGGCGACCACGGAGGCCGTGGTCATGGATGACGAGGGCTGGGGCATCATGCGGCTTGGACGGCGGCCGCTCGATCGACGAGGCTTCGCTTTCAAGATGGACGTGGGGGGGTTCCATTCGTCGTCCTCCGCGCTTGACGGCGATGGGATGGGCCTTGGCCTGCAGTTCGGCTACTTCCCCCACCATCGCGTCGGCCTGCTCG
This sequence comes from Deltaproteobacteria bacterium, assembly GCA_016935975.1. Lineage (GTDB taxonomy): Bacteria > Myxococcota_A > Polyangia > Fen-1088 > Fen-1088 > Fen-1118. Next base: position 9,449 of record JAFGPX010000132.1, read on the forward strand.
GCGCGTGGTCCTTCGCGGGCGGCTCCGACTCGGCAGGCGAGTCGTTCACCCGCAACAACCTGGCCCTCGAAGCCCAGGCCTTTCCGCTCAGCGCATGGCGCTTGCACTTGGGCGGCTTCGTCCATGCCGGTACGCAGTGGGCCGACGACGCCGCAGGCGGCGCGCGCAACGGCCTGGCGCTCGGTGGCGGCCTGATGCTCGAAATCGCGCTCACCACGCGCCTGGCGCTCGTCCTGCGCGCGGACCACACGAGCGCCAAGGTCCGTCCCGAGGGCGGCTGGCAAGCCGGGCAGCTCTACACCGCCGGGGTCGCGATTTATTGAAATGGGAACCCCGAAGGGGTTCCCAAACCCTCCCGCGCTCTGGCTCCGCTGGGCAAAGCCCAGCTCCGCCTACGCAATCATGGGAACCCCGAAGGGGTTCCCAAACCCTCCCGCGCTCTGGCTCCGCTGGGCAAAGCCCAGCTCCGCCTACGCAATCATGGGAAGCCTCGGCGGGCAGCCCTTTCAAGGTGTTTGACGGCTGGCATTCTTGAGGAGTCTGGCAGTTGAGACTGGCGACGTAGTAGAGGCACAGCTCCTCTAGGCTACGCGGCTCGATCTGGTGCTGTTTCTCCACGGCAGAGTCCCCGACATTTCCTTCGTGCCCGGATGTCTAGCCGGCGCAGGCGTGGCCGGGTGGCAGTGAGGGAGGGGACCCGTCGTGTGCGCAGGTCGCGTGCCGCCCGTGCTGCGGGCGCACTCCGAGATGCTCGGATTGTGCAATCTGCGAATTGAATCGACCTGCGCACACGACGGGGAGCAGGCCCGAGCTGACAGGACCCGCCACGCCGTAGCCGGCGGGTCGCCGAGTCAAACACCTTGAAAGGGCTGCCCTCGGCGGGTTCCCAAACCCTCCCGCGCTCTGGCTCCGCTGGGCAAAGCCCAGCTCCGCCTACGCAATCATGGGAACCCTCGGCG
>JAFGPX010000133.1 GCA_016935975.1 Deltaproteobacteria bacterium
CAGCTTCAAGAAGCCGGGAACGGAATGGGTCTTCGAGATGTAGTAGAACGGCATCATCACGATGCCGAGGAACAGGATGGCGGGGATGGCGCCAATCCAGTACCAGTGCGCCGCGAGGATACCGTACTGATACGCGGCGCCCGCCCAGCCCATCAACTCCAGGGCTCCCAGGTTGGCTGAGATGAACGCGAGACCGGCGACCCAAGCGGACATCTCGCGTCCCGCCAGGAAGAAGCCCTCGCCCTTGCTGGTGTAGCGCTTCAGGTAGAAGCCGATACCGATGACCGTCGCGAAATAGATTGCGATGATGGCCATGTCCACCGGGCTTAGCGAAACGATCTTCTGGCCTACGACCTGAAGGCTCTCCTGCATGGCGTCTCCTTTGATGGCCGCGCATGTTAACACGCCGCCTTGCGCGTTGGGAGATGCATGACACCTGTTCTTGTTGCGGCCGCCGTCCGGCCGAGCCGAAACCGGATCTGCCGCGGCGGACGGCGGCGGCCGCGGCCGACGGCGCCGGCACGACCGTCCAAATCAGGAAGCAGGGCGAGAGCGGCCGGGGTCGAAACCCACACGAGGCGCGAGCTTCACGTCGCCGACGCGACCTCGCCGGGAGGGCTTTCTGCGTCGCCGGGAACAGCGTCGGTGGTGATGTATACCGAAGTGCCGTTGTCGTCGCGCGCACGGATCGATTGCCATTGTGCGGGCAGATCCGGATCCGACCAGTAGAACAGCCAGCGGGCGTCGGCGGGGGCGACGTTGATGCAGCCGTGGCTCTTCTTGTTGCCGAAGACGTCGTGCCAGTAGGCGCCGTGGATCGCGAAGGCGTCGTGGTAGTACAGCGTCCACGGCACTTCTTCGACCTCGTAGACACCCTCCTTGGGATCGTCGCCCTGCATGGTGGTCGAAACCAGCTTGCTCTCGATGCGGTACAGCCCGCCCGGCGTCACGTACCCGTCGAAGTCGCGGCCCGAGGACACGAGAGTCGTCATCACCGGACGATCGCCCTCGTAGGCGACCAGCACCTGTTCGGGAATGTGGACGTGGATCCATTTCTCGTCCGGTCCGATGCCGCCGGGCCGTTCGATGGCGCGCGCCACCCGCACCTGATCGCGCGCAATCGCATGGCCGTCGGCCGCCACCACGACCTTGCGGTCACCCCACCACGTCAAGCGCGCGTTGGAGAACCGCGCGTGCGTTTCCGAACGCCCCACCGTTTTGACGGACCGGCCGGCGCGTTTGAGAACCGGCGCGCCTTCCTGGATATGGACGAAGGCGACCGGCAGTCGCGTGGCGGCATCGAGGTGGACCCCGCGCATCTTCGGCTTCTCCTTGGGCTGCACGTCGGCGACGCGGACGTAGCGGCCACGGACGGTGCGGTAGTACTTCCGCCCCTGCTCCTCTTCGATGCGATCGAGCGCCAGAAGGAAGTCGCCGGACATCTGCGTTTCGACGACCTCGGGCAACTTCGGCGCGTCGCCCTTCTCCGCAGACTTGAAGAGGGCGACAATCTGGGCCTGTTCCTCGCGCGTCGGCGGCCGGTAGTACCGGAGGGCGTCGCGCACCGCCTTGCCGTACTTGTAGGGCACGGGGCGACTGCGGTCCGGCTGAACCTGCCGGATCCAGAACGGCGTGGCCTCTTCCGACACCTGGAAGCCGAGCGACGTGCAGCCGTATCCGCCGCCGGCGAGCCGGTACCAGGTGCCGCCCTTGCATCCCTTGCCGCCGACCTGCGTTTCGACACCGAGGTAGACGCCCCGGCGCACAGTTCCGACGTAGCTCTTGGCGCTGTCCGGTTCGGGATAGATGAGCGTCTGGTAGTGGAACGCCAATGCCACGGCTTCGAATTCGCCGAGATCGCCCGGCCCCGCAGGGGCGCCGATCCGCTGCTTGCGAACGCCCGGATCCGGCGCCGCGAAGACGACCTCGCCGGCCGGCTTGTCCGCGACGCGGGTCATTGCCGTCGAGGGAGCCCTCGACATACCGTGCGATACGACTGTGAGTCCAAGGGCGACGCCCACGGCCAGCAGTCCTCGTACGATGTTCCGACGGACGGACGATACAGGCTTGCCGGAGCGATTCTGGGGTCGCCTGGGCATACCCTTGTTCTAGTGCATGAAGCTTCCACTTGCCAACTTTCGGGCCGATCCATGGGACATCCGCCCGTAGCCGCCGCGCCCGCAACCCCGAGAGCATCGAGTGCCTGCGATACCTACCTGCCCGAGCGCAGGATCGCCTTGAGAAGCAAGCCCGCCGGATCGTGCATGACCGCCAGATAGATGGCTGTGCGCAGCAAGAACCTCGTCCAGACCACGCGGCTGGCGCTCGGAGCCTGCTGCTGGAGATCTCGCGATGTCTCACGCATTCCTGCAAGCCTGCTTGGGTGTGGTCCACGGTCTCTTCCGTGGCCCTACCGTGCGGCTCTCTCTTCCCGGGCTTCTCGGGCATTGCCGATCCGGCCGCATGCGCCGAAGGAAGCGAGGCGGACGGTTTCCTCTTCTTCGGCCATGCCTCGCCCATCACAAGCCTGGCAGACATACGAACCCGAGAGACCGCCACCATGGCAGGTGGGGCACGGGTAGAAACGTCCACGGCCGGCGTGGCGAGGGGGACGCCCCCGAGCGTGGGCGAGGTCGTCGGACTGTCCGAAGTCGGCGGTGTTCACGATCGGTGCGAACGCCGGGCAGCCTGACCATCGTGCCGGCCCTCCGGCTCTTCGGCACGCGGGTCGTGGTTTTCGCCGCGGGCGTGTTCTCTGCGGACTCCGCCTCGAATGGGGCCTTTCTGCCCGCTTGCATTCACCGCACCCATCGATCCGGCGGAGCCCAACGACGACCTGGCCCGGCTGGACCGCGAGCTGGCGAACCACAGGTCCTCTCGATACCCGCGCCTTCGACGTGATGGTCTGCGTTCACCGGCTGGGGTCGACCACATGGCCCAAGAAGAGCCAGGTGGAGGTCGGCCGATCGTAGATCCCGAAGAAGAATGGGCGGTTCACGTTGATGTCCTTGATGTCGGAGACGCCACTCCAGGTCAAGGTCACGGCGGTCGCCGCCGCTGCCTCGATGCCGTGCTCGTCCACGCCCACCATGGCCTTGTGCAAGACGTAGGCAATCGCGAGGGCCTCCCGGCTGATTCCCGAGAAGTCCGCCAACCTCGGGTCGAAAGCATCCGTCATGCCGAGCGCGATCAGCATGCCGGAGATGTCGACGGTGGGTGTCGTCAACACGAACTTCGGGAGCTTGAGGGCGACGGCCTTTTCGGACATCTGCGCCATGAGCGCCCGCACGCTGGTCGAGGACAGGGTGCTCTCGAGTTGAGCAAGCGACGACGTGGGCTTGGGAAGCAAGACGACGAAGCTGAGCTCCTTGCCGTCGAGAGGGATCGCCACCGCCTGCAGGTTGTCGTCCTCGGCATAGGGGAATTCGAGGTGTCCGCTCCCCGACTTGAACGACATGAATGGTACGCTCACTGTCGTCCCATCGCTCCTGGTGAACGTGCCCGACGCGGTGTCGCTCTCGAGGAAAGGATCGGCCCACGGCAACTTCAGGTACAAGGCGTTGACCAGCACGCAGGCCGTCGCGCCATCGATGTAGCCGGGGGGAATGAGATCGTTGATTCGCCCTGAGGTCTCCTGGCTCACCCACGCGTTGATCGCGATCCGCTCCACTTCCGGCTGCCGCTGGAAATCCGCCAGGCGAACCCCGGCGCCGAACGCCGTGGCGAGGGTATCGAGATACGGGGGCTCGAACGACAGCGCTCGGTCGCCCCACACGGCATCGACGATGCTCAGCCGGTAGTCGGCGGGATCCACCACCGCGCCCGTCCGCTTCTCTTGGGCTTCTACGATCGCTGCAGCGACGCGGGACTCGAGCTGCCGATCGATCCAGCCGAGAGAGCGGAAGTAGGCGTCATCGGGCAGGGTGATGCGCAACACATCCTTCATCTGCGAGGCGGTGTTCCCCCGAGCGCCGGCGTACGCCATGCTGAGCGCCAGCGAGAGGCTCAGCGGAGAGAAGGCGTAGTTGCCCTCTGCGGATTGGGCCTTGCCCATCTGGGGAAGCAGGCCGAAGGCGAAGTCGGACAGCTGCGCAGACAACTGGCCCTTTTCCGTATCGGTAGGCTCGACCTCGGTGCGCGGGAGGTCCGAGCGCGCCTCCTCGGGTGGGCCGATCCCCGCCTCCGAGGCGAGGGATCTGCCCGAGTCCGTGTCCTCGGCGCTGGGTTCCACGGGCCCCGGCGCCGCTGCATCGTCGGTGTCCGGGTTGCTTTCCGGCTGGGATGCCACGCCGGCATCGTCCCGATCTCCTCCCGGTGGGACGCCGCTGCCATTGCCGCAGGCGCACAGCAGGACGGTCGAAACCGCGATTCGGGAGCACAGGCCAGAGGTTCTCATGCCACCACGACTCCTTTTTCACGACGTTCCCGGCGAAGCCGGATCGGGCCTCGTCCACCCCCCGATCGACGGGCAGGGCCACGAGCCCAAGCAAACGCGCAACCCGCAGCATAGGAGCGCGATCGGGTCGTGGCAAGACCCGCGAAGTCTCCTAAGATGAGGAGCGCGCATGCGACTTCCGCTCAGGGCCTTCCTGTTCGCATCCCTTGCTGGCGCCGTCCTGGCGCCCCTCGCCTACCTTGGAATCTCCCAGACCTTGCGGTGGCGCGAGGTGCATCGCCAGGAAGTCGATAGGGAGCTGACGGTTTCCGCGGAAAGCCTCGCGCGGACCATCGGACGTGCCATCGGGTCGGATGTCCGTCAGATGACTGCCCTGGCCAATTCCATCGCCCTCCAGGACTTGCGCGACCGCGAGCGGATCGAAGCCATGCTCCGCAACCACTGCACCGCCTCCCCCTCGTGTATGGCCGTGACGGTCACGGATGTCCATGGCGAGCCGCGCATGGCCTCCCATCCCCTCGAGGGGGCGACGAACCTCGGGAAGCGCGACTACTACCAGGCGATGCTGGCCACCGGCCGCACGGCCATCTCGGGCGTGCAGATGGGGTGGACGTTCTTTCGCCCCACCATCCACATCGCCGCGCCTATCTGGAAGACCGATCCGAACGGGTCTCCCCGCTTCGCGGGTGCCGTCATCACGGCCACCGGGCTTTCCTACCTGCAGGATCTGGCCACCCGCACGGTGGAACCCTTCGGCGACATGCACGCGGAGATCCTGGACGACCAGCGACGCGTTGTGATCAGTTCCAGCCCGCTCGGGACTCTGTCGCTGACGGATCGATCCCGATCCCCCATGTATTCGCCCGGGGCTTCGCAGCAAACCACCCTGCGCGACGGCCGAGACGACGCGGGCGAACCGGTCCGGGTGGCATTGGCCCCATTTGCCGTCGAAGGACGCACCTGGATGGTCGTGGTCATGCGCCCCACCAAGACGGTCAACGAGCAAACCGACCGCTCGCTCCGGCATACCTTGTTCGTCACGCTGGGGGCCTTGCTCCTCGGGCTCTTGCTGGCGTTGGTCCTCTCCTGGCTGCTCGCGCGGCCGATCGTCAGACTGACCCGCTTCGCCACGGGCGTGGCCAAGGATGGCCCCCAACCCAAGCCTGCGGCCGCCCCCCTCGATGCCCGCGAAACGACCGAGCTCGCCGAAACCGTCTTTTCCATGGTCGCCAAGCTGCAAGACCAGACCCGGGCCCTGCGCGAACGCGAGCAGGAACAGATCGAGCTCGCCAAGATCCGCCAGGAGATGGACATCGCCGCGCGGATCCAGTCCGGCATCCTGCCCAGGCACTTCGAGGTTCCGGGGTTCGAATTCGCCGCGCGCATGCAGCCGGCGGACGAGATCGGCGGGGACTACTACGAAATCCTGCCCACCGAGTCCGGTTTCTGGATCGCGGCCGGGGACGTGTCCGGGCACGGCCTGACCGCGGGCCTGGTCATGCTGATGTTGCAGAGCGCGCTCGGCGCCCTGGCCCTCTACGCCCCCCGGGAACAACCGTCCCGAATCCTGAGGGCAACCAACGCGCTCCTGGTGGAGAACATCCGCCGCCGTCTGCGCGGAGACGATCACGTGACCCTGGTGCTGCTGCACGTGGATCGCGAGGGCCGTTTCGTCTTCGCCGGCGGACACGAACCGCTGCTCATCCTGCGCGACGGCTCCGATACCTGCGAGGTCATCAATACCCCCGGCCCGTGGATCGGCATCATGCCCGAGCTGGGGAAGGAGCTTCGTGACGGTAGTGGGCAGCTACAGGCGGGCGATCTCCTGATCCTGCATTCCGATGGCGTGGTCCAGGCCGGTGCGCTGCAACACCGCCCCTTCGGTTTGGATCGGCTTCGCGCGTGCATCGAAGAGTCCCGGGGCCAGCCGCTGGACCTGCTCCGCGACGAAATCCTGCGCCGAGCCAGCGATTGGTCGAAGGGCGAGCAAGACGACGACATGATGGTGCTCCTGGTCCGTCGCTCGATCCGCGGGAAGACGTAGCGGATCTGCCCGGCCTCGTCGGTCAGCACGCCGCCACCGAGTGCGACCAGGGAGGTTTCGAGCACCCTGGCCGTGAGGGGATCGCGCGCGAGCTCTTCGGGCAGAAGCGGCGCCCCTCGCTTCTCGATCGCGATGCGCAGGAGGTCACGCTTGGCGTTCCGCCGCTGCCGACCGCGGTCGCGCGCCTTCTCGAACAACCAACGACCGACGGGAACCGCAAACACCATGGAGGAGAAGAGCACGGGATAGGCGTAGCGCAGGAATGGGTGACCCAGGGACTGGCTCAGGTGCGCCTCGAAGCGGGGGACGATCCAGAAAGGGGCGACCAGATTGAAGCCGTTGCAGAGCGAGATGGCGATGTCGGTCGCGCGAGGGTTGCCGGTCAGGGGCGGGCGGGACTCCACGCGCTCCCAGGCTCGGCGGGGGCTCATGCTGTCGCGCCTCGCTTCTGCGCGGTCTTCCGGATGTCCCGGAACACGGTTACCGTCGTGGTCGCGCCTGTCCGACTGGCCGCCCGAGCGTCGGCCGAAAACCGGCGCGAGCATCGTGGCCAGGAAGAGCGGGAACAGACGCTCCCCGACCTTGTCGGCCGCGACCGTCTTCAAGCGGTAGGGCCAGGGATCGGCCTCCGGCGGAGTCTTGGGCGCAGCCGGCACGGGCGGCGCCCCGGGCTTGGCCGGCTCCTGCGGGCGCTGCGGGCACACCCGGGGGCGCGGCCAATTGATGGCCGGGACGCGGGCCCACCACTTGCGCCGGTCCTCGTCCGGGCCCAGGAACACCAGGGTCGCCTGTCGCACTCCGCCGGGCATGTCGGGCCGGGTCCGGCCGGACGCGCTCGCCATTGCCCCAGCATGCCGTGTGTCCGGCTGTCTCACGGATCCCGTCGGGCTCGCTGACGCTCGGGCGCGATGGCGCCGCCGGAACGACTATCCCGGCGCGATGAAGTCGTACTTGCGCTTGAGGATGAGGTTGGTGTTCCGGCCGGGGTCGACGACCAGGAAGATGCAGCGCACGTCGAGGTCGGGGACCAGGGCCACGGGAACATCGATGGCCAGCGGGATGCTGGCCCCGGCTTCGATGTGCGGGACGACAATGTCGGCGCCGAGCGGGTCGCCGCGCACCTGGTTTTCTGCGTCGTTGACCCAGGCGGCTCCGAATTCGACCATCTTGTCGTGGCCGCCCGCGAGGATGGGGATGGTCGTGGAGATCTCGACGGGGCTCGACGCGGCCAGTACGCGGACGCGTACGTCGTCCGCAGCGACAGTGGACAGGTTGTGCAAGGCGGCCTCGATGCGCAGGACTCTCTCGTCGGGGACGACGCGCGATTGTCGAATCTCGACCAGGAACCGGCGCGCGGGCTGACGCTGGAGGTAGACGCGGAACAGGGTGTAGGTGTGGAGGTCGGGACTGGGATTGGACGGATAGACGCCGGTGACCGGATCGGGGGCCATCTTGGGGGCGAGCGGTCGATAGGCGGCGACGATGTCCGGACGGCCGTCTCCATTCATGTCCGCCAGCGCGTAGGCGAGTATGTTGAACTGGCCGCTGTGTTCGACCGTGGTGACCCCATCGTCTGCGAGGTATTTGATCCGGCTCTTCTGGTTGGCGCCGGCGACCCAGTCCGGGATGGTGCTCTGCACTTCCACGTCCGGCTTGCTCGCGAAAAGACCCCGTTCCTGGCGAAACAGTCCCTCCGCCGCGCTTCTGCGCTCGAGCACCAGGTCCAGCACGAAGTCCATGTCGATGTCGCGGATGTCGATACCGATGGGATCGACCGCCTGATCGGTGCCCGCAGGCAGCCAATCGTCGGGCGTGATGGTCCCGGCGTCGTCGAAGCTGCCGTCGGATTTCTGCAAGAACACGCCGGTCAATCCCGGGGTGAAATACGCGGCTTCGATATTGGGCCCGTAGGGACCCCAGTCCGCGGAACGGGCCAGGATGTCGAGCTTGCCGTCCTGGTTGCTGTCGATGAAGCTCACCGCCTTGAGGTACTGCGGCAGCCGGAGCACCTGCGCCGGCTCGGCGGCAAAGCCGCCGGCGATCCGCGGATAGGTCAGAACCTCGCGGCCGACCCAGTCCGCGTCCGACGACGTCCCCTGTCCGTATTGGATCACCGCCAGGTCCGGCTGGCCGTCGCCCGTGAAGTCGCCGGCCGCCAGGGAGGTGGCACACGTGCGACAGAGGGCATCGCTGCTGCGCGGGGCGAAGTCGATGGCCAGGGAGAAGGTGCCGCCAGCATCCTGCAGGAAGACCTGGGCGTTGGCCGTGTCGTAGGCGCATCCCGCCTCCAGGTACGAGCCATAGTCGCGCTCGGTCAGCGCCACGAGATCCGGCCGCAGATCCCCGTTCATGTCGGTTGCCAGGAGGAAGTAGGTCTTGTCGCAGGTGACACTGGCATCGGGGGAGGCGGCCAGCTCCTGCTCGGGAGTGCTGCGGAAGCCGTCGCTTCCCTGCAGGTGGATGGCGATGCTCTGCAGGTGGGCGGCGGATTTGTGGACGAGGGCGAGGTCCGCGCGTCCATCGCCGTTGAAGTCGGCGATGGCGGTGCGCCCCAGGTGGTCGTCCTCCGGCAAGGCGATGCCGGCTATGGAGTCGAAGCTGCCGTCTGCTCGTTGCAGACGGAAGCCGATGCTGTCGCCGTAGGCGATCACGATGTCGCCCAGGCTGTCGCCGTTCAGATCCGCGTATTGGAAGCTGCCGATCTGCTCGATGCGGAAGGCGAGGTCGGGCTCGACCGGAAACATCCCGCTGTGTGACGACAGCGCCACGCCCGGGAAGGCGTAGACCTGTGGGTAGATGCCGCCGTCGAGCGCGGGCGGGGCGGTGCCGATCGTGATCCTCGCGTCAGGGCCGGGCCACCGCACGTGGTCCGCGTCGCCGCCGGCCTCATCGGACGGGAAAGGCGCGTCGGCCGTGCCGCCGTCGGGCGAGCCGCCCAGATCGCCAACGATGTCGGCACGCAGGGCCGTGTCCATCTGCCGGCCGGCCTCCGGGGCCAGGCCGGCCCCGGCCTCGGGGCCCGGCGGGGCCGAGGTATCCACCGCCGCGTCGCGAGACACGCGCAGGGCCTTCGAGCATCCCGAGGCCACACCGAGCGCGGCGACGATGGCCAGCCATGACCAGCTCCTTCTCATGGAAGATCCCCCGCAGGGATAGCCTACACCCTCGCGCGGTCGTGCACGTCGCCTGCGTCGCGCTCGCCCGGGGGCACGACGCGCTCCTGTGTGACGAGCGGCACGCGGCGGATCGGTCGGGCAATGGCCCTACTGCTCGTCCGTCAAGAGTGCCAGTCCCCGCTGCGCCTCATCGCCTCGATCGAGAACGAAGACATCGCCAAGAAGATCCTCACGGCGATGCACCTGCCCGCGGAGATGCCGCAGCTTCGCCCGGCCCGCCCTGCACGTGGTCGGGGCGCGTGGTCGGCCGCCCAAGCGCAAGGATGTCCGCAAGCTCGTCATCAAGCTGGCGATGGAAAACCGGGGCTGGGGCTACACGAAGATCAGGGATGCCTTGCG
>JAFGPX010000134.1 GCA_016935975.1 Deltaproteobacteria bacterium
CGCACGGCTTGGGGCCAGTGCAGTTCGCTACTCTTTCACCGTTGGACTCTTTCATTCCTTTCAACTCGCCGGTTTTGACCGGCGCACTGGTTTTTCGGACACTACGGGTTCGCTTGTCGATTCGTTGGGCTAGACTCGGCCAACCGTTTCGACCGAAAGCGGCAATCTCGCTCAACCCCGGAGGACATGTGGCTTCCAACCTCTCGCGAACCTCGGCGCTCTTCGCTCTGACCACCACGGCCGTCTGGGGATGCTCGTCGTCGTCGGGCAACCTGGACGCGGCCACCGGCTTCCCGGACGCAGGTCAGGGCGGAGCCCCGGGCCTCGACGGCGGCCCGAGCGGGCCGGCCGTCTGGCCCGGCGCAACGGCCATCGACGGCGGGCCGTGGGTGCCCTCACGGACCTGCTGGGATAGAGCCGTTGCGCTCGTCGAGCTGCTGACGCCGGCCCAATGCTACGGCCAGATGACCACGGTCGACAGCAACGGGCTGACGGTCGGCGAGGCCGCCTCGGCGCTCTTGGGCTCGGTCTTCAGCGGCGGCGGCTCGGATCCGACCAGCGCCACCACGGGCGCGATCAGCAACCTCTCCCCCGATTGGTCGGCCATGATTTCCTCGTACCTCGACGTCGCCAAGGGTTTCGATCCCCACGCCGGGCTGCTCTACGGCCTCGACTCGGTCCACGGCAACAACAACGTGCAAGACGCGGTGATCTTCCCGCACAGCATCGGCATCGGGGCCTCGCGCAACCTGGCCCTGGCCGAGCAGGTGGGGCGCATCACCGCGCTCGAGATGCTGGCCGTGGGCGCCAACTGGGCCTTCCACCCGACGGTCTCGCCGGCGCTCGACCAGCGCTGGGGCCGCACCTACGAAACCTTCGGCGAGAAAGCCGAGTTGACGGCCCAGATGGGCGCGGCGGTCATCAAGGGCCTGCAGAACGGGAACCTGGGCAGCCCGCAGAGCGTGCTCGCCTGCGCCAAGCACTACGCGGGCGATGGGGCGACCGACGGCGGCAAGAACGCCGGCGACGTCACGCTGCTGGACGAAGCCGCCTTCCGCCAGGTCGCCGTCGAGCCCTACCGCGCGGCGATTGCGGCCGGCGTCGGCTCGATCATGGTCAGCTACAGCAGCTACCAGGGCACCCGAATGACCGCCTCGAAGTACTGGCTGACCGACGTGCTCAAGGGCGAGCTCGGCTTCCAGGGCTTCCTGGTTTCCGACTGGGACGCCGTGCAGAAGCTGCCGGGCACCTGGCGAGAGCAGGTCGAGACCGCCTTCAATGCCGGGCTCGACATGGCGATGCTCTCCCATGGCAGCGGCGCCAAGACCGCCGCCAATCTCGCCAGCACCCTGTCCGACTTGGTCACCTCGGGCGAGGTTCCGGCCGACCGAATCAAGGACGCCGTCCGCCGCATTCTTGCCGTCAAGTGCGAGATGGGGCTGCTCGACGCCGACACGACCATCGCTCCGGCGCTGACGGCCGCCATCGGCTCGGCGGAGCATCGGGCGGCGGCGCGCGATGCGGTTCGCCAGTCGCTGGTGCTGCTCAAAAACGACGGGACCTTGCCACTGCCCAAGACGCTGGCGCGCATTCACGTCACCGGTGCCGGGGCGAACTCCCTGTCCAGGCAATGCGGCGGCTGGACGCTGGGCTGGCAGGGGCTGGGCAGCGGCGAGGGGACCGGCACCACCACGGGCACGACGGTCCAGGCTGCCATCAAGAACCTGTTTGCCGGCAGCGGCACGACCGTCACCACGTCCACCGACGGCAGCGGCGCCGAGGGCGCCGACTACGCCGTCGTCGTCGTGGGGGAGATCCCCTATGCCGAAGGCAACGGCGACAAGGCGACCCCGAACCTCATGACGTCGGACTTCGCGGCCATCGCCAAGGTGAAAGCCGCGGGCGTGCCCTTCGCCGTCGTGCTGTTCTCGGGCCGGCCGCTGCTTCTCACCGACGCGAGTGGAGCTTCGGCTCTCGATCAGGCCAACGCCTTCATCGCCGCCTGGCTGCCCGGCACCGAGGGCGAGGGCATCGCCGACGTGCTCTTCGGCGACGCCAAGCCGACCGGCAAGCTCGGCTTCACCTGGCCGGCCAGCTCGGAGCAGATCCCCATCCGCGACGGCGACGGGCAGATCCCGCTCTTCCCCTACGGCTTCGGCCTGAGCTACCCCGAGGGCTGACTACTTGACCACGACGTTGTCGACGTGCAGCGTGACCGTCGTGGGCGTGAAGACCGGGTTGCCCAGCTCGTCGACGGCAGCGCCCGCGGAGGTGCCGGAATCGATCTTGACCCCGAATTGGACCACGTTGTCCGTCTGCATGGGCGCCATGGTCATGTTGAGCACGTAGGGTTGCCACTCGCTGTCCAAGGGCCAGTTGTTCCACTGCCAGGTACCCGCCCAGGTCTGATCCTGCGCGAGGAGCTGCATGCCTCCCGTGTAGAGCGCATCGAACCCCGGCTCGATCTTGATGTCCAGGCCGACGACCTTGTCCGTCCAGTCGAGCGCCGGACTGAACTGGACGTTTGTGATGACGGTTTGATCGAAACCCGTGAACGGGACGACTATCTTGAGGGAGCCGGCAGGCTTGCCCACGACGCCGTCCCATTCGATCGTGGGGCGTGCTCCGGTGACCGTGACCGCGCTGGAGGCCAAGTTGAGCTGGCCCGAGGGGCCGCCGTCGGCGATCTCCTGCCAGTTGTTGAAGTACCAACCCTGGGAAGTCGTGGCGAAATCGAAAAGAGTCACGGGGCCGGTGCTCTTCGCGTCGGGAGTTCCGCCGGCATCCGCGAGGTTTTCGGTCTCGTCCCCGGCGCACCCGGCGAAGAGGCCGACGGCCGCACAACCGAGCACTGCCACCAACAAGCTGTTTCGCTTCTCGTTTGTCGTCACGATGTGGTCCTTTCGTTCTTGCGCAGTCCGGGCAACTGTGGCGCTCGCCCCGTGGGTTCTACACCGAGCCCGGTGGCAGGCTCAACTGTCCCTCCGACCTCAACCTGCCGCGGGGCTGGACAAGCGAACGACGGTCTTCGTCAGCATCGCGCGTCGAAGTCCGCTACCCTCGTGGCCCCGGGCCGTCGTCGCCGCCCCCGCCATCGAGCGGCCCGCCCGCCGAGCCGTCGATGGAGACGCCACCGTCGATTCCGGGCGCGGTGCCGCCGCCATCGAAAACCAGGACCGACACCGAGCGGGGCGGCATGGCGTAGGAGAACGCGTTGACGTCGAGCGCCGCGAGCCCCGGGCCCGCCACGATCTCGGCAGCGGTGCCCGCCAGCAGGTACACCCGGGCGCTGCCGAAGCTCGCCGGGTGCGCGAGACGAATGCCCGCGGTCACCGTGGCGTCGCTCTTCTTGTTGATGGCGACGACGACCACATGGCGGGGATCGCTCGAGGAAAGGCTCGCATACACCGATGTGTTGACCGGGTCGGTGTTGCCGGCCGGGATGCCCACGTCGCCGAACTCGCCGCTTCGCCCGTCGTAGTTCCTGAAGACGCGAAACCCGGCGGCCGTGAACGGCTCGTGCGTCGACAGAGGCCAGATGTGCGCCATGGCGACGCGCTCGCGGCCCAGGATGCCCAGGACGTCGGCGGTGGCGATGGCGCCCGTGATGTCGCCGCCGCCGCCGTAGTTCCACTCGGTGAAGGAGAGCTTGGTGCCGGGGTAGTGGGCGGCGATCTTCTGCTGGATGCGCGGGATCAGGTTGATGGGCGCCTGCAGGTTGCCGATGATCCAGCTGGCTTCTTCGTACGTCGAATCCCACAGCGAGCGAGGCGCCTGCAAGCGCGCGTCCTCGTAGGCCGCCAGACTGGCGGCGCCGGTCGGCGCCGCGTCGAACACGATGCGCGCGCCGCCGCCGCGCGCTTCGGGGTACCAGTGCAAGTCGAGGTAGTCGACGAGCCGGCGACCGGCGTTCGCCTCGGCGATCTGCATTTGCGCCAAGAAGTACTCGATGAAATCGCCCTTGCTCTTGGCGTCGGGGGCGTTCTGCAGGGTCGTGTAGCCGTTCCAACCGTAGCTGACGAACCCCAGGACCGGCGCCGCGGGCCACGCCGCCTTGATGCCCGTCGCGAACGTGACGGTGCGCTGGCATAGCTCGTCGTAGGTCACCGCGGCGGGATGGATCTCGGGGTGGGTTTCCTTCCACAGACCGGGCTCGTTGTCGAGGCAGAAGGCAAGCGACATCGTGCCGGCGCAACCCTTGGCCCACGCGACGAACTCGTCCTGGTAGACCGAGTCGTCGCGGACGTCCGGCGGATCGCTCGGAGGCGCGCCCTTGCGCGCGACGTTCTTGCGAAAACGCGTCGCCAGGTAGTCCGTGCCGCCGTCCCCGCGCACGTCCCCGCCCGGCGCCTTGTCCGCGGACACGTAGTCGCCGATGGGCACCGTCAGCACCGCGCCGCCGCCCATGGCATGGGCGTCGCCCAGCGCGAAGCGGACGGCATCCCCCGGGGCGTCCGACGCGCTCAAGTAGCCGTCGTTCTGGAACTGCCAGTCCTTGCCCGCGTTCGAGGCGTTGTTCTCCCAGTTGTAGGCGGACCATCGGTTGCCGCCCAAGCGCAGGCTCGTGGCTCGCAACGTCGCATCGACGGTCTGGTCCGGGAACGGCGAGTTCATGCCGTAGATGTCTTGCGAGATGGGCCAGACGCCCTGACTCGTGTCGATGGTGAACACCACGTCCGTCGCGGGCAAAGCCCCGGGCGAAAGCGCAGCGGCCAGGCTGGGCAAGGCCCCCGCGGGCCGCCGGCTGGGCAGAAGGCCTCCGTCGAGCACCGCGGGCGAAGGCAGAGCCGATGGACAGGCATGAAGCGGCACGATGTCCGGCGGCGCTGTGTCGGGCGGCGCGGCCGGGGCGTCGGCCCCGGCATCGAGCTTGCCAGCCTCGCCGCTACCGCACGCGGTGTAGACGCAGACGGAACCGATCACGAGTGCGGCCAGAGCCACGCGTTCGGAAGACTGGCGGACGAAACACTGCATGGGAAAACCCTTTCGGCGACTCTGACCGGAAGAACGCACGAGATGGAGGATTTGGGAAGCATCGGGCTTGGGGGCGTGGCTCGGGATGGAGTAGATTGGGTTCCTCCCGCAAGTCGACCTGCCCGTTGGAGCGGACGATGCCCATGATTGAAGCAGATGCCGCGAATGGCATGAACGACCCGGCTCGCTTGCGAGCCGGCTGGCTTGTCGCCATCGCGGCGCTGCTGCTTTGCGCCTGCGACGGGACGGAGGCAGGGGGGGAGAGCCCGGACGCGGGAGGAAGCGACGCGGCCGGCGTGCCCTCGGCTTTCGTGAGGGCGGTCGGGACCGAGTTCGAGCAGGGTGGAAGACGTCAGGTCGTGGTGGGCACCAACTTCTGGCAGGGCATGAATCTGGGCGTCGCGGACACGACGGGCGACCGCGCCCGCCTGGGACGCGAGCTGGATCGCTTGCAGGCGCTCGGTGTCAACAACGTCAGGGTCGCTGCCGCTTCCGAGGGTCCGGACACGGAGAAGTATCGCGTGGTGCCCTCGCTGCAGCCCGCCCCCGGGACCTACAACGAGCTGGTCTTCCAGGGACTGGACTACCTGCTCGCCGAGCTCGGTCTGCGCCACATGCGAGCGGTCATGATGCTCAACAACTACTGGGAATGGACCGGCGGCATGGCCCAGTACGTGAGCTGGAGCGACGGCTCGGCCATTCCCTACCGACTGGATCCCGGCGGCGTCTACAACGTCTACATCCGCTACGTCGATCGCTTCTACGCGTGCACGACTTGCCAGACCTACTATCGGAACCACATCCAGACGGTGATCGGCCGGGTCAACACGGTCACAGGCCGGCTCTATCGCGACGATCCGACGATTTTCGCCTGGGAGCTGGCCAACGAGCCGCGCGACTACCCGCCCGAGTGGATCGACGAGACCGCAGGATTCATCAAGTCGCTCGATCCCAACCACATGGTCACGGTCGGCAGCGAAGGCACATGGGGGGGCGTCTTCAAGACCACGCACGCAAGCCCGCACATCGACTACACGACCTGCCACATCTGGGTCGAGAACTGGGGCAAGTACACCGCCGCCGACAGCACCACCGCCAACTTGCAGGCCGCCGTGGATTTCGCGCTGGAGTACATCGATGTGCACAACACCCAAGCGGTCGCCCTGGGCAAGCCCTTGGTCCTGGAGGAGTTCGGCCTGGCCCGCGATGCGTGGGCGCCGACCGGGGGCTACGATCCCGCGACCCCGGTCACCTATCGCGACACGTACTACCAGTCGCTGTTTGTCGAGGTCGAGAGCCTGATGGCCGCGCAAGGCGCGATCGCCGGAGACAATTTCTGGGCCTGGGCCGGCGAGGCGCGTCCGCCGAGTCTTTGGACAGGGGATCCTCCCCACGAAACGCCGGGGTGGTACTCCGTCTACGATCAAGACGCAAGCACGCTCGCCATCTTCACTGCCCACGCGGCGGCGTTGCACTCGTTCCCATTCGGTTTGCCCTAAGGGCTCGTCTTTTCCGTCTTCTCGAAAGAGACCGCTGCCGGAGCAATGCAAGCCCGCCAGCGTGAGCGATCGCGGCTAGCGTTTCTCGGCTCGCGTGGGCGGCGAGCGCGAGCGTGCGCGAGCGCGGCCGCCCCGCGCCTTCCGCGCAACGCACACGAACACGCTACCGCCCCCGCTCACGCGCACGCGGCCCGCCAGCCGCGCGCCGGCCCTGCAGGCGGCCCGCGATTTCCCGACAGCTCAAGTGCTGGCCTTGGCTGTCGGACGAGCCCTAGAGCACCGAACGGTTTGGTTTTCCCGCGAAACCCGGGAAAAAGCACAGAGAACACAGAGGACACAGAGACGGAGGGAGAGGAAGAAGGGCTCCGGATCCTGGCTCCGGAACCCTTCTTCCGTTCCGGCCTCTGTGTTCTCTGTGTCCTCTGTGGTGCAACATCCGGAAATGTCGCGGTTCTAGAACCGTTCGGTGCTCTAGGCCTTCGTCGTCGGGGTCAGGTCTCAGGCGGGCTCGGCTTCCGTCGGGTCGGATGGGCCCTCTTGCCACGACCATCCTGCGCGGGCGTGACGATGCCCAGCTTCTGGATCTTGCGATACAGCGTGCTTGGGTCGATGCCGAGATCGCCCGCGGCGAGCGCCCTGCTGCCCCCATGCTTGGCCAGCGCTTCTCGAATCAGAGCCTTCTCCGTGGTCCTGAGGTTCATCCCGTGCCAGGCATCCACCGTCTCGCGGGCAGAGCCTCGCGCGACTTCCGATGGAAGATGACGAGGCTCGATCGTTCCACCGCGACACAGCACGAAGGCGTGCTCCAGGATGTTTTGTAGCTCTCGCACGTTGCCCGGATAGTCGTACTGCACGAGCAGCGCCAGGGCCTCTTGGGAAAGCCCCGTGATTTCCTGGTCGTGCACTCGATTGTAGGTGGCGATGAGGTGATCGACCAGAATGGGGATGTCTTCTCGTCTCTCTTTCAACGGGGGAACGTCGATCTGGACGACATGGATCCGATAGTAGAGATCCTCCCGAAACTTACCCGCGCGGACCATCTCGCCGAGATCCCGGTTGGTTGCGGCGATGATGCGCACGTCGGCCCGCACGGGTTCGACCGCGCCCAGCGGCTCGTAGGCCTTCTCTTGCAGCACCCGGAGCAGTCGAACTTGCATCGCGGCTGAGATGTCGCCGATTTCGTCCAGGAACAGGGTTCCGCCATCGGCCAAGGCGAAGCGTCCCGGCTTGTCCCTCCTGGCATCGGTGAACGCTCCCGCCCGGTAACCGAACAGCTCCGACTCGAGCAGGGTGTCCGGAAGAGCGCCGCAGTTGACGGCCACGAAGGGCTTCTTGCGACGAGGCGACAGGGCGTGGATGGCACGGGCGACCAGCTCTTTGCCGGTCCCACTTGCGCCCTGGACGAGCACGGTCGCATCCGTGTCGGCAATGTGTGGCAGGATGTCGAAAATCTGGGTGATGGCTCGGCTCTTGCCGACGATGTCCACGAAGGTGTGCTTGTCCCGAAGCCTCTTGCGCAGCTCTTCCACCTGCCGGAGATCCTGAAAAGTCTCCACCCCGCCCATGACCCGGCCGTCGGTGTCCCGCAAAATGGCGGCAGAAACCTTGATGGGGATCCTCTCCCCCGTTGCGTCGACGATGAAGACGGACGCGTCGACCGCTGGCTTCTTGGCATGAAGCACGCGCTTCATCACGCAGGCGTCCTGACAGATGTTTGCCCGAAGCACTTCGCTACAGCGGCGGCCGATGGCATCCTCGCGACGGATGCCGGTGATCCTCTCGGCCGCTCGATTGAAGGACGTGATTCGCCAATCGAGGTCCACCGTGAAGACGCCCTCGTTGATGGAATCGAGGATCGGATCGCGACAACGGGCCGGATCGAGAGCGACGCGATTCGCTTGCTTCTCGGTGGTCCGGCTGCGAGCCCTCAAGGTCGACACCTCTCTGGACGAGTCTCTAGCAATCAATCGTGCAGCCTGCATGGATTATTTTTCCATTTGCACGATTGTTGCGCGGTCCGCCCCAGGAGAATCGGCGCACAAATGCCGTGATCCCCAATAGTTATGCAACCTCCGACGGCTGGCATGTTTCGTGCTGTCCCTGAGAGCATGACCGTCTTGTTGTCCACCGACGGGGACCGGATCTCACCGGTGCTTGACGCCGCCAAGTCCTTCCTTCTGATCAGCGCGGGCTTGGATGGCGCCCGAAGCCGCAAGCCGGCGTTCATCGCCGAGGCGGATCCAATCGCCAAGGCCAAGCGCATCGTCGGCCTGGGAGCAAGAGTGCTCATCTGCGGCGCGATCTCGTGGCCGCTGGAAGCCCTGCTTGCCTCGGCGGGCATGCGGGTGATTCCCAACACCTGCGGTCCGTTGGACGAGGTCCTGGACGCGTATTTCTCCGGGGCCCTGACGGAGCGCGCCTTCCTGATGCCGGGGTGTCCCGGGCGGCAGCACAGGCACCGCCACCGCCGTGGAGCAGGGTGGCGAAATGGTTGGTAGCGAAAACAGAAACAACGAACGAAGGAG
>JAFGPX010000012.1 GCA_016935975.1 Deltaproteobacteria bacterium
CCGACGGCCCCGGTGGTCGAATTGCCGCAGCCGCCGAGAGCCATGCCCAGGAACCCGGCGACCCAAATCGTTGTTGACAGATACCCTGTTCTCATCGATGCACCCCTTCCCATAGGCGAACACCCTGTGACCGATGCTGTTCGTCAGTTGCACGGGACTCGCGAATCGGTCCAATTTAGAAGCATCTTGGCGCGTAGAACGCCTAACCTGTTGCGTTGCAGGTCGAAGGCGTGCGCTTGCACGAGGATCTCCCCGTGACCCGCGAAGACCCCGTACGCACGGGGAATCGTGAGCATTCCGGGCCGGGGTAGGCTGGCGGCCCCATGCGTCTTCTCGTGTCCAATTCCGCGTGCGCCCTGGCCGGGGCAGCAACCCGTGGCGAACGCGAGTCCGGGGCTCGTCCACACGCGGCTCGTGCGGGACCGCCCTCGTGTTCTTGCCTGGTGGACTCGCGGAGGCTCTGCCGTCCCGTCGTGAAAATAGGAAACAGGTGACGGTCCCTTCCGTGGGCCTGGACGTCCACGGAAAGGAAACCGTCATGCGAGAGTGGGAAGGCGTCCGCGTCTGTGGCGACACTGCGGGGGCGGGGGACGACGGGGCCATCGATTCGGCGACTCGTAGCGACCTAGGTACAGGCGCCGGCGACTTGATCTCCGAGGCCAAGTACGCTGGCGTCGTCCTTGCGTCGGACAACCATGGGAATGATCCCGCGATACGAAGATGGTGCTTGAAACCATAGCGTGCGTGAAATCATGCTGCGTTCGATGGTCTACGCAAGCCGGCTAGGGAGAGGCGGCGTCCTATTGCTCACGCTGCTCGGTTGTGAGCGCGGCCTACTCGTCCACCCGGGAGATGGCGGCGGCGACGTAGAGGTGGCGAGGTCAACGTACAATGATACGAGCAGCCCGGTGGACAACTCCGCCTCCGTTTCGCCTCTCATGTGCTGGGGAGACGAACGGGACGCGCTTCCCGGCTGTGCGTCCATCGACGGTTGTGCCTCTCCCCCCATTCCGTACCAAGAGTGCGTGCGGACTGCAGACTGCGAGTTCACCTTCGCCACGCCACTCTCGGGCCCGCAAGAGATCACGGTGAACTGTGCCCTGGTGCTCGCTTCTGTCCTCGATGGCGGCACCAGTTGGTCGTTGAGTAGCGACCGTCGAACCGTCATCTTGGCCGGGGAGGCATGCGACCTGGCGAAGACTGCCCCCTCCGTTCGTTTTCTGGCGACATCTATCCATTCCTGTTTTCTCTGATCCGCTGCCCCTCACCCGCTGTAAGGACATGCCAGAGATCCCTGGCCACGCAGAACGCGGCCCTCGAAGCTTGGCCGCCGAGCGCCGAGGCCCGGTGGCGCCGCTCGGGGGAGAGGTTCTCGGACGAGGCCCCCCTTCGATTGACTTGGGCGCTGGGCCGGTCGCCATCCAACGGAAAGAGCCATTCCGGGAGGGCACGGGATTCACGCCAGACGATAGGTGCTTCTCAACGCGTCTCAACAGAGGAGGAAATCATGCGAAACGTAGCAGTGGCTTTTCTTCTGCTCTGGTCTTCAATGGCGGCGGCAAGGGTGACAGACGTCGAATTCAGTTACACTCCTTTTGTCGGCGATCCGAGGAGGTCCAATGTGGTTGAAACCGTACCCGGCAAGGCATCGCTGTACGTCAACAACGTTGTGGTGGCAGAACAGGTGGTTGAGAAGAAGGACGCCCCGGTCCTTTTCGACGAACGCGAAGTCGCCGCTTCGTACAAGATGCTGGAGGCCAACCGGGATATCAACCTGACCGGATTCAAGAAGACGGGGTGTCTCGGCAAAGGGTATGCGGCGGGGATCCGGGTCGGGACCTGTCCCCAGGCCCAGCTGGAATTCGTGACGAGCGGGAATCCGGAAGTGGTGGGCCGGTGCAAGGCCGGGGCTCTCTTTTTTTCGGTCGATCCGAAGGCGCTTGAGCGCATCAAGGAAGTCGAAGTGCAGGCGTGCATCATCACGGTTCTTTCCGCGCTCTATCCGCCACGCCTGGTGTTCGTCCGCTCGGCGTCGGGCAAATGGGAAGTCGCGTATTGACGGCGAGGTGCACGTAGCGGCGGTGGTGCCATCGGACCACGGCCGTTCGAAGTGCAGGCGCACATTGCCGTCGTGGAGAATGCTCGGGCGGTCATTGGTCAGCGCGGGACGCAAAATGCGGCGGCATGACCTTCCACGGCCGGCCTCGTCGTTGGCGGTAGCGCGCCCGGCAGCCTGCGCGTTGAAGCCACGGATGGCGTGGCGTCCGGGTATTTGTCGTCGGGCTTCTTTCGCGAATTCGCCGAATTCGCGCAGATAGTCAGCTTGGAAAGCCGCGCTTTGGCGGGCGAGTTGGCCGGCGATGTTGTCCGCGACGCTGCAGTTCCTCATCGCGATGATCGCCTCCGCGATCGACGACCGGCTGCGGCGGAAGCTCGACTGCGTAGAGGAAGAGGCGTGGCAAGGTTGTCTGCCGCTCGCGGCCTGTGGGGATGTTCGGCTTCTACGCTCGGTAGGCCGCATGATCGCCGGCGATGGTTTGTTGGACGGGACGGGAGAGGATCCGGAAGGAGCGCGACCTTCCGATCGCGGCATGCGCGATCGAAGGGACCCCCGGCCATTGTCGCAGGGGCCGAGACCGACCGGCCGCAATGGGTGTACGATTCTATGGCCCGTGCCCCGCGCGGGCCAAGGAGGAGGACATGACGAACGCGTACGTCGTTGTTGCGAGGCGCGGCGTTTTGCTGCTGGCCGTGCTCGCCGGCTGCTCGTCGAAGTCGGGCGGCTCCGATCCGGGGCCCGACATCGTCTACCCGGACGGCAGCGTCGCGCCGACCCCGGTTTGCCTGTCGGAAGGCGGCGGCGCGCCCGTGGCCATGCCGGTGCGCGTGCGCACGTTGACCGGCGACAAGTCCTGGGCCGAGACGGGCTGGTTCTCCTCGCCCGGCCTGGCGGATCTGGACGGCGACGGCAAGAAGGAGATCGTCGCGCCCTTCTACAGCCTGTTCGTGTTCGACAGCGCGGGCGCCTTGCTGGGCACGATCAAGGAAGGCGCCTATACCGAGGATCGCATCTACGCGCCGGCCGTGGTCGCGGATCTCGACGGCGACGGCGTGATGGACATCGTGGCGGCCGGCAACAAGGGCACGGTCGGCGCCTATGAATGGAGGAACGGCGCCTTGACCATCAAGGCGGGCTGGCCGGCATCGACGACCAGCGACGGGCAGTCCCCCGAGGGACGCGGCATGGCCGCCGGGGATCTAGACGGCGACGGCAAGATCGAAGTGGTCGTGACCACGACCAACACCGCCCCCGATGGGGCCCAGGTCTTCGTCTTTTCGCCGAACGGCGAGCTTTTCCAGCCCGCAGGCGCGAGTTTCGCGGCCTGGCCGCGCTACAACACGCGCACGGGCCCGGGCGGCGACGCGGACACCAACGGGCAGGGCCAGGATGGCTACGGCTGCTATGGCCTGAACGTCGGCATCGGCAACATCGACGACGACCCCCAGCAGGAAACCATCGTGACCTACGACAACCACTTCATCAACGCCTTCAAGCCCGACGGCACCTCGGTGCTCGCATCCCCGTACTTCACCAACCGCGCCAGGGAATACGAGGGCCAACGGTTCACCTGGGGCCAGTTCATTCGTTGGGCCGATCCGGTGGTCGAGGAGAACCACTACCACCTGCACACGGGCGAGTGGCCCGACATCGAACAGACCATGTGGCTGCAGTGGACGGACTCGCCGCCCACGGTCGCGGATCTCGACGGCGACGGCAGAAACGAGGTCATCGGTCTGCCCAACGCGGAGATGCACGAGCCCTACGAGACCCAGGGCTACGCCTTCACGGTGCTGCAGGGCGCGCACGGCGACGGTTCGCGCAGCGCCATGCGCATGCCGGGCTGGGAGATCCTTCCCATGTCGTCCAAGCCGGCCGTGCGCGCCAGCGGCGACTGGTATCCGCCCTCGGGCGTGCCCGCGCCGGTGCTCGCCAACATCCTGGGCGATGCCCGTCCCGAGATCATCGCCACCCTCAACGACGGCGCCGCCTACGCGATGAGCCCGGACGCGCAGCTCCTGTGGCGTCACGACTACGCCAAGGGCGCGTCCAAGACCTTCGCTTCCGAACCCGCGGTCGTGGATCTCAACCGCGACGGCGTGCCCGAGATCGTGTTCGGCGTCTACTCGCTCGAGAAGAACGGCGGTCGCCTGGTGGTGCTCGACAACACCGGCCAGGAGCTTTTCGACATCACGCTCGAGAACCAGGACGACGGCGGCGGCAACGGCATCGGCGTGCCGGCCGCGCCGTCGGTGGCCGATCTCGACGGCGACGGCACGCTCGAAATCGTGCTTCTGACCTTCGACCACGGCGTCGACGTCTACACCGTGCCGGGCTCCGGCACGCAATGCCTGCCCTGGCCGACCGGGCGGGGCAATCTGCTGCGCAACGGCCAGGGCCCGGCCTACGCGCGGTAGCAGCCGTGGTGGCCGCCTGCCGCATTCGCGCGCGACGACGGCCGAAAGACGGCGGGCCGGGCAATTGCCACCACCGGCCGGTTGACGCGGCGGCGCTTTTCGGGGATGGTGGCGGCCCCACGCGGCGGCGCGCACGGGCCCTCGGTTGCGGGATGGGTTTCTCGCGTCCGCCGCAGCCGGAAGGACCCCATTCATGCGCTTCTCCCAACGTGTCTTCTGCGGTCGACTGACCGCCAACGACGTCGGCCAAAAGGTCCTGCTCGCGGGCTGGGTGGATGCCTTCCGCGATCACGGCGGCCTGCTGTTCGTCCATCTGCGGGACCGCAGCGGCATCGTGCAGATCGTGTTCAGCCCCGAGGTCGCGTCGGCCGACGTCTGCCAGAGGGCGGCCAGCCTTCGCTCCGAGTACTGCATCGCCGTCGGCGGCGCGGTCAGGGCCAGGCTGCCCGGCACGGAGAACCCCCATATCGAAACCAGCGGGATCGAGGTCTTCGTGACCGAGCTGACCGTGCTGGCCGAGTCGGATGCGCTGCCCTTCGCCGTCTCGAGCAAGGGCATGGTCGCCGGGGCCGTGTCGTCGGGCGCCGACAACGTGGCCGAGGAGCTGCGGCTGCAATACCGCTACTTGGACATCCGCCGTCCGTCGATGCGGGACAACCTGGTGGCGCGACACCGCATCTTCCAGTGCGTTCGGGAATTCCTCGATTCGCGCGGCTTCGTCGAGGTCGAAACCCCGGTGCTCACGGCGAGCACGCCGGAGGGCGCGCGCGACTACCTGGTGCCGAGCCGCGTCCACCCCAAGAGCTTCTACGCCCTGCCGCAGTCGCCGCAGCTCTTCAAGCAGTTGCTCATGGTCGGCGGCATGGAGCGCTACTTCCAACTCGCCCGCTGTTTTCGCGACGAGGATCTGCGCCCCAACCGCCAGCCGGAGTTCACGCAGCTCGACATCGAGGCCTCGTTCATCGACGAGGAGTTCCTCTACGAGCTGCTCGAGGAGCTGACCGTGAAGATGTTCGCCATCGGCAACATCGCCGTGCCGCGACCGTTTCCGCGCATGACCTACGCGGAAGCCATGGACACCACCGGCTCGGATCGCCCGGATCTGCGTTTCGGCCTCCGCTTCGTCGACGTCACGGACGTCTTCGCGCGGACGAACTACGCGATCTTCCGGCAGATTCTCCAGCGCGGCGGCTGCATCAAGGGCATCAACGTCAAGGGCCAGTCGGACAAGCTCAGCAAGAACGTTCTGCAGAACGAATACGCCAAGGAGATCGTCCCGTCCTTCGGCGCCAAGGGCATGACCTGGATGCGCGCCGAGGGCGGCAAGCTCGAGTCCAACATCGTCCAGTTCTTCGGCCCCGAGGAGCTCGCCCTCCTGCGGCGGCGATTCGACGTGGCCGACGGGGACGTCCTGCTCATGATCGCCGACCCGTCGTACGCCGTCGTCACCTCGGCGCTCGGCCAGCTGCGCCTGCACCTGGCGAATCGCTTGGGGCTCATCCCGGCCGACAGCTTCCGTCCCGTATGGATCACCGAGTTCCCGCTGTTCGAGGCCACGGAGGAAGGCGGGGTCACCTCCAGCCACCATCCCTTCACCGCCCCCGACCGCACCGACTTCGATCCGAAGAACGTCGAGGAGCTGCTCAAGCTGCGCTCGCGCGCCTACGACCTGGTCATGAACGGCGAGGAGCTGGGCGGCGGCAGCATCCGCATCAACAAGCGCGACCTGCAACGCAAGATCTTCACGGCCCTCGGGCTCACCGAGGAGGATATCAAGGCGAGGTTCGGCTTCTTTCTGCGGGCCTTCGACTTCGGCGCGCCCCCGCACGGCGGCTTGGCGCTGGGCATGGATCGAACCGTGTCGATGATTCTGCAGACACCGTCCATTCGCGAGGTCATTGCGTTCCCCAAGAACCGCAGCGCCGCTTGTCCCCTGACCGGCGCGCCCTCGACGGTGAAGCGCGAGCAACTGGCCGAGCTGGGCCTGCTCGACCTGGGCGGATCGGTTGTCTTGCCGGGCACCGCCGAGAAGCAGGATCGTGTCGATCGCCTGTCGTGGCTGTCGCGCATCGGGGTCGCCGCCGAGGAGCGCGCCCTGGTGGAAGCGGTCCTCGACGAGTCGGGGCAGCTGGCCAGGTTGGCCGGCGAGCGGGCCGGGCAGGAGCAACCCGTCTATTCCGTCGCCCCGGTGGCCAACCGGACGCGGCCGGGGACCGAGGCGAAGCGCTCGCCGCTGGCCGCGTCGGGCCAGCTCCTGAAGAGCGCGCCCGCGCTCAAGGGGAGCTACTACAAGGTCGTCAGCATTCTGGACTAGGGGAGACGTCTTCATGGATTCGGTCTTCGTCCATCGCGGCTCCGAGACGGCGATCCTTGGCAGCGGCCGGCTCCAGGGGTTGAGAGTCGCCCTGCAACCCAACCTCTCGGTCGCCGGCTGGCCAACCGATGCCGGCTCCCGGGCGCTCGCGGACTTCAAGGCGCTCGAGGACGCCACCATCGTGGGGCGACTGCGGCAGGCCGGCGCCTGCCTGTGCGGCTCGACGCGCATGAGCGAATTCGGGTTCGGCCTCGAGAACAGCCAGGCCGGCGAGGCGCTCCGGACCAAGACCGCGGACCTGGAGCTGGTCTTGGACTTGATGGGAGAGAGTCGCCTGGCGGCCGCGCGCGCGGGGGTCTGCGGCCTGAAGCCGAGCTACGGCCTGCTGTCCCGCTTGGGCCTGGTCGGCCTCGTCCCCTCGATGGAGTGCTGCGGCCTGCTGGCCGCGGACGTGGCGCGGATTCGCGACACGCTGCAAGCCATCGCCGGCAAGGACGACCTCGACTTCTCCTTGCCCGACGAGGAGCCGTCCGATCTCGCGCCGCGGGCGATCGAACCGCGGCGAACCACCCTGGGGCTCGTCGGCGAGGCGCAAGGCACGCTGTCCGCCGAGCGAGACAAGGCGTTTCGGGCGGCGGTCGGCAAGCTCGCGGCCGCGGGTTTCGCGATCAAGCGGCTGTCCATGCCGGACTTCCCGCTCTTTTCGCTCGTTCATCGCATCGTCGGCTCGGTCGAGGCCTCGTCCTGCGCGGGACGCTACGATTCGGTTCGCTACGGACGCCGGGTGCCGGGCGCGAGGAACTGGAACGAAATGTACCTGACGGCGCGCGGCGCCGCCTTCGGCTCGCACCTCAAGAGCTACCTGCTCTCCGGCGCGTTCTTCCAGTTCGAGCGCTACCAGGCATTCGAAAACGCCTGTCGTATTCGCGCCCGGCTGCTGTCGGAAATGCGGCGGCTCACGGCCCAGGTCGACGCTCTGGTGTCGCCGGCGGTGGGCCCCGTCGACCTCGGCGCGCCCCCGTCGTTGGCCGAGACCTACGCTGGCTTCGCCTCGACGCTCTTTGCCAACGTCACCGGCCAGCCGGCTCTGGTGCTGCCCGCGGCCGATGTCGCGATTCAGCTCGTCGGAGCGAGGCGCGGCGACGGGCTCTTGCTCGCGCTCGGCGAACGGCTGCTCGGCATCGTCAAAGGAGGCAGCTGACCATGGAGTTCGAAGCGGTCATCGGGCTCGAGATCCACGTCGAGCTCAATTGCCCGACCAAGATGTTCTGCGACTGCCCCAATCGTTACGGCGACGAGCCCAACGCCAACACCTGCCCCACCTGCCTGTGGTTCCCGGGAGCGGCGCCGCGCTTGAGCGAGGTGGCATTGGAGAAGGCGGCGCTTTTGTGCCTGGGCCTCGGCGCCGAGCTGCAGCCGACCAGCGTCTTCGATCAGAAGGTCTACTACTATCCGGATCTGCCGAAGGGCTTCCAGCTCTCGCAGGCCCATCTGCCCTTGTCGCGGGGGGGCGGGATCGAGATTGCGGACGAAACCGGGAAACCCAAGCGCCTGCGCATCCACCACATCCACATGGAGGAGGACGTCGCCAAGCTGGTGCACGAGATGGAAGGCCGCGTGCCGATCAGCCTGGTGGACTTCAACCGCGCCGGCGCGCCCCTGGTCGAGATCGTCACCGAGCCGGACTTCCGTTCGCCCCACCACGCCATGGAGTTCTTGAAGGCGCTGCGCACCCAAGTCCGCTACGTCGGCTCCTCGGAGTGCAGCATGGAGAACGGCACCATGCGGGTGGATGCCAACATCTCGGTCCGCCCGCGCGGGACGAGCCAGATGAACACCAAGGTGGAGGTCAAGAACATGAACTCCGTGCGGCACGTGGGCGACGCCATCGCCTACGAGTTCGCGCGCCAGCGGGCCGCGGTGGAGGCAGGCGAGGCCGTGGTGCTGCACACCCGGCTCTGGGATCCGGACAAGAAGGCGACGCTGCCCATGCGGGCCAAGTTCGAAGGTCCGTGCGTGCCCGATCCGTCCGTTCCGGTCATCGCGCTGTCGCGGGAATGGATCGAGGCGATGCGCTCGCGTCTGCCGGAGATGCCGGCGGCCCGGGCCGAGCGCTTCGTCGCGCAGCACGGGCTTTCCGCCGACGAGGCCACCTTCCTGAGCGCCGACCCGGACGTCGCCCGCTATTTCGAGGCGCTGGTCGGCGAGGGCATCGCCCCGCGCATGGCCCTGCACTGGCTCGGCACCCAGTTGCTGCCGGCGGTCAAGGAGCGGGGGCAGGAGCTGGCCGCCACGAAGGTTCCTGCGCCGCGGCTCGCCGTGCTGCTCAAGCTGCTGGCGCGCGACGAGATCAACGCCAACGTGGCGCGCAAGGTGCTCGGAGCCATGTTCGACAGCGACGACGCGCCGGAGGCGATCGTCGAGGCCGGCGGCTATCGCCAGGTATCCGACGCGAAGGAGCTCGACCTGCTCATCGACAAGGTCATGGTCGAGAAAAAGCTGACGGCGGCCGACCTGCAGGGCGGCCAAGGGAAGGCCATGGGCTTCCTGATCGGCCAGGTCATGCAGGCCTCGGGCGGCAAGGCCAATCCGAAGAAGATCAGGGAGCTTCTGGCCAAGAAGCTCGGCACCGCGTGAAGGGCGCTCGCCTTCCTTCGCCCGCGCGCCGCGGGGATGGGCGCTCCCGAGCCGCGAAGAACCTCGGAGACGGCGGCTCAGATCTTCACCCTCGCCAGGCGATACGAATACGCGGTCAGGTTCACCCAGTCGGGCAGGCGCGCGGCGAGGTCGCGCACCTCGGAAGCATCCGCGGGTGCGCCGGCGATGCTGCGCAGCTCGATCTCGACCGGCTGCCAGCCGCGCAAGGTGAGCCGGACGTCCACGCCGGACTCCGGCACGCCCTCGAACTGGATGAGGTACTTGCCGTCCACGGGCGGGCGGGCAGGTAGCTTCTCGCCGACCGACCAGGCCAGCAAGGCCGCGGCCGGAACCAGCAGTCTGAGCTGCGGGCCGCCGCTTCTGAGATGAAGGGCGACCTGCCGGGCGTCCGCGGCGGAATCGTAGCTCGACGCCGTGACCTCGGCGCGCGGCGCGGACAAGGCCGGCGGGCCGGCGGGCAGCATGTGCGAGAACGACGGCAGGAAGAGACCCAGGCTCGGCCACGAGGCGGGCGCCGGCGACGCGCCAGGCAGCGACGGCAGCAGGGGACGCAGGGCATCGGGGCCGTAGCCCGCGAGCAGCAGCGCGCTCTTCTCGCCGTCGTCGGCGTGCGCGGCGAGGAGCCGCTTGGGCCGGTTCGCCGTGTACGGCGGCACGAGCGCGGTCGCGATCAGGCCCGCGAGACCGAGTCCCGCGCAAAGGGCGGCGGCCCGGCCGAGGCCCCCGTCGCGGCAGGGCAGGGTGAAGGCAACGACCGCGACCAGGCACGTCGCAAGCCCGACCAGGGCCGCGATGACCAGATCCGTCGGCGCCTCGGGCGGCGTCAGGCCCGCCATGGGCACGATGCTGGCGACGATCAGCGTCGCAATCTCCACGGTCACGACGGCGCCGGGCAGCAGGGCCAGGAGCATGCCCAAAAGCCGCAGCCGCGGAAGGGCGCCCGCCAAGAGCAGGCCGGCGGTGCCGCCCGCCACCCACCAGAGGGGCACGTAGCCCATGCCCACCCCGCCGACGGTGGCGAGAAGCAGCCAGAAGGCCCAGAACAGGAGGCCGCCCATCCAGGTGCAAAGCTCCACGCGGCGCTCGTCGCCCACCATCTTGCGCAGGGCTCGCGCGCGCCAGCGATGGTGGATGTAGAGCATGGCCGCCGCCGCCGGCAAGGCGTAGCTGGGAATGAGGAGGGCCGGGTGGGCGAACCAGCCGAGCGAGCGGTGCAAGACCAGCTTGAGGACCGCGGCCGGCGCGAGCGCCGCGAGCACGCCGGCCGCCACGGAAAGGCAATTCCACGCGCAGGCGGCCAGCACGCCCTGAATCGTCACCCAGTAGAGGTAGAGGGCGCGCGCCAGCCACAGCGCGAAGGCAACCAGGACGACGATGCCCAGGCCCCGCGCCACGGACATGGAGTAGGCGAGCATCGTGTGCCCGAGGAGGTCGTAGTAGACCGCGCGTTCGGCGGTGGGCAGCACCGATGTCGCCTGGCTGGCCAGCGCCCGGGTCACGGCCAGGGTCGCATCCCCCATGTGCTGCAAGCCGCCCGGCTCCAGGTGCTCCAGGCGATCGAGCCGCGTGTGCACGGCCCAGGCGTCGCCCACCATGGCCACGTCCAGCCCGACCAGGCCCGCCTCGTGGAAGGGCGTGAAGTCCCCGTTGAAGGGCAGAAGCCCGCTCTGGGTCAGCTCCTGCGCCATCACGTTGCCGAGCGGCGCCGGCGCCACGCGGGCGTAGGTCTTGGCCAGCCAGGGATGGCCGGGGCCCGCCCCGATGAGCACGGCCTTGCCGCCGGGCAAGGCCTCCAGGTACACGTAGGCGCGCACGTCCTTGGCCCAGGGGTGCTTCGTGAAAGCGGCGGCGCCGAGCAGCCCGACCTCTTCGGCGCCGTTGAGGTTCACCAGGATGGTGCGGTCGAGCTGCGGTCCGGCCGCCAGGACGCGCAGCACCTCGAGAATGGCGGCGACTCCCGCGGCGTCGTCGGCCGCGCCGACCGAATCGCACAAGGTGTCGAAGTGCGCATCGAGCAGGATGGCGTCGCTCGACTTGCCCGGCAGGCGCCCGAGCACGTTGAGCGTGCGATACACGAACGGGACCAGCGGGAAGAGCTTGTGCGTGTGGACGTCCGACACCTGCTGCGTCTCGACCTCGACGTCGGGCAGCTTGCCAAGCTCCGCGGCCAAGTACTCGGCGGCCTGCGCGTGCTTCGCCGTGCCGTTGGCGCGCATGCCGATGTTCTCGCTGAGATGGCGGACGACTTCGCGTGCCCGGCCTTCCGAGAAGCGCTCGGCCGGCGCGCTGCGGTCGAGCGCGGCCGGCGGCCTGAGGGCACGCAGCGAGAGGGCGAAGACCACGGCGATGGTCCCGAACACCACGAGCCACGGTCCGAACCAGGGCGGCGGGCCGGCCGGCGAGCGGAACGTCACGCGTGCATAGACAACCGAGAGGGGGGCGAGGTTCTGGGTTTTCTATGGCCGAAACGAAAACGGGGCGCCGCAGCGCCCCTCCGAGAGCCGATGCCGGGGCGTCGGCTACTTCGCGAACTCGATCTTGGTGATGCAGAGATTGCTCACCGTGATGGCGCTCGAACCCGAGTTGACCTGCACGGCGATCTTGTCGATGCTGGCAACCTGCGCGGCCGTGACCTTGGTGCCGGGAGCCGCGGTATCCCAGCAGGTCGCGGAGAAGTCGGTGAAGGAGATCGCCGTGCCGGAGGTCAGCGGGGAGCAGTACTGCGTGTCCGCGCTCTCGCCCTTGATGTGCACGATGGCGCGCAGGCCCGAGGTGGGCGTGCCCGACAGGGTGATCGTGACGCTCGAAAACGCCTGCCCCAATCCGCCGCCCTCCGGATCCGTGGCGTTGAGACCGACGGAGACGCCCCAGTTGCCGGTGTAGTCGGGATTGGTCGCGTCCAAGGCGGGGATCGAGCCCGTCATGCACAGCTTGTCGGTCGCGTTCCAGTTCGTGCCGGATTTGCAGGGCGCGGCGCTCGTGATCTCCGTTTCCGAGGTGCCGCACGTCGGATCCGAAATGGTGTCCTTCGAGCCGAGGGCGACGTAGGCGTAGCCGGTCATGGCGCCCTGGCCCTTGCCGTTGCCGAAGGCCACGACGGTGCCTTCGTTGCCCGTGCTGGTGCCGGTGCCGGTGGTGCTGCCGGTGGTGCCGCCGGAGCTGACGGCGGTGGTCGGCGTGGTGGTGGTGCCGCCGCTGCCCGAGCCGCCGCTGCCGCTCGAACCGCCTCGCGCCGAGCTGCCGGCGGAGCCGCCTCGCGCCGAGCCGCCGGAGCCGCCTCGCGCCGAGCCGCCGGAGCCGCCCTTGGCCGAGCTGCCGCCCGTGTTGCTGCCGCCGCTAGAGGAGGTGGTGCCGCCCGTTTCGCTGCCGCCGGAACCACCCTTTTCCGAGCTGCCGCCGGAGCCATCGCCGCCGGATCCCTTTCCGCCGGACCCACCCTTTTCGGAACCACCGCTTCCGGGATTGATCTGCTCTCCGCCAGTGGGCTGGCAGTTGGGCGCGAGGAACGCGAAGGCGACGAATGCTGCGCCAGTCACGAAACGCGAAAGACCACGAAGAGGGGTGTTCATGGGAACCTCACCAATGGAAGCCGGCAAAAATCGCGCGAATGCTACAGAAGAGCGCAACTATTTACTAGTACTGAGCGTAACACCTCATTAGTGGCTTTTGCGTAGTCGGTCCGTCTAGTCCGGCGTGGGGCCGGGCACGTCGTGCGCTCCCTCACACGCCGCGCCGTCAACCCGGAGGCGCGACCCGATAGCGCGAAGCGGCGTCGAGCGAACAGAGCCCCGGTGACGCGGTGACCATCAAGAACCGGGCTGGCGCCGAAGCCAAGCCGCCATCCGTCCACGACGGCCGGAAGCCCGGCACCGCTGCTAGCCCCGTGCGGCTTCCGAGGTATAAGGGGTCAATGACCCTCGCGGAGAAACACGCGCGCTTGCGTGGCCTCATCGCGGACTGTGGCTCGGCCCTGGTCTGCTACTCGGGGGGCGTGGACTCGACCCTGCTGCTCAAGGTGGCGCACGAAGTCCTCGGCGAGCGCTGCGTGGCCATGGTGGCGCTTTCTCCCGTCATGGCCGCAAGCGAGCGCAAGGCCGCGCTGGAGCTCGCGGCCGAGATCGGCGCGCGCACCGAGGTCACCGAATCGCACGAGCTGTCGCGGCCCGAGTTCCGCGCGAACCCGCAGGATCGCTGCTACTACTGCAAGGACGGGCTGCTCGCGATCGCACAACCCCTGGCCAAGCGCCTGGGCCTGCACGAGATCCTGCTTGGCACCAACACGGACGATCTGGGCGACTATCGGCCCGGCATGCAAGCGGCCAAGGATCGCGGCGCGCGCCATCCGCTGGTCGACGCGACCCTGTCCAAGGCCGAGGTGCGCGAGCTGTCGAAAGAGCTGGGGCTTTCGACCTGGGACAAGCCGCAGCTGGCCTGCCTGTCGTCGCGTTTTCCCTACGGCACCGAGATCACGCCCGAGCGCTTGCGCCAGGTCGACGGCATGGAGGACGGGATGCGCGCTCTCGGCTTCCGCCAGGTGCGCGCCCGCTGGCACGGCGACGTCGTCCGGCTCGAGGTCGAGCCCGAGGCCATCGCCCGCGCCGCCGAGCCCGAGGTGCGGCAAGCCATCGCGAAGCTCGGCCGCGAGATGGGCTTCACGTTCGTGGCGCTGGATCTGGCCGGCTTCCGCTCCGGCTCGCTCAACCAGCTGCTCGCCATCCGACGCAAGGACGGATAGGCGTAGCCCTTCGCCTCCGGCCTCCGTCTCCCAGCGCCCTTCGTGCCCGCTTCGTTCTATTCCAGCTCCGCGGCCAGCACGTACTCGGCTTCCAGGGTGGCGCCGAAAGTGCCCAGCGCAGCCCCGCCGCTTTCGAGCGGGTTGTCGTCGGTCACCCAGTAGACCGGCGTGCCGTCGACGAAGGCGGTGATGGCGCCGCCGATGATTTCCAGCCGGACGGTGTACCAGACGGCGGGGCGAATCCCCAGGGTCACGCCGCCACCCCAGGAGGCGCTGACGCCGC
This sequence comes from Deltaproteobacteria bacterium, assembly GCA_016935975.1. Taxonomy (GTDB): domain Bacteria; phylum Myxococcota_A; class Polyangia; order Fen-1088; family Fen-1088; genus Fen-1118. The sequence continues at coordinate 14,467 of JAFGPX010000012.1, forward strand.
GCTCGCGCCGGCGAATCGTGACCGAGCCGTCCCCGCGCAGCGCCACGAGATAGCCGCTGTCGGACGTGGGGTCGTAGCGGCCGAAGAGAGCCGCCATGTACGAGGGCGCCTCGGCGTAGAAATCGACGACGCGCAGCTTGGCCTCGACGATCTGGTCCGGGCCGAGGGGCGCGACGGCGTAGGCGATGCGCCAGTGCTCGGCGTCGAGAGTGCCCTGCGCGTAGAGCGAAACGGTTTCCCCCGGGATCACGAACCAGTCGTTGGGGTAGGCGCTCGAACCCGGCGCGCGCAGCTCTTCCCACCCCGGGGCCTTGCCCATGGCGCAATCGTCGACGAAGAGATGGCCGGCGTCGAGGATCGGCGTGGGCGTGGGTGCCTCGCCCGCGGGGACGTCGCGCGTGGCGGGCAAGAAGGCGTCGGCCGTGTCGATGGGCGGGGCCGTCTCGCCGGTGGCTAGGTCGAAAAGCGCCGCCTCCGACGCGGCGACGTCGCCCGCCACGAGCATGCGCGTGTCGGCCTTGCCGCCGTCGCAGTAGACGCACGGCACGGCGGGGCTGGCGACGCATCCGGCAGCGAGCGGCGCCACCAGGGCAAGCCGGGCATACGCGCGAGGAATTGCCATCGGGGCCTCGGATGCGGCCACTATAGCGCGGGGCCGGGCGTTTCGTGCCGTTGCTTTGCGGCGGTCCTGGGCTATCGTCGGGCGGTGCCAGCCCCCATCGCTCCGGTGTGCAGAACCGCGGTCATGCCCGCCGTGCCCCCGGCCGCGGCCTACGCCGTGGTCGTGGACTTTCCGGCCTATCCGCGTCTCTTCTCCGAGATCAAGGTGGCGCGCGTCCTGTCCATCGAGGGCAAGCGCGTGCGCGCCGAGTTCCGCGGCCACATCGTGCTGCCCTTCCGCTACGTGATCGATCTCGACTGCGACCCGGAGGCGCTGACCGTCGACTGGCGCTACGTCGAGGGCGAGGTGGTCCGCAACTCCGAAGGCGGCTGGCGCTTCGCCGCCGAGGGCAACGGCGCGCGCGTCGAATACCGGGTGGCGATGGAGATCGCGGCGCCGGTGCCGGGCTTCCTGCTGCGCAAGATCACCGACGGGCTCGTCGCCCTTTCGCTGCCCGCCATGTTCGCGTCCGTCGAGCGCGAGGCGCTGGCGCGCATGGGGCGATAGTCACTTGCCCGCGTGGTCCTGCGCGGAGAACCACTGGCCTTGCACGTCGTCGTCGACCAGGGCCGGCACCAGGGCGCCGGGCAGGACCGACTCGACCGGGTTGGGCGCCTTGGGCCCGCCGAGGTCGGTGCGCACCCAGCCCGGGTCGAGCAGGTTCATGGTCACGCCGGTGCCCGCGAGCTTGACCACGGTGTCGCGCACGAACTTGTCGAGCGCGGCCTTGGACGCGGCATAGGCCATGAGCTCGGGCTCGTCGCGGATGCCGGAGGTGACTTGCACGATGCGGCCGAACTTCTTGGCCAGCATCGAGGGCAGCAGGCCGTGCGTGATGCGGATGGGGGCGATGACGTTGACCTCGAAGCTCTGGCGGTAGTCGTCGGCCGTGACCTTGGCGTAGTTCTGCCGGTAGGTCGTCATGATGGCCGCGTTGTTGTAGAGCACGTCGATGCCGCGGCTCTTGGCCAGCGCCTCGGCAACGAGACGGTCGACCTCGCCCTCGATCGACAACTCGGCCCCGACCAGGGCGACCTTGACCTGTTTGCAAAGCTCGCGTTCGAGCGCGGCGCAGTGCTTGCGCGCCCGGCTGTGCAGGACGAGGTTGCAGCCCTTGGCGGCCAGGCCGCGCGCGATCTCGCGGCCGATGCCGCGACTGGCGCCCGTGACCAGCGCCCATTTGCCGCGAAGTTCGACACTCATGGTGCAGGTTCTTACCCGCGGCCGCCGCTTCGTCAAGGCGGCCGGCGCGTAGAAAGATCCGCGCGGTTGCGGTAAAGAGGAATGCATGCAAGTCCGCCCCCCGTACAAGATCGCCCTCGTGCAGATGGCCATGGCCGCCGAGCCCGCGGCCAACCTGGACAAGGCCTGCGCGCAGGTGCGCCAGGCCGGAAGCCAAGGCGCCAAGGTCGTGTGCCTGCCCGAGCTCTTCCGCTCGCCGTACTTCTGCCAGAAGGAAGACGCCGCGCTCTTTTCGCTGGCCGAGCCCATCCCCGGCCCCAGCACCGAGGCCCTGGGCTGGGAGGCCCGCCGCAGCGGGGTCGTGGTGCTGGCCTCCATCTTCGAACGGCGCGCGGCCGGCCTTTGCCACAACACCACCGCGGTCATCGGCACCGACGGCGCCATCCTGGGCAAGTACCGCAAGATGCACATCCCCGACGATCCCGGGTACTACGAGAAGTTCTACTTCGCGCCCGGCGATCTCGGGTTTCAGGTCTTCCCGACCGAGTTCGGCAACCTGGGCGTCCTCGTGTGCTGGGATCAGTGGTTCCCCGAGGCGGCGCGCCTGCTCGCCCTGCGCGGGGCCGACATCGTCTTCTGCCCGACCGCCATCGGCTGGCACCCGGACGAGAAAGCCGCGCACGGGGCCGCCCAGCTCGACGCCTGGCGGACCGTGCAGCGCGGGCACAGTATCGCCAACGGCGTGTACCTGGCCGCCGTCAACCGCGTGGGCCTGGAGACGCCGGCCGGCCCGCCCGGTATCGAGTTCTGGGGCAGCAGCTTCCTGTGCGATCCCCAGGGCGTGATCGTGGTCGAGGCCTCGGCAGTGCGCGAGGAGATCCTGGTCGACACCGTGGACCCCGGCCGCATCGAGGACGTGCGCCGCCACTGGCCGTTCCTGCGCGATCGCCGCATCGACGCGTACCAGGGCATCGATCATCGCTTTCTCGACGTGGAGCGCTGATGCCGGTGCAGACACCCGCCGCGCTCGGCTTCGCCATGCCCGCCGAGTGGGAGACGCACGAGGCGACCTGGCTCGGCTGGCCCCACTGCAGAAGCGACTGGCCGGGCAAGCTCGGCGCCATCGAGTGGGTGTACGGCGAGATCGTGCGCAAGCTCGCGGTGGGCGAGAAGGTGCGCATCGTCATCGACCGGGCCCGCGAGGCGCGCGCCCGCCGCGTGCTCGCCCGGGCGCACGCCGACCTGGGCAACGTCGAGTTCTTCCACTGCGCGAGCGATCGCGGCTGGTCGCGCGACTTCGGCCCCGTCTGCGTGCGCAGGCCCGGCCCGCGTCCCGAGGTCGCGGTCGTCAAGTTCAAGTTCACGGCCTGGGCCAAGTACGGCAACTGGAAAAAGGACGACCGCATCGCCGCGCTCGTCGCCAAGCGCCGGCGCATGCGCATGTTCCCGGTGCTGCGCAACGGTGTTCCGGTCGCGCTGGAGGGCGGCGGCATCGAGGTCAACGGCCGCGGCACGCTCGTAGCCACCGAGGAGTGCTTCCTCGACCAGGAAACCCAGTGCCGCAACCCCGGCATGTCGCGCGCGGACTACGAGCGCGTGTTTTTCGACTACCTGGGCGGCCGCAACGTGCTCTGGCTGGGCGAGGGCATCGTGGGCGACGACACGCACGGCCACGTGGACGACCTGTGCCGCTTCGTCAACCGCGACACGCTGGTGCTGGTCCAGGAGAAGAACGAAGCCGACATCAACCACCGCCCCCTGCGCGACAACTGGGAGCGCCTGCAAGACGTCCGCCTCGAAGACGGCAGCAAGCCCGACGTCATCGCCCTGCCCATGCCCGCGCCGATCTTCTACGACAAGTGGCGCCTGCCCGCGAGCTACGCGAACTTCTACTTCGCGAACAGCGCCGTGCTCGTGCCGACCTTCAACGATCCCGCGGATCGCGAGGCGCTCGGCATCCTGGGCGAGCTGGTCCGCGACCGGCCCGTGGTCGGCATCCACGCCGTGGATCTGGTGCTCGGCTTCGGCACCCTGCACTGCCTGACCCAGCAGCAGCCGGCGCGGGGGTAGGGTCTAGGGACCAACAGGGAGGAACGGAGGATCGGAGGGATGAAGGGTCGGGTTTACGAGGCGGCGGAGGCCCTCCTTGAGCAGCGGGACGTTGAAATTGACGAGCAGGCCAAGCGGTAGTCGTAGGAGCTTGAGATAGGTGATGACCTGCGCTTCGTGGACCGGGAGCAACCGCTCTGCCGCCTTGATTTCGACGACTAGGCGGCTTTCCACCACCAGGTCGACGCGATACCCGCAGTCGAGGGCAATGCCTTTGTATTGCAGCGGGATCGGCAGCTGACGCTGCAAGCGGAATCCACGCAACCCCAACTCGTGCGCGAGGCAGTTCTCGTAGGCCGACTCCAGCAAGCCAGGCCCGAGATGACGGTGGACCTCGATGCAAGCCGCGATGATCCGCCCGGTGAATTCACTCCGTCTCGCTTCCTCTGCTCCTCCCTGTTCCATATCCGGATCTTCGGCGGCCGATAGCCCGAAGTTGCTTCCCAAGTCCCCGAAAGGGACGCGATTCATCGCGCGAGAATCAGGGGCGTTGGCGGGGCCGCGTGGGTAGGGGGCGCGATTCATCGCGCCCTGGATTCTGGTGGGCGCAATGAATTGCGCCCCTACGATTCGGGACGGCTTGCGAGACCCGGTCAGAATCGCCCCCGCTCGCGCGTCCTTGAGATAGGCGCCCATCGGCTCTACGATGGCGCCTCGCCCACCATGAGCAGCGAGCAGACCGCGTACGAGATCTTCGTAAGCTACGCGCGCAAGGACGACGTGCCGGTCGCGGGGCAGGAGCAAGGCTGGGTCGCCGCGCTCCACGAGCAGATCCTGGCCGACCACCGCCGCTTCTCGACCGAGCCCCTGCGCATCTTCCGCGACAGGCAGGAAATCCGCGACATGGACGACTGGCGTCACCGCATCCTGGGGGCGCTGCGCAGCTCGAAGATCCTGCTCGTGTGCCTGTCCCCGGGCTACGCGCGGAGCGAGTACTGCCGCTGGGAATGGGAGGAATACGGCCGGCGCCAGGCGCACCGGCGCATCGGCGGCGACAGCGTGGCGGCCATCTACTTCGCCGAGCTGCCTTCCGCGACCCCGGCCGAGATCGCGGCGTGGCTGACCGCCGTGCAGCGGGGCAACTTCACGGACATGCGGCCCTGGTTTCCCGAGGGGGCGCGGGCCTTGCAGCGCGAGGACGTGCAAAAGCGCATGGCCGCGCTCGGGCAGAGCCTGTGGGAGCGCATCGACCGCGCGCGGAGGGCCGAGAAGGCGCCGGGCAATCTGCGCCGGCAGACGCCCTACTTCGTGGGCCGGCGCGAGGAGCTGCGGCGTTTGCACGAGCAGCTCGCCACGGGCGCCGTGGGCCTGGTCACCGCGGTGCACGGCCTGGGCGGCCAGGGCAAGACCGAGCTGGCCGTGACCTACGGCCACGCCTACGCGCACGCGTATCCGGCCGGGCTGTGGCTGCTCGGCGCCGAGGGCAAGAAAGAGCTGCTGCCGCTTGTCGGCGAGCTGGCCTTCGCGCCCGAGCTTGGCTGCGAGCCGAGCGAGAGGGAGCGCGCGGACGGAAATCTTCTCGGCCGCGCGGTGTTGGCCGAGCTCGGCCGCCGGGCCGCGGCCGCCAAGGAGGCAGGTGGCGGGTCGGCGGCGCTGCTGATTCTGGACAACGTGTCCGAGCCGGCTCTCTTGTCGCAAGCCGAGCTGGCCAAGCTGCCGTGCGCGGACTTCCTGCGCATGGTGGCCACCACGCGCCTCGGCTCGGCGCAGCTCGGGGCGTCCGGCTCGTCGCTCGCGTTCGTCGAGGTGGGGTCGCTCGGAGAAGAGGACGCCCTGGCCCTCATCCGCGAGCGCCAGCCGCCGCGCGACAGCGCCGGAGGAGAGCCCGGCTTTGCCTCGCCGGCCGAGGAGACCGCGGCCCGCGAGATCGTGGCCGAGCTGGGCGGCCTGACCCTGGCCGTGGAGCAGGTGGCGGTTTACCTCGGCCTGCACCCCGAGGTCGCGCCGTCGGCGTATCTCGCCGGCCTGCGGCGGCGCGGCTTGGCCAGCACGGATCGCCACGCCGCAGAGGCCGGGGCGAGCATGCAGCACCAGCAGAAACAGCTTTCGCTCGTGCTGGAGGCGACGCTCGCCCCGCTTTCGCCCGCCGGCCGCACGGCCCTGGCCTTTGCCGCGCGCCTGCCGCCGGACTTCGTGCCCTGGCCCTGGCTGCGCGATCTGACCGTCGCCCGCCACCCCGAGCTTGCCCGGCACGAGCCCGACGAGCCGGATCCCTGGTTGACCCTGCGCCGGGAGATCGAGGGCCTGCGGTTGCTCACGCCCGGCGACCTGCCCGAGATCGGCCGCATGCACCGCTTGGTGGCGGCGCATCTGGCGGACACTTCCGACGCGGCGCAATTCGAGCGAGACGCGGCCAAGCATGTGGCGGCGCGCGCGTGGGCCGTCTACCGCGCCCAGAGGCTCGACGCGCCTTGGGAGCTGGATGCCCTGCTCGCCGCGCTGCCGCGGCTTCTCGGAGTGCTGGGGCACGAAAGCTGGCAGGGGGACGCCGCCAACGCTGCTGTCTCCCTCTCCGACAAAGTCGTCACTTATCGCAACCTGCCTTCCGCCCGAGCATTGCTCGACCTCGCCCATCTGGTGCTTGAGCAACGGGCAGGAAGTGACGCGAGCAACGCCTCCTGGCAGCGGGACCTGTCCGTGAGCCACAACAAGGTGGGGGATGTGCAGCTCGGGCAAGGGGACCTGGCGGGGGCGCTTGCGTCGTACCGGAAGACGCTGGGGATCAGCGAGCGGCTGGCAGGAAGTGACGCGAGCAAC
>JAFGPX010000135.1 GCA_016935975.1 Deltaproteobacteria bacterium
CCAGCTCGCGCTCTTCATGCAGTTCGTGAATGCCAACGTCGCCAAGGAGGCGGGGCGCCTGCACGACTGGCGCGACCGCCTCTGGTCGCGGCGCTACCGCTCCATCGTCGTCGCCGACGAGCAGGCCGCGCACACGCGGCTGCGCTACATCCTCGCGCACGGCGCGAAAGAGGGACTGCTCGCCTCGCCCGCCGCCTGGCCAGGCCCCAACTGCATCGCGGCCCTCACCAGGGGCGAGCTCTTGCGTGGCACATGGTTCGACCGTAGCAAGGAGTTCCTCGCCCGCCAGCGCGGCGAAACCGTCTTCCCGGCGCAGTTCGCCACCACCTTCGACATCCAGCTCACGCCCCTGCCTTGCTTGCGGCAGCTCACCGCCGACCAGCGCCAGGCCGAGATGCGCCGCGTGGTCGACGAGATCAAGGCCAAGGCCGCCGCCGAGAACCAGGAGAAGGGCCGCACGCCCATGACCGTCAAGCAGATCCTCGCCCAGGATCCGCACAGCAAGCCTGGCAGCACCGAGCGGAGCCCCGCGCCCTTCGTCCACGCTACCGACGATTCCACCGAGCAAGAGTTCCGCGTTGCCTACCGCGCCTTCGTCGACGCCTTTCGCGCCGGTGTCATTCGCCTGCGCGAGCGTGCCCGTGAGATCAGGGACATGTTTCCCCTCTGGGCCTTCCCGCCGGCGTTGCCGTTCAACGCCCCGGCCTGACCGGGGCCGGCTGTCACGACGCCGCAGCACCGCTGGCGAGGCGGTCAAGGCAGGGATCTGGGCGGCTTCCCCAGGGACGAGAAATCGGTGGTCTTGGCGCTCCGATCTTGGCCCTGGCCTGACCGAAGGTGATCGGTTTGACGCCGAAACCGACGTTCTGGCTGGCTCTGGCCACCGCCACTACTTCGATTTCGGGTGACCGTCGGCGACACGATTCGGCAATCCTAGAGAACGTTGGCACCACCCCCGGCAATCCTAGAGAACGTTGGCACAACCCCCGCAATCCTAGAGAACGTTGGCACAACCCCCGCTCAAGATCCCGGCGGAGCGGCTCCTGGTAAACGAGAAGGACGGGAGCGTGCTGGTGCTGGTGCCAGAGGGCGAGTTCCTGGCCGGAGAGAACCCACCCTTTGCGGTGAAGCTGCCCGCGTACTACATCGGCCTGACAACGGTGACGAACGCGCAGTACGCGCGGTTCGTGCAGGAAACCGGGCACCGGGCGCCGGACAAGGCGGACTTCCAGACGGCGAAGTGGAGCGGCGGGCGGTATCCGGAGGAGCTGGCAGAGCACCCTGTGGTGTGCGTGAGCTGGGAGGACGCGAAGGCCTACTGCGACTGGGCTGGGTTGCGCTTGCCCGGCGAGCTCGAATGGGAGAAGGCGAGCCGGGGGACCGACGGCCGGGAGTTCCCGTGGGGCGCTGGCTGGGACGTGGCGAGGTGCCGGAACGAAAGCAACCGGGGCGGCGAGGAGACAGCGCTGGTCTGGGCCTTTCCCGAGGGTGCGAGCCCCTGGGGCTGCCTGCAGATGGCGGGCAACGTGTGGGAGTGGTGCGCGGAATGCTTCGACAGGGACTGCTACCAGCGGTTACGCAGCGCAGAGGGCCAGTTGACACAAATCGCGAGCCCGGCAGGTCAGAGCGGCGGCCGCGTCCTGCGCGGTGGTTCGTGGAGCCACGACGCTCCGGACATCTTCCGGTGCGCCTACCGCCGCATCTTCGGCCCCACGATCCGCAACGCCGTCAACGGTTTCCGCGTCGCCAGGACTCCGGAATAGCCCCTTGCCCCTTTTCCCCCTTTGCCCCTTTCTCCGGCCCGCGAGCGAAGCGAGCGGGCGAGTCGTGAAGACGCGGCGCGCAAGCCGGCGGACCTGTCCGTCGCAAGAACTCTGTCCCACGACCCAGCAAAGAACGCCTCCCAATCCTAGAAAACGCTGGCACCACCCGGGGGAAAACGCTGGCACCACCCTCCAGGCAAAGAACGCCTCCCAATCCTAGAAAACGCTGGCACCACCCTCCGGGGGCACCACCCTCCGGCAGAAAACGCTGGCACCACCCTCCAGGCACCACCCTCCGAAAACGCTGGCACCACCCTCCAGGCAAAGAACGCCTCCCAATCCTAGAAAACGCTGGCACCACCCTCCAGGCACCACCCTCCATTTTTCTGCGGGGGCTACCAAAGGGGGCCTTGTTCGGACATTCACCGAAGTATGAATGAAGGACGATGGGCAGGTATCTACCGGCTCGCTACCTGCGCCTCATGCGCTCGAGAAGACCAGAGGTGAACGTATGCCGAATCCCCCACTTCAATCCTTGCGGGTGACCGCAACATTGTGCCTGACGCTTTCGTGGATGACGGGATGCGACTCCTCGCGGCCTGACGACCTTTTGCCCAGGGCGGCCCCGATGCCCCCTTCGGGCGCTATGGTTCTGCCCGGAACGGCCTTTCGCCTCGCCGACCATGCCGGTTCGTCTGCGATAGTCCTGGGGAGGACGAGCGAGGTTCTCGATCTGATCTCGAAGAGCCATGCGGCCAACCTGGACACTCTCAGCCACCCGCTGGACGACGGGAGGACCGTCTCCCTGGTCTTCCGCAGCTATCGCCGCGACGACGCCGAGCTGGTCGTGACCGGCTACGCGCAGGATGCGCCCGATTCCGCCTTCATGCTCAGAGGCAATGAGACCGGAGTGTACGGTTGGATCTTCTACCGTTCCGAGCGACGTGCCTACGAGTACGAGGCAATCAACGGGGGACTCGTGACCGTCAGAAAAGTGCCCGTGCGCCGGGTCTGCTCTTCCTGCGAAGATGATCGTCCTCCCCGTCCCGTCGTCACCGCACTGGAAAACATGGCCGTCAGCATGATGAAGGTCTCGGCCACGGCCAGCGAGCCCCATCTTGGCGACTACCCGGGAACCGACCTGCTGACGCTCGAAAGCCGTCCGGGAGCCAAGAAGGTTCTCTACCTGAACATCGCCGCGGTACTCACCGACGGCGAACCGTCTGCGGCGACGACCGGCAATGGCACGCCGTGGACGAAGGACGACTTCTTCAAGGCCTGGCAAGCGGTCGCCACGGGCTATTCCGCTTTCGATGTCAACGTGACCACCAGTCCCACCGTGTTCTCCAAGACCGCCACGTCGGACGTGGGCATCGCCGACTTCGTCGCCAAGAACGACAGGTCGGAATGCTACCAGGGCACCTTCGGGACTGGGAAATACCAATGCACCATCTACATCACCAAGCCCGCCGAAACCGAGCCGAAAAACTTGGGCAGGTCGGTGGTGCACGAGTTCGGACATCTTCTCGGCATGCTCGACGCCGGGACCTCCAGCACTGCCTACTACACCGGCAACAAGACCTACCTGTGGTATCCCGTCATGGGCAACTACACCTACGCCACGAGCCCCAACGCCGTCGTGCAGTGGAGCAAGGGCGAGTGGCCCGACGCGAACGCCGGCGCGAAGATCGACGGACTGGCCTCCATCACCAAGTACCTGCAGTTTCGCGCTGACGACATTCCCGACAGCAAGCCCCTGGTGATCTCCGGAACCACCGTCTCGCCCGACAGCAACCGCGGCCAGATCACCGGCGCGAGCGACACGGATAGCTTCACGTTCCAGATTGGCCCCTCGGGCGGCGAGGCGGCGCTCACCGTCGACCGCATCGAGTATGTCGCCACCGCGATGCTGGACGTGCTCGCAACCTTGAAGGACTCGTCCGGAGCCGTTCTCGCCACCAGCAATCCAACCGCGTCTCGCAGTGCGAGCATCAATCGGACCCTCACCGAAGGAGCCTACACGCTGGTCATTCAAGGAGGCAGCGAGGGCACGGCCAGCAACGGTTTTACGGCGTACTCGTCGATCGGCTACTACGGCATCGAAGGCACCATCACCGGCGCGGTCACCTCCGATCCGGGCGGCACGGGAGGAACCGGTGGTGGGACGAGCACAGGTGGAGCCGGTGGCAATCAGGGGACGACGGGGGCTGGCGGTGCTACCGGCAGCGGCGGAGCGGGTGGCAATCGCGACGCCGGTGGCTCGGGTGGCAGGCGCGGGGCCGATGCCGGCACGCGGCCAGCCGACAGCGCAACAGACCGCGGTGGTGCTTCGGACAGCGGAGGCGTTCGAGACACGACGGGCTCGGGTGGCACG
>JAFGPX010000136.1 GCA_016935975.1 Deltaproteobacteria bacterium
TGCTCGTCTACATGGTGCTGGCCAGCCAGTTCAAGTCGCTCATCGATCCCCTGGTCATCATGTTCAGCGTGCCGCTCGGGGTGTCGGGCGTGTTCATCATGCTCTACCTCACCGGGACCAAGCTGTCGGTGAACAGCTTCATGGGTATCATCATGATGGTCGGCATCGTGGTGTCGAACGGCGTGCTGCTCGTCGACTTCACCAACACGCTCCGCCGCCGCGGCAAGGAGATGCTCGAGGCCACCGTCGAGGCCGGCCGTACCCGCCTGCGCCCCATCATGATGACCACCATCGCCACGGTCTTCGGCCTGCTGCCCATGGCGCTCGGCATCGGCGAGGGTAGCGAAACCAACCTGCCGCTGGCGCGCGCGGTGATCGGCGGGCTCTTGGTTTCCGCCTGCTTCACCCTGTTCCTGATTCCGTCGCTCTACACGCTGCTCGAGCGTTTCGCGAAACGGAAGGCGCCCCACGACGACGACGAGGAGGTGCTGGCCAATGCGTAGCGCGCCCCACGGCTTCCGGTTTCTCGTGGTCTTGCTTGCAGGCTGGTCCGGCCACGCGCAGGCGGAACCGGCGCCCTCGCTGCCGCCATTGCCCAAGATCGAGCCGGTGGCGCCGGAGCCAACTGCGGACTACGAGAAGATCTCGCTGACCGAGGCGGTGCGCCGGGCCCTCGCCCGCCACCCCACCGCCGTGCTCGCGGCGCAGGAGATCGAGCGCGCCGAGGCCCTCTTGGCGGAGGCCCGCGCGGGTTCGATGCCGTCGCTCACGTTGAATGCGAGCCTGCTTCGTCTCGACGCGGACAGATCCCGCAACGGCGTCCCCATCGCCTCGAAGAACCAGCAGTCGGCCAACCTGCAACTCAGCGTTCCGCTGGTGGCGCCGCAGCGCTGGGCACAGTGGTCGCAGGCGGCCGCGAACCTGGAAACCAGCAAGGCGACCAGCGAGGACACGCGGCGCAGCCTTGCCGTCGCCACGGCGCGCGCGTACCTGGGGGTCATCTGGCAGAAACGGCTGGTGGACATCAACGCGCGCGCGGTGACGACCGACCAGGCGCACTCTGACTTCACCCACACGCGCTTCGCGGGTGGGGTGGGCACCCGCGTCGACGAGGTGCGGGCGGCGCAGCAATTGGCTTTCGACCAGGCCCAGCTTTCGGCCAGCTACGCGGGGCTGGCGCGCGCGCGGGAGGCGCTGGGCGTGCTCCTGGGCGAGGACCGGCCCGTCGACGTGCTCGACGACATCGGCCTGCCGGACGCCACCTTTGCCCCCGAGGACGCCGCCGCTCGACGTCCCGACGTCCGCGCCGCCAAGCAGCGCGCGAGGGCGGCGGAGAAGACGAGAAGAGAGAGCTGGACGGATTTCACCCCGGTGCTGACCGGGCAGTTCCAGCCGTTCTTCCAGCATCCCTCCACCTTCATGATGCCCGAGACCGGTTGGCAAGCCATGCTCGTGTTGTCGTTCCCGCTCGTCGAAGGCGGCCTGCGACGGGGCCAGATGCGCGAGCGCGACGCCCTGCTCGCGCAAGCCCGCGCGCAATACGATGGGCTGCTACGGCAAGCTCGTTCCGAGCTGCGCGTGGCCGCCGAGGCGATCCGCCGCGCCGACGAGGCCCTGCGCTCCGCGCGGGCCGCCGCCGAGCTGGCACACCAGGCGCTCGACCTCGCCAACTTGGCCTATGCCGCGGGAGCGACCACCAACATCGAGGTCATCGATGCCGAGCGGCGCGCGCGCGACGCCGACAGCGCGGTGGTCATAGCCGAGGACAACGTTCGTCAGGCCCGTCTCGATCTGCTCGTGGCCGCCGGCCGGTTCCCGTAGGTGCCGAGAGAACGGAGCGGACCGAGAGCACGAAGCGCAGCTCGCCGCCGTGGCCCCTTGCCGAAGGGTGCGGCAAACTAGGTGCATTCGGCGCCGAGTTCGGCGAAACTGGGCGCGGCAAGCGGCACGCAACAAGGAGTACGCCATGGCCATTCGCGGATCACACGCAGCGGCGCAGGAATCCGGCAGCCGCATCGTCTGCCTGCCCGGCCTTCTGCTCGCCGCCTTCGGCCTTGCGCTGGCCGGTTGTGCCAGCGCCACGGTCGGCAACCAGGGCGGCAGCGGCGGCGCCGCCAGCGGTGGCACGAGCGGCTCCGGCGGCTCCACCGGTTCCGGCGGCTTCGCCGGTGGCTCGGGTGGCGCGGGCGGCGCCGGTGGCACGAGCACATCCTCGACGGGGATGTGCGATCCATTCTCCGATGCCGGCTGTGCCTCGGAGAAGAAGTGCACGGCGCTCCAGCAGAGCGCCACCTCGCTCGTCCTGGGTTGCGGCGACATCGAGGGCACGAAGTCCGAGGGCGACGGCTGCACCCAGACCACGACGGACGGCAAGCAGACCGGCGATGACTGTGACCGTGGCCTGGCCTGCTTCGGCGCCCCCGCGACCTGCCATCGTATGTGTTCCCCCGGCAGCGCCACCAACGATTGTCCCAGCGGCCAGATCTGCAATCTCTCGGCCCCCGGTCTGACCGCGGTCCGGTTCTGCCAAGACGTGACCACCTGCCTGCCGCTCGAACAGACCGGCTGCGACGAGGGCTGGGCCTGCTACTACGCATCGAGCGGCGCCCTGTGCGCGCCCGAAGGCGACAAGCGTCCCGGTGAGGACTGCACGAACGCCAACGATTGCGTCCGCGGCAGCACCTGCCTGGTCGTGGAGGGCAAGGGGATCTGCTCCTCGTTCTGCTCGACCGAAGAGGGCGGGTCGCCGAGCTGCACGGGCGCGGACACCGGCGGGGAGATCTGCAACCCGCTGGCCGGCGGATCGGACATCGAAGACCACCTCGGCAGCTGCCGGCAGCAGCCGTAGGGGCGCAATTCATTGCGCCCCGTCGCCCAGCGGGCGCGATGAATCACGCCCCTCCGCTGGTGAAGAGTACAAATCGTTCATGCTATGGTGCTCGCATGCTGCCGTACCGTGCTCACTTTCGCTGTATCGCCCGTTGCGAGGGTCAATACGGGCTCGACCTGGTCATCTACCGCTGCCCGAAGTGCGGCAACCTGCTCGAAGTCGTGCACGACATGGAGGCACTCAAGCAGCACACACCGGAGGAATGGAAGGAGGTCTTCGAGGGTCGCTTCATGACCACCAAGTGGCCCTACGGCTCCGGCATCTGGGGCAAGCGCGAGTGGGTCCA
>JAFGPX010000137.1 GCA_016935975.1 Deltaproteobacteria bacterium
GGATCGTCGGGGCACTTGTCGAGGTCGTCCGGGATGCCGTCGCCGTCGCGATCGCGCACTTTTTGGAACGGACAACCGTCGTTCTCACGCGGACCGGGCTCGTTCGGGCACTTGTCCATGGTGTCCAAGATGCCGTCCTGATCGTTGTCCGGGTCGGGACAGCCGTCCTGGTCCTCCCACTCGTCGAAGTCCTCGGGATTGTCCGGGCATCCGTCGACGTCGTCCTTGTAGCCGTCGCCGTCGCGATCGCCAGCGCCCGGCTCGAAAACGATACCGGCGAAGAAGCGGCCGCGGGTGGTGCCGTAGGCCGTGGGCAGCACGCCGTAGCCGCCGCCCGCCGTGAAGAACGAGTTGGGGGCCAGGTAGGCCTTGAACCCCAACACCGCCTCGCCGCCCGGACCCATGTTGGACTCGCTGCCGTCGGCAGCGATCTTCTTCGAGCCGAGCCCGGTGAAGGTGTACACCTCGCCCACCAAGTCGAAAATGAAAGGCACGATGCCCCACGAGAAACCGATGCCGGCCAGAAGCTCGTTGCCGACCTTGATGCCCATGTCGGTGTTTTCGCCGCCCACCTGGGTGTCGGGGGCCGGGGTGTTGTCGGGGTTGAGCGTCCTGACCGGCCGCGGGAAGCTACCGCTGTCGTCTCGGAACGTCGAAGTCCCGCCGGTGCGCATGCGCATGCCCACGTTGAGCGCCGTCCGAAACACCCCGTGGCGGCGGCCCCATTCCACCTCGATGATGCCATGGGGCATGAAGATGGTCTGGCCCTCGCCGAGGAATTTGGCCTTGTCGCCGGTGGGCAAAACCAGGCCCGGGACGATGGCGATGCCCACGGGCAGGCGGCTCGGGTTCAGAATGCGCAGCTTGGGCAATAGCGTGAGATCGCCAATCCCCTGGTAGTTCATCTGGTTGTGCCTGTCGTCGTTCGTGCCGTTCAACCACACCCCGGTGGCCGGATCCTGGTACCTCAGCCCGTTGGGCGCGCCCGGATCGAAGGGCAAGGCCTCGCCGTTGGTAATGCCGATGGGCAAGGCCAGGCCCAATTGCAGTCCCAGGTGGTCGGTGGACAGGATGCCGACCGCTCCCTGCAGGGTCGTGGTGAGGAGGAACTTCATGGTCAACGACCTGGCCTGGGTCTCGCCGTTGAAGGTGCCGGTACCAGCATCCAGCGCGAGCGGCTTCCACCCACCCGTCAGCACCATGCCGAACGACACGTCGAGAGGGGCCAAGATCTGGGCGCCGTTCAGGGTGATGTATCCCTTGGTGTCGGCGGCGGGACGAAAGACCTGGAGATCGACGGGCGCGTTGTTGAGCTGCGCCTGCGCGGGGCCGGCGGCACCGATCCCGAAAGCCAGAAGGGTCAGACCGATCAGGGTGTGTCGGACATGCATGTTTTTCTCCGTCGGGCAAGAGGCGGAAGAATCCAGCGCTCGAACGAGTTGACGCGCGAGTGCCTTTATATCAGTGCAGGGATCGACGGTAAAGCGGTGTCGCGCGACCGCGCTTGCGGGCTAGGCGCAATGCCAGTCCCCCAGGGGCAAGACAGGGAGGAACGGAGAACCGGAGGTGGATAGGGATGGCGGGACCGTTGGAATCCTCCGGCTCCGTTCCGCTGTCTCTCCCTTTTCATGTTTCGGATGACCGGCAGTGAGGCTAGGCGAGGATATCGGCGAGCTGCCTGGCGATGCCAGCCCGAATCGAGCCTGCGAAGGGGCGCATCAACACCCCAAACTCCAGGTCCACGTGCACCCGGTCGTCCGCGACATCCAGGTATGCCAGCAAACCTTTGCGCGTGACGACCAAGCGACATCCACCTTCCCAATTGCACACAGCGCCATAGTCCCTGGCCAGCTTCTCGGTGACGCGGTCGAGACGCAGGCGCGCCTCGTCGCGGCTGAGCTGGTGGGGGATTTCGACTTCGAACTTGCTCATCGGCGCGCAGTGTAGCACGAGGAATCACCCGGGCGACGCTTGGCGGTTGTCGCGCTCCGTCCCTCGGTCTATAAGGGTTGGCCATGCCCCTGGTCTTCGAGGAAGTCCACGCAGCCCCCGACAAGAAGAAGGTCAACGAGGAGTACTTCGTCCTGGCCAACACCAGCGCCTCCGCCATCAGCACCGCCGGGCTGCAGGTCATCGTCAGCCGCCCCGGCAAACGCGGCTCGGTGATGGGCCAAATCGATCCCGGCTTCGTGCTCCAGCCCGGCGAGAGGATCCTCATCCTGAGCGGCATCCCCGGCAAGCAGTCGCAAGGCCAGCCACCCGTGCGCGAGGGCATGCGAACCTACCATCTCTTCCAACGCGAAGGCCTGCTGCGCGGCCACGGCTCCACCCTGCGCTTCGCCATGAACCAGGTCGACCTGGCGCGCGTCACCTACGACAAGAACGCGCCCAACGGCGTGGCGAAGCCGGAAGGTTGACCACAGAGGACACAGAGCCGGACCGCAAGAGGAAGGGTTCGGATGTCCGCAAAGCAGGATCGCCTAGGCAGCACCGCTCCGCGCAGCCGAGGTGCGCGCCCGGATCCGGAACCCGATCCCTTCCGTCTCTGTGTTCTCTGTGTCCTCTGTGGTGAAACCTTCTCGATTCCTACACTTCGAGGATCTCTTTCTCTTTCCTGGCCACGATGTCGTCGACCTTGGTCACGGCGGCGTCGGTGGCCTCCTGCACCTTCTTGAGGCCCTGCTTCTCCTCGTCCTCGGTTATCTCCTTGTCCTTCTGGAACTCCTTGAGCATCTCGTTGGCGTCGCGGCGAGATCCGCGCAGAGCGACCTTGGCTTCTTCGGCCATCTTCTTGACCATCTTGACCAACTCCTTGCGCCGCTCTTCGGTGAGCGGCGGCATGGGCAGACGGATGATCTCGCCGTCCGACGAGGGGTTGAGGCCTAGCTGCGACGCCCGGATGGTCTTCTCGATCTCGGGAATCAGCGATTTCTCCCACGGCTTGATGGTGATGAGCCGCGGGTCAGGCACGTTCAGCGAGGCCACCTGGTTGAGCGGCGTCGGCGTGCCATAGTAGTCGACGCGCATCCCGTCGAGAATCGACACGCTGGCGCGTCCTGTGCGCACCTTCCCGAGATCCTTCTTCAGCGCCTCGATACCCTTTTCCAGATTGACCTGCAGCTCCTTGAGGACGTCACTTACCATGGGCATGCTCCTCCGATTCCGGGGCCGCGCCATTGGATGCGCGGATCTCCCGCCGTTCATCGACCACCAGCGTGCCTAGCGGCTCGCCGAGCACGACCCGCCGGATGTTCCCTGGCGCGGTCATGTTGAAAACGAGAATCGGCAACCTATTGTCCTGGCACAGCGAGATCGCCGTCGAGTCCATGACCGCCAAATGGCGCGTGAGCACGTCCAGATAGGACAACCGGCGGAACATGCGAGCATCCTTGAACTTCTTGGGATCCTTGTCGTACACGCCGTCGACGCGCGTCGCCTTCATGACGATATCCGCGTTGATCTCCATGGCGCGCAGGGAAGCCGCGGTGTCGGTGGTGAAGAAGGGATTGCCGGTGCCGGCGGCAAAGATGACGAGGCGTCCCTTCTCCAGGTGGCGAATGGCGCGGCGGCGAATATAGGGTTCGGCCAGGCGCGCGATTTCGATGGCGGACATGACGCGCGTCTTGACCCCCCGCGCTTCCAGGGCATCCTGCAAGGCCAGCGAGTTGATGACGGTGGCCAGCATGCCCATGGCGTCGGCGCTGGAGCGATCCATGCCCGTGGTGCTGCCGGCCACGCCGCGGAAGATGTTGCCCCCGCCGATGACCAGGGCGATCTCCACGCCCAGGTTGTGCACGTCGATGATCTCGTCGGCGATCCCGGCCAGCACGGCGGGATCGATGCCATAGCCCCTATCGCCCATCAGGGCCTCGCCCGACAGCTTCAGCAAGATACGCCGGTACTTCACCCCGGGCGCGAGCGGGATGCGCTTGTCGTCCGTCGGAGGCGATACGGCGTGGCCCGTCACCGCGCCCACGCCGAGAGCCAGCAAGTCCTTGGGGTCCGGCAGGCGCGCGAGCGGCGGCCGCTTGGGCTTGTTGCGCTTCGTGGTCGCCACGTTCACCCGCCGGTTAGGACTGGCCGGCCTGGCGCTTCACTTCCTCGACAAAATCGTCGGGACGCTTGGTCAGGCCCTCGCCCACTTCGTAGCGCACGAAGCGGCGAATCTTGATGTTCTCGCCGATCTTGCCAATCAGGTCCGTGAGCAGGCTCTTGATGTCCTTCTTGCCCTCCGGGTCCTTGATCCAGGCCTGGTCGAGCAGGCAAACCTCTCTGAACCACTTGGCCATCTGGCCGTCGACGATCTTTTGCAGCACCGGCTCGGGCTTCTTCTGCAAGCGCGCCTGCTCCAGCCGAATGGCCTTCTCCTGCTCGACGACCGAGCCCGGGATCTCCTCCTGCGACACGTACTGCGGGCTCATGGCCGCCACCTGCATCGCCACCTCGCGCGCGAACTGCTGGAAATCCGGGTTGCGCGAGACGAAATCGGTCTCGCAGTTCACCTCGACCAGGACGCCGATGCGCGTGCCGTGTATGTAGCTCGAGATCACGCCCTCGGAGGCGATGCGCGTGGCCTTCTTGGCGGCCTGGGCGATGCCCTTCTTGCGCAGATACTCGACGGCCTTTTCCATGTCGCCGTCGCACTCGGCAAGCGCCTTCTTGCAGTCGGACATCCCCGCCTGCGTGCGCTCGCGCAAATCCTTGATCATCTGGGTCGTAACGTCAGCCATAGCGGTCGTCTCCTCGGAAAATCGTCGACAAAACTACTCGCCATCGTCCTCGGGGGAGGCGGCGGCCTCCGGCACGGGCATTTCGCCGCGCCGGCGCGACACCACCTCGACCCGCGGGCCTTCGCCCCCAGAGGAAACTCGGATGGTCTGCACCGCCCCTTCGCCGTCGGCATCGGCCGTGGCGCGCGCGGTGGCGGCGCGCTCGCGCGCCACCTTCTGGCCGATGATGCAGGCGTCGGCCACCTTGTTGGCGAACAGGCGAATGGCGCGGATGGCGTCGTCGTTGCCTGGAATGGCGTAGTCGATCAGGTCGGGATCGCAGTTGGTGTCCACCATGGCCACGATGGGGATCTCCAGCTTGCGCGCCTCGCTGACCGCGATGTGCTCCTTGACCACGTCGACGACGAAGACCGCGCCGGGCAGCTCGCCCATGGCCTTGATGCCGCCGAGGGCCTTCTCCAGCTTCTCCTGCTCGCGGGTGATCTGAATGACCTCTTTCTTGGTCAAACGCTCGAAGGTGCCGTCCGTGGACATCTTTTCGATCGACGTCAGACGCTCGATGGACAACTTGACGGTGTGGAAATTGGTCAGGGTTCCGCCCAGCCAGCGGTTGGTCACGTAGAACTGGCCGCAACGGGTGGCCTCTTCGCGAATCACGTCCTGGGCCTGCTTCTTGGTGCCCACGAAGAGAACCGGCTTGCCGTCGGCCACGGTGCGCACCACGAAATCGAAGGCGCGCTTGAAGGCCTTGACCGAGTGCTGCAAATCGATGATGTGGATGCCGTTGCGCGCGCCGAAAATGAACGGCCTCATCTTCGGGTTCCAGCGTGTGGTCTGGTGGCCGAAGTGCACGCCGGCTTCCATCATCTCGCGCATGCCCAGCGGCGTGTCGATGGTCGCCATGGGATGGCTCGCCGTATCGGTCGGGGTCGGGACAGCCGCCGCGGGGGCCGGGAGGCCGCTATCGTTCGTTTCCATGTTTTTCCTTTCGCGTTGGTTTCCTCCGCTGCCGTCTACGAAGACCAGAACCGGGAGATGCGCCCCCGGCACGCGCGGCCCTCTCGGTCAGCGTGCGGTGTGGAACGGAGTCAGCTTATTACCACATTTCACCGGGCAGGGAAGCACAATCATGCGATTTCATTGGGCATCATCTGCGGTTCGCATCTTGCTATCGCATGTCTTGCCATAGTAAGGAGCCACCCCATGCCACTGCACAAGCCCGTCGAGATCAGACCCGCCACCGGAAAGCTCGGAGTTCTCATCCCCGGAATGGGCGCCGTCGCCACGACCTTCATGGCCGGCGTCGACGCCATCCGGCGCGGGCTGGCCAAACCCATCGGCTCGCTGACCCAGATGGGCACGATCCGGTTGGGCAAGCGCACCGAGAATCGCTCGCCGCTCATCCGGGACCTGGTCCCCCTGGCCAAGCTCGACGACATCGCCTTTGCGGGCTGGGATCTGTTTCCCGACGATGCCTACCAGGCCGCCGCCAAGGCCGGCGTGCTCACCAAAGAGCACCTGGCCCAGTGCCAGGACTTCCTTGCCGGCATCAAGCCCATGCCGGCGGTTTTCGAGCAGGCCTACGTCAAGCGCCTGAGCGCGACCCACGCCAAGCGGGGCAAGTCCAAGATGGACCTGGCCGAGCAAGTCATCGCGGACATCGAGGGCTTCCGCAAGACGCAGAAGCTCGATCGTCTGGTGATGGTGTGGTGCGGATCGACCGAGGCCTACCACGAGGTCGCGCCGGTGCACGCCTCGCTCGCCACCTTCGAGAAGGGACTGGCGCAAAGCGATCCCGAGATTGCGCCCTCGCAGATCTACGCCTACGCCGCTCTCAAGTGCCACGTGCCCTATGCCAACGGCGCGCCCAACCTGACGGTCGACACGCCGGCGCTGACCGAGCTGGCCAAGAAGAACCAGGTGCCCATCGCGGGCAAGGACTTCAAGACAGGCCAGACCTTCATGAAGACCATCGTCTCGCCCGGTCTCAAGGCGCGCTTGCTCGGCGTCGACGGCTGGTACTCGACCAACATCCTGGGCAACCGCGACGGCGAGGTGCTCGACGATCCCGAGTCGCACAAGACCAAGGAGAAAAGCAAGCTCGGCGCCCTGGAGCACATCATGCAGCCCGCGCTGTACCCCGACCTCTACGCCAAGATGCACCACGTTGTGCGCATCAACTACTACCCGCCCCGCGGCGACAACAAGGAAGGCTGGGACAACATCGACATCTTCGGGTGGATGGGCTACCCGATGCAGATCAAGATCAACTTCCTCTGCCGAGATTCGATCCTGGCCGCGCCGGTGGTTCTGGATCTGGCGCTGTTCATGGATCTCGCGCAGCGCTCGGGCCTTTCCGGCATACAGGAGTGGTTGTCGTTCTACTGGAAGAGCCCCATGACCGCGCCCGGCCTCTACCCCGAGCACGACACTTTCATCCAGCTCACGAAGCTCAAGAACACGCTGCGCTACCTCAAGGGCGAGGATCTCATCACCCACCTCGGCGCCGAGTACTACGACTAGGAGAATTTCCACCACAAAGAGCCCCAAGTCCGGAGAACCCATTTCCTTCCGGCCTGTGCCCCCTGTTTCCTCGGCGCTCTCTGCGGTGAATACCCTATTTCTCGCGCTTGCGCAGGGTCGCGAGGTACGCGGCGATGTCGCACTCGCGGCCGGACCGCGACGGCTCGTAGTAGCGCCGGCCGCGCAGCTTTTCGGGAAGGTAGTCCTCGACGACGTAGTGGCCCTCGAAGTTGTGCGGGTACTGGTAGCCTTGGCCGAAGCCGAGCGACTTGCCCAGCGCCGTGCTGGCGTTGCGCAGGCGCGAGGGCACGGGCAAGGCGCCGAACTCCTCGACGTCGCGCCTGGCCGCCGCATACGTCGTCAGCGAGGTATTGCTCTTGGGCGCCACCGCCAGATAGATGGCCGCCTGGCTCATCGGCAGGTACCCCTCGGGCAGGCCGACGAAGCGCACGGCGTCGGTCGCGGCCATGGCCACGCGCAAGGCATTGGGATCCGCGTTGCCGACGTCTTCGGCCGCGAAGATCACCATGCGACGCAGGACGAAGAGCGGATCTTCGCCGGCTTCGAGCATGCGCGCCATCCAGTACACGGCGGCGTCGGGATCGCTGCCGCGCATGCTCTTGATGAAGGCACTGACCACGGCGTAGTGCTCGTCGCCCGCCTTGTCGTAGACCAGGGTCTTGCGCTGCAGGGCCTCTTCCACCGCCTTGCCGTCGATCCGCCGCCGGCCATCCGCGCCGGGCGTGGCCGTGGCTGCCGCCGCTTCCAGCGTGGACAACGCCCGCCGGGCATCCCCCCGCGCTTCGCGCGCGAGCTGCTCGCGGATCTCGTCCGGGCAGTCGAGGTCTTCCCGGCCGAGCCCGCGCTCGCCGTCGGCGAGCGCCCGATCCACGATGGTGCGCAGCTCCGCCTCCGACAGCGGCTTGAGCACCACCACCTTGGCGCGCGAAAGCAACGGCGCGTTCACCTCGAAGGACGGGTTCTCGGTGGTCGCGCCGACGAGAATCACCGTGCCCGCCTCGACGTGCGGCAACAGGGCATCCTGCTGGGCCTTGTTGAAGCGGTGGATCTCGTCGATGAAGAGCAAGGTCCGCTCGCCGCGGGTGTCCCGCCGCACTCCCGCCTCGGCCACCGCCTCGCGGACCTCTTTCACGCCCGCCATGACCGCGGACAGCGCCACGAACGCGGCCCCGGTTTCCGCGGCCAGAAGCCGCCCCAGCGTGGTCTTGCCCGTGCCAGGCGGGCCCCAGAAAATGAGCGAGGTCAAGTCCCTGCGTTCGAGCGCGCGCCGCAGCCACCGGCCTGGCCCGAGCAGCTGCTCCTGGCCCACGTACTCGGCCAAGGTGGCGGGACGCATCCGTTCCGCCAGGGGCTGCCCCCGCCGGTCCTTGCTCGCCGCACGCGCGAAAAGATCCACGGCGTGCATTATGAACCAGAGAGGGCGCCGAGGAGGAGGAGAACACGGAGACAGCGGGGACGCGGCCCGGGCCGGACTTCTGGAATGCCCGGACTTGGGCCGCCAGGCCGCCTTCCGGCCCCTCCGCGCTCCCTGCCCCTCTGCGCTCTCTGTGGTTGCAGATTTGACGGCCGGCCCTGGCCGGTAGAGGCTGACCCTGTATGCGCCGTCCACCAGCCATCATCATCCTTGCCGCGCTCGCCGTGGGCCCGACCGCCGCTTGGGCGCAGCAAACCTCCGCCGTCGATGCGGGTAGTCCGGCCGCCGCCATGCCGCCGCCCCGGGCGCCGGTGGCGCGTCGCGCCTGGCTCGAGGCCCGGCTCGACGACATCTTGGCCTCTCCCGGGCTCGCGCGCGCCAAGGTGTCACTCCTCGTCATGGATCCGGACAGCGCGAAGCCGCTCTACGCCAGGAACGAGAAACTCGGGCTCAACGCCGCCTCGAACGTGAAAATCGTGACCGAGGCCGCGGCGCTGACCCTGCTGGGGCCGGAGTTTCGCTGGAAGACCACGGTGCTTGCAGCCGCGCCACCCGAGGGCGGCAAGACGGTGACAGGCGGCGAGTTGCGTGGCGATCTCTACGTCAGGACCTCGGGCGACCCGACGTTCTCGACCTCGGACCTGAATGCCCTCGCCGCCTCGTTGACCGCGCTCGGTCTGCGCAGAGTGCGCGGCGGGCTGGTGATCGACACGACCGCCTTCGACAACACCACCAGTCCGCCGGTCTTCGACGAGAAAGACGAGTCCGCGGCGTATCGCGCCCCTTCCTCGGCGGCGTCTCTCAACGGCAATGTCGTGACCGTGACCATCACGCCCGCGCCCGTGACCGGAGCCAAGGCGCGCGTGGTCGTGGAACCCAAGTCTCCGGCGATCGTTCTCAGCGGTGGCGTGACCACGGCGGCCAGGCGACCCGCCGCGCCCGTGGTCGAAACCAGCGACGCGGGGAACGGCAGAACCCGAGTCACGGTCCGCGGCCGCATCCTCGCGGGCAGCGAGCCGCGCACTCTCCAGCGCCGCGTCGTCAGGCCGGAAACCTACTTCGGCCAGACCTTCAGGCAAGTCCTCGGCAAGCGCGGTATCACGGTCGACGGACCCGTGCGCATAGCCGCGGCGCACAAGAATGGCCTGCGCGTGCTGGCCACGCGCGAATCCCCCACGCTGGCCGTGGTGGTCCACGAGCTGGGCAAGAGGTCGAGCAACTTCGCAGCCGAGCAGCTCCTGCGCACTCTCGGCGGCGAAACCCAGGGCCAGCCGGGCACCTTCGGCAAGGGACTCGAGGCCGTGGCCCGCTACCTCGACGGTATCGGTATCGCCCGCGGCACGTACGTGATGAAGAACGGCTCCGGGCTCT
The DNA here is from genome assembly GCA_016935975.1 of Deltaproteobacteria bacterium. Lineage (GTDB taxonomy): Bacteria > Myxococcota_A > Polyangia > Fen-1088 > Fen-1088 > Fen-1118. Next base: position 10,060 of record JAFGPX010000137.1, read on the forward strand.
ATGACTCCAACCGCTTTTCCGCGGAGCAGATCGCGCTGGTATTGCGCACGGCGATGCGCGACTTCCGCATCGCCAGCGAGTTCCTGGCGTCGTTGGCGGTAGGCGGCGCCGACGGCACCCTGGCCCACCGCATGGCCGGGTCCGCGGCCGAGCGTTTCGTGCGCGCCAAGACCGGCACGCTGGCCAACGTGAGCTGCTTGTCGGGCATCGCCGGCGCGCCGGGCAGCAAACCGCTCGTCTTCTCGATCCTGATGAACGACCTCCCGACCGTCGCCGCCCGCGCCGCGCAGGATCGCATCACGGCCACACTGGTCGCGTATCTCGACCCCACACTGGCGAAGTAGCTCCTCGGGCGTCCTGCGCCCCGAGCCCGTCGGGGATCTCGACCGCAAAGGCGGCATGACCGTACCGTTGGTGTTCGATTGGAAACCGGGCGGATGATGTGCGAAATACTCGTCTGCCATGCCACGCCTACCGCAAATCCGTCCCAATGTCCTCCGCATGGCGCCCTATGTCCCAGGCGAACAGCCGGGGCCCGGCGAGCGCATCATCAAGCTCAACACCAACGAGAACCCGTTTCCGCCCAGTCCCCGCGCGCTCGCCGCCATCCGCAGCATCGATCCCGACATCCTGCGCCGCTACCCCAGTCCCACGGCCGAGCTCTTTCGCGCCACGGCCGCGCGCGTGCACGGCGTTTCCGCCGACATGATCCTGACCGGCAACGGCAGCGACGAGATCCTGTCCATCACGGTGCGAACCTTCCTGGACCCGGGCGACACCCTCGCCTATCCGGATCCGACCTACTCGCTCTATCCGGTGCTGGCCGAGAGCTGCGGCATACGCGTGGTCGCCGTACCGTGGGAGCCCGGCTGGCAACTGCCGGTGCAAACCCTGCTCGCCAGTGGCGCGCGCGCCATCTTCTTTGCCAACCCCAACGCCCCGACGGGCACCGCGGTCAGACCGGCGGCCGTGCGCGAGCTGGCGCTGGCCTTCGCGGGGCTGCTGCTCGTCGACGAAGCCTACGTGGATTTCGCCGACGAGAATTGCCTCGACCTCGTGCGCGAGTTGCCCAACGTGATGATCTGCCGCACCTTCAGCAAGGGCTACTCGCTGGCCGGCCTGCGCTTCGGTTACGCCATCGCCGCCGCGCCCCTGGTCGCCGAGATGACCAAGGTCAAGGACAGCTACAACTGCGACGCCATCTCGATCCTCGCCGCATCGGCGGCTCTCGAAGACCAGGACTACGCGCGCGACACCTGGCAAGCGGTGCGCGCCGAACGCAGCCGCCTGGCCGCCGAGCTGGGCCAGCGCGGCTTCGACGTCGTTCCCAGCCAGGCGAATTTCCTCCTGGCCACTTGCCCTGGCGGCCTAGCCGCCGACCTCTACCGCAGCCTCAAGGCCAAGGGCGTTCTCGTGCGCTACTTCGCCAAGCCCGGCCTGGCCGACAAGCTGCGCATCACGGTCGGCACGGCCGCGCAGAACGACGCCCTGCTCGCGGCACTGCCTGGCTAGCACCATGGGCCGAACGCGGGGGAAGAAGAACACCAAGACGCCGCCGTCGCCGGCTGTCACGAAGGCGTCCGCCACGCCCGCCGCCGACGAAACCGGCGAAGAGGAGATGCTGGACGAGTCGATCGCCGCCCCCCAGCCGGTGGCCGAAACCGCGCTCGACCGCATCCTGAGCGAACCGCAGAAGAACCTGGTTTCGGTGCGCGATCCGGCCAGGCACTTCGTCGAGGAGGCCCGCCGCCACGCCCGCCTCGATGCCGAGGTGGAGAGCGAGCTCGGCCGCCGGGCGCGCGAGCACGGCGACCTCGACGCCGCCCGCCGGCTCGTCGTGCACAACCTGCGCCTGGTCGTCGCCATCGCCTACCAGTACCGGCAGGCCTGGCTCAACATCCTCGATCTGTTCCAGGAAGGCTCGGTCGGGCTCATGGAGGCCGTGCGTCGCTGGGATCCCGACGTGGGCACGCGTTTCGGTTCGTACGCCGCGTACTGGATTCGCGCCTACGTGCTGCGCTTCCTGATGACCAACGCGCGCCTCATCCACGTCGGCAACACGCGCGCCGGCCGCAAGCTGTTCTTCCGGCTCGAGCGCGAACGGCAGAAGCTGCTCGCCGCGGGGTTCGACCCCACGCCCAAGCTGCTCGCGGCCAAGCTGGACGTCGACGAGGCCGACGTTATCGAGGTGTCGGGCCACCTGGCCTCGCGCGAGATCTCGTTCGAGCCACGCTCGGACGACGAGGGCGTGCCGCTCGCCGAGCGCGTCGCGCGGCGCGAGGCCTCGCCCGAGGACCAGGCGGCGCGCAACGAGCTGGCGCAAGCCGTCCGCCGCTTGATGGAGGGATTCGAGGGCGGCCTTTCCGACGCACGCGACATCGCCGTTTGGCGCGAGCATTTGGCCTCATCGGCGAGCGAGCCCGTGTCGCTGGCGGCGCTGGGCGAGCGCTATGGGGTTTCCAAACAGCGCATGGGGCAAATCGCCGAGAAGCTGAAGAAGCAGTTCCGCGAGCGCGTGCTCGAAGAGTTGGGCGCCGATATCCAGATGGCCTGGCAGACCGAGGACGCGTGATCCGTTGGGGCGCGATGAATAGCGCCTGCCCGGAGGCAAAGGGAGCTTGCGGCCGGGCCGGACGGCAAAACGGCCGGTCTCCCCCTCGGAGAACCGGCCGTCTTGCGGGACCGACTGCGGTGCGGATTCCTAGCTCTGCTGAGCCTCTTGCCGCTTGACGTTGGTGGCTTGAAGCCCCTTCGGACCCTTGGTGATCTCGAACTCCACCGTCTGCCCCTGGCTCAGCGACCTGTACCCTTCGGCATCGATCGCGGAGTAGTGGACGAAAACATCGTCCTCCCCCTCACGAGCAATGAACCCATACCCCTTTGCGTCACTGAACCACTTCACCTTGCCAATTGCCATGCACTACCTCCTACAACTATCTGTCCTGGTTTTGGCGCGCCTCAACGGAATTGTCTGAGGCACCCGGAGGCCAGGGTACGTCTCTTCGGGCCGCTGTCAAGCACCGCGAGGGCCGCAGAATTGGTCAAAAACCAAGCAAAAAACGCGCGGCGTTATGGTCCCGATCTTGGGCGCTTTCCCGCATGCGACGGAGATCACACTTCTCTCATGACTCACTTCGTAATCGAATTCACGGAGCGCGATCCGGCCATCGGAATCCCTATGCGTCACAAAATGTAACGCGATGGATCGCGCGACCGGGGCGCAATTCCCGGAAGCTGATGATAGAAACCTCGTGGGGTTCTTGCCGTGCGCTGTCCGTACTGCCTAGCCAACGAAGACAAAGTGGTCGACACGCGGCCGTCCGAAGACGAGCAGATGATTCGCCGCCGCCGAGAGTGCAACGCCTGCGGCCGGCGCTTCACCACCTACGAACGCGTGGAAGAAGCCATGCCCATGGTGGTGAAGAAGGACGCGCGGCGCGAGCCCTACGAGAGAAAGAAGCTTCTCGGCGGACTGCACAAGGCGTGCGAGAAACGCCCCGTCTCTCCCGATCTCATCGACCTCGTAGCCGACGAGATCGAACGCAGCCTGCGCGAGCTTGGCGACAAGGAGATCCCCTCGTCGAAGATCGGCGACGCGGTCCTCTCGCGGTTGCGCGACATCGACGACGTGGCCTACCTGCGCTTCGCCTCGGTCTACCTGCCCTTCAAAGACGCCGGCGATCTCATGCACGAGGTGCAGCGGCTGATCCGTTCGAAGGCGGAGGGCTTTTGAGCTTGGCGTGGACCGAGGACGACATCCGCTTCATGCGCGAAGCCCTGCGCTTGGCCGAGCGCGGCCGCGGCTCGACCAAGCCCAATCCCGTGGTCGGCGCCGTGCTGGTCAAGGGCGGCAAGATCCTCGCGCGCGGCTTTCACCGCCGCGCGGGCCAGCCTCACGCAGAGATCGAAGCGCTCGCCAAGGTTTCCATGCGCGCCGCAGGGGCCACGCTCTACGTGACGCTCGAGCCCTGCTGCCACAAGGGCCGCACCGAACCCTGCACGCAAGCCATCCTGCGCTCGGGCGTCCGACGGGTCGTCGTCGGCTGCTGTGACGAGAATCCCCTGGTCAGCGGCCGCGGCATCGCCACCCTGCGCCGGGGCGGAGTGATTGTCCGTGCCGGGTGCCTCAAAGAAGAATGTCGTCGACAGAACCGCGCCTTCTTCACCTGGATTCGCGGCCGGCGCCCGTGGGTCACGCTGAAAGCGGCGGCCACTCTCGACGGATGCATCGGCGACCGCACCGAAAGGCGCCTCCGGGGCACGAGCCGGTGGATCACGGGCCGCCCGGCCCGCGCGGCCGCGCACCAGTTGCGGGCCGAGCACGATGCCGTGCTGGTCGGCGTTGGCACCGTGCTGGCCGACAATCCCCGCCTGACGGTCCGCTTGTGCAAGACCGCGCGGCAGCCCTTGCACGTGGTGCTCGACAGCCATCTGCGCACCCCACCCGCGGCAGCCTTGTTGCGCACCTCGCTGCCGGCGCTCATCGTGGCGGCCACGCCGAAGCGGCCGGATCGCGCGCTTGCCGTCCGGCAGCGCTGGCTCACCGCCGCCGGCGCCGAGGTCGTGTTTCTCCCGCCGGATCGCGACGGCCGCCCCGCCCTGCCCGCGCTGTTGCGCCTGCTGGCCGCCCGCGAGGTGCAATCCTTGCTCGTCGAAGGCGGCGGCCGCATCCACGGCGCCTTCGTGCGCGCCGGCCTGGTGGACTCCGTCGCGGTCTTTCTTGCCCCGCGACTTGTGGGGAGCGGGGTTCCCATCGTAGAAGGCTTGGGTCTCGACTGGCGCAGGCCGGCCCTGCTCGGCCCCATCTCGGTGCGCGGGGTGGGCGAGGATGTCCTGCTTACCGCCGACGTCGTGGACCGCGGCCACCGGCGCCGCACCTAGCCGGCGTGGTTTCAGGCAACAGGTTCACTCGTGTTCACCGGCATTGTCCAAGGAATCGGCGAAGTCGAATCTCTTTGCCCAGGCCCAGGCAACACCCCTCGGCTGACGGTCAAGACGGATCTCGAAATGGGCAGGCTGCCGGTCGGCGCCAGCATCGCCGTGGACGGCGCGTGCCTGACCATCGTGGCGCGACGGAACGGACGGCCGTCGAGCTTCGCGGCCGACGTGGGGCCCGAAACGCTTTCCTGCACCACCTTGGGATCGCTTGCGTCCGGTGCCCGCGTGCACCTCGAGCCCGCCCTGCGCCTGGGCGATGCGCTGGGCGGACACATGATGAGCGGACATGTCGATGGCGTGGGCACCGTCGAACGCGCCACGAAGCGGGGCGGCACCCTCGCCTTGCGCATCCGCGCGCCCGCCGAGGTCGCGCCCTTTCTGTTTCACAAGGGCTCCATTGCAGTCGACGGCGTCAGCCTCACCGTCAACGCGATCGCGGGCTCCACCTTCGAGATCCTGCTCATCCCCCACACCCTGGCGGTCACCTTGCTCGGCGAGCTTCGACCGGGCGGGCGTGTCAACCTGGAAGCCGACATGATCGCCAAGCAAGTGGCCCGTCTCGTCGCGAGGACGCATGGCCGCTAGTCGCTCTCAACGGCAAACCTGGGAGGGTTGCCGTGCCCTCCCGCGCTCTGGCCACAGGCCTGACTTGTCAGGCCGTGGGCAGAGCCCACCCGCGCCGACGCGACGACTGGCCGGCCCAAGGACCGGTGGAACCCAACGAGGTGTCGCTCATGCCGGCTAGTCCGCACATCTCCGTGGAGCACGCCATCGAGGAGATCCACGCCGGCCGCATGGTCATCGTGGTCGACGACGAAGACCGCGAGAACGAGGGCGATTTGACCATGGCCGCGGATCTCGTCACCACCGAGACGATCAACTTCATGGCCTGCCACGGTCGCGGGCTCATCTGCCTGGCCCTGACCGAGGATCGTGTCGAGGCGCTGCGTCTGCCCATGATGACGTACGACAATCGCTCTCCGCACGGCACGGCTTTCACGGTCAGCGTCGACGCCCGCAGCGGCGTCAGCACCGGCATCTCGGCGCGCGAGCGCGCCCACACCGTCAAGGTCGCGGTCGCGGCCGAGGCCATACCCGAAGACCTGATCACGCCCGGTCACATCTTTCCGCTGCGGGCCAAGCCAGGGGGCGTGCTTGTCCGTTCGGGGCACACCGAAGCCGCGGTGGATCTGGCGCGCATGGCAGGCTGTTCGCCCGCCGGTGTCATCTGCGAGATCATGCGCGACGATGGCGAGATGGCGCGCATGCCGGACCTGGAGACCTTCGCGAGCCGCCACGGCCTCGGCATCGTGCAAATCGCCGATCTCATCCAGTACCGCATGACCTCCGAGCTGTTGGTGCGCCGGCTGGGCGAGACCCTGGTGCGGCCACAAGGCAATGGACATGGCCCGAGCTACCGAGCCTGCCTCTTCGGCAGCGATGTCGAGGATTCCGAGTACCTCGCGCTCGTGCTCGGCGACGTTGCCAACGGCGAGCCCGTGCTCGTGCGCGTGCAGGTGGCCAGCCTCCTGCGCGACCTTTTTCAAGTCGCGCAGCTCGGCAACGAGATGCCGGCGACCCGATGGCTGGGGCGGATCGAAGAAGAAGGACGCGGTGTCATGCTCTACATCCTGCCGCGCGCGGGGCATTCGTTCGCGTCGGAGATCGGGGCCGCCGCGCGCGACAGCCAGACGGCCGGCGCACCGCTGCGCGATATCGGTCTTGGCACCCAGGTGCTGGTCCAGTTGGGCATCAATTCGATCCGCCTGTTGACGAATCACCCAAGAAGACTAGCGGGGATCGAGGGTTACGGTGTACACGTTGTGGAATACGTCCCGAGCGGCCCGCCCGACATGGCGGTTCCGCGCCAGGAAAGGAAGGCCTAGCAATGCCGCACATTCATCAGGGGAACTGGAGCGCCAAGGGCAAGCGTTTCGCCATTCTCGCCTCGCGCTGGAACGAATTCATCGCGGACAAGCTCGTCGAGGGCGCCCTCGACGCCTTGGCCAAGGCCGGCGCCGACGAGGGGGCCATCGAGATCTTCCGCTGCCCCGGCGCCTTCGAGCTGCCCGGCCTGACCCGGCGGCTGGCGGATTCCGGCCGGTTCGACGCGCTGGTGTGTCTGGGTGTCATCATCCGGGGGGCGACCCCGCACTTCGACGTGGTGGTCAACCAGGTCACGCGCGGCATCGCCGGGATCGCGGCCGAGGCCAAGCTGGCCATCGGCTTCGGGGTGCTCACCTGCGACAGCATCGAACAGGCCATCGAACGCTCCGGCAGCAAGGGCGGCAACCGCGGCGCCGATGCCGCCATAACGGCCGTCGAGATGGCGAACCTCTATGCCGCGCTCGCCGGCGACAGCCGGGCCGAGACGCACCCGGCTGGCAAGCCACGCAAGCGATGACCCCCAGGCGCCGCGCTCGCTGCGTTGCCCTCCAAGTGCTCTACGCCCTGGACGGCAGCGACGTTCTAGACCCGAGCGCGGCCCTCGCCTTCCACCTGCACCAGTTCGGGGTGCCCGAGGAAGAAACCACGGTCACGCCGGAGCCGGTTTCCGGCCGAGCCGCCGAAAACGACGCCGCCCCCATCGCCCCCTTCGACGAGGAGCTGGCCATCGACCTGATTTCCGGGGTGTGCGCCCATCGCCCGGAAATCGACGACGTGCTCGCGCGTCTGTCGCGCAAGTGGCGCGTCGAGCGTCTGGCGCGTGTGGACCGCACGATCTTGCGCATGGGGATCTACGAGCTGGCTCACCGAAAATCGACCCCGGCTCGCGTCGCCCTGAGCGAAGCCATCGAGCTGGCCAAACGCTTTGGCGCAGAAGAGGCCCCCGCCTTCGTCAATGGCTTGCTGGACTCCGCCCTGGAGCTGCTCGGCCAAGAGCCCTGACCCGCGCCGATCTCCTCAGTCCAAATACGAGATGTTGCCCACAACCTTTCTTCCGGTCGATCTGCATCGTTGGGACCGCGGCCCCGCGGCCGACGTCTTGGCGGTCCCCGTGTGGAGCGATCTCCGCCCCTTGCGCGGAGCGGCCGGTCTGCTCGACTGGCGGCTGTGCGGCCGGCTGTCGCAGCTCTTGCGCGAGGGACGGCTTTGCGGCGCCCCCGGCGAGAAGCTCCTTCTGGCCACCAACCGCATCGCCTGGCAGCGCGTGCTCGCCGTCGGCGTGGGGGACTCCCGCGATTTCGACGACGACGGTTTTCGCTCGGCAATCGTCTGCTGCCTGGAGGCCCTGCGCCGGCTCGGCGGCAACTCGCTGGCCATCGCCTTTCCCGGACGCGACATCGACCTCATCCGCCCCGACCGCGCCATGCGCGTCTTCCTGGACGCCCTCGCGCAAAGCGAGCGCGAAGCCGGCGCCTGGCTGTCACGGTTGACCGTGATCGACAAGGTCTCCTCGGCCAAGAGTCTGGTCTCCGCTTGACCGGCAGAGTCGGGTTCGAGATAATTGCCGAGTGTGGGATGGTGGAAAACGTCGTTGGCAGAATGGGATGGGTGATGGTTCTGCCCGCGCCTTGGCGCGAGGACGGCAAACACCATGAGCCAATCGCCGGATGACTTCCCGTCATTGAAGCCCGGCGGTCACGTCTGCTTGCCCTACGCAGGGGAAGCGGAGAAGCATTCCGCAATTGCCGGCTTCATTCACGACGGCCTCGTGCGCGGCGAGCGTTGTCTCTACTGGGGAAGCAAGTCGGGGTTCCTCGCGCTCGTGCCCCATCTCGAAGCCCGAGGCATTCCGGCGCGCGCTCTCTGCGAGCGCGCGACCTTGGTGTTTGTCGACGCGGCCGAGCCCGCCGAGGCAGCCGGCGGCCTGGACCGTCATCTCGCCTCGATCCGCGACGCCGCCCTCGCGGCGCGCGCCGAAGGCTATGCCGGCTTGCGCGTTGCGGGCGACCCCGACCAGGCAACCCGGGCTGGCCAGAGTCGCGAGCAACTCGCGGCCTTCGAGAGCTCGCTCGCCCGGCTCCTCGGCGACGCGCACGCCACCGGGCTGTGCACCTTCGACCGGCGCACGGCCGACGCCGCCATCCTGGAGGTGGCGCTGGCAACCCACGCCATCGCCATCGTGGATGGACGCGTGTGCGACAACCCATACTTTCAGGCGCCGGACCAGCCTCCAGGCCGCCTCCTAGGCCAGGAGCGGGTCGCGGGGATGGCGGCCAACATCCGCGCGAGCGCCGAGGCGCACGCGCTGCTCGATGCGGAGAACGCCGCGCTCATCGTGCAAAACACGCTTGCCGGCAAGCGCGAAGCCGCCTATCGCCAGCGCATCGCCGCGCTAGCCCGCTCGATCGAAGCGCGCGACCGCCTCCTCGTCACGACCGCGCGCTGGCTGGGGCGGCCCTTGCCCGCCCTGTGCGGCCACATCGAGGATCTGTCCAAGGACGAGCATCTGTCGCGCTTCCACCAGGCCATCACCGCCTGCGGCGAGCACCTCGCCGCCATCCTGCGGCTCTCGCACGGGCTCGACGAGATCGCCGGTTTCCTGCAGATGCAAGTCGTGCTGCGGCCCGAACGCCTCGATCTGGTCGAGGTGGCTCGCGTGGCCATCGCCGAAATCCTGCAAGGCGACGCTTCCGGCCAGGTCGAGATCGCGCTCGAAGGCGCGGCCGAGGTCGCCGGCACCTGGGACCGCCTGCGCCTCGTGCGACTCTTCCATTCCCTCATCCGCACCGCCCGCGAACAGGGCTACGACGCCCACGTCAACCTACGCATCGAGGATCTCGTCCAATTCGCGCGCCTGCGCTTCGAGTTCATGCTGCCGTACTCGCCGGCGCTCTCCGACAGCGGAGAACGCGCCCGCACTCTGCCGTACGGGCCGTCCGGGGAATCCGACTACGAGCGCCTGGCCGTGCACACTTGGTCGGCCCGCGAAATCGTGCGGCTCATGGGCGGCAGCCTCGGGATCTCGACCTGGGCCGACGCGCGCGTGGTGTTCACGCTCGACCTGCCCAAAACCGCCGCCGAATCCCCGCGCGCGGACGAATCGGACGGTTCCTAGAAGCGCCGAGCGGTTTGAAACCCTGGCGTTCTCCGGGTAGTTCACCACAGAGGACACAAAGGGCACAGAAACCGGAAGAGAAGGGGTTCCGGATCCGAACCCTTCCGCTTGCGGTCCGGACTCTGTGTTCTCCGTGTCCTCTGTGGTGGAAAACCTAGGCGGTCCACGTTTTCACCCCACGGGACAGCGCAGGCTGCACCGGACTACGGCGCCGGGACGGTCACGAAGATCACCATGCCCGCGCGGCGCACCTTGAACAGATGCGCCCTCTTGCCCCCGCCGCCCAGCGCCGCGACCGCGTCCTCGGCGCTGGCGATGGGCTTGCGGTCGATCTCCAAGATCAGATCCTCGGGGCGCAGCCCCGCCTTGGCGGCCCGGCTGCCCGGCTCGACGTCGGTGATAACCGCGCCCTTGGCGCTCGGCCCCAGCCCCAAGGCCCCCGCCATTTCCGGAGTCAGGGTCTGCAAGTCGACGCCGATCTTGTCCTTCTTGGCGCCCGCCTCGCCGGCGACGGAGAGGGTCTCCGGCAGCTCGCCCAAGGTCACCGGCAACTTGCCGTTCTTGCCGTCACGGACGTAGGCGAGCGTGACCTTGTTTCCAACCTTGCGCGCGGACACGTAGTCGACGACATCGGCCGCGCCCTCTACCTTCTGGCCATCGATCTGCGTGATGACGTCCCCGACGCGAACCCCGGCCTTCTCCGCCGGGCTGCCGGGCATCACGCGGCTGACCCAGGCCGCCTTGGCCGGCAGCCCCTTGGCGCCCTTGGCCTGTCCTTTCTGCTCCGGCTCGCCGTCGTCGCCCAGCTTGACGCCGTCCTTCACGTCGCCGATGGCCACCCCGAGCCAGGCATGGCGCACCCGTCCCTCCGTAATGATGGCCTTGGCCACCTGGCGGGCCTGGTTGATGGGGATGGCGAAGCCGTAGGCGCCGCCGGGGCCGACGTTGATGAGCGTGTTGATGCCGATGACCTCGCCCTGCAAGTTGACGAGCGGCCCGCCCGAGTTGCCGGGGTTGATCTTGGCGTCGGTCTGGATGTACTCGCGCATGCGCTCGCCGGACATGTGCACGTTGCGCGTGACCTTGCCCTTGCCACTGACGATCCCGGCGGTGACGCTCTGGTCGAGCCCCAGGGGACTGCCGATGGCCAGGACCCACTCGCCGACCTCGAGGTTCTTGGAGTCGCCCAGGCGCGCCGCCACCAGCCCGGCCGGCGGCTTCTCGATACGCACGACCGCGATGTCGGTCTTGGGATCGGCGCCCACCAGCTTGGCCGAGAACTCGCGTCCGTCGGCGAACGTCACGGTCACCTTGGCGGCGCGCTCGGCCACGTGGCTGTTGGTGAGGATGTTGCCGGCGCTGTCGATGACCACGCCCGATCCCGTCCCCCGTCCCGGCGTCGGCGGCACGGGGAAGCCGTCGAAGGGATTGCCGAAGAAGTGCTCGAAAAAACGCTCCAGATCGGGGGGCACGTCGTCCCGCCGGAACTTGCGTCCGCTCGGCTTCTTCCGGGCTTCGAGCTCGATGTCGAGGCGCACCACGCTGGGACGGAGCGCCCGCGCCGTCGTGGCGAAAGCCTGCGACAACGAGCGCGCCTCTCGGGGCACCTCGGTCTTGGGGGTAATCGCGGCCTGCGGCTGCGCCTGGGCCTGTCGCGCGGCCGACAAACTACAGCCGAGCCCCACACCTAGGCTAGCCACGGCCAATCCGGTCGTGAGCAGCAATGTCGTCTTGCGCATGTTCATCGTTTTCCTTTGTGTGCCGCGCGATAGCGAAGGCGCGGCCCCGTCATGGTATGCGTAAAACCCCGACACGGAGGGATTTCTTCCCGCCCCATTCCACTCTTTACAAAGGGGCAAGGAACGCGCGAGAAGGCGGCCGACGGTGCTGTTCCATCAAGCCATCATTCACCTCAAGCCACGCCCGCGCGGCTACCATCTCGTGACCGGCGAGATCCTCGCCGGCATCCCCGAGGTTGCCCGCGTGCGCACGGGCTTTCTGCACCTGTTCTTGCAGCACACCTCGGCCTCGCTGTTCCTGAACGAGAACGCCGATCCGGACGTGCGCGCGGATTTCGAGCACTGGAGTCAAGAGGCCATTCCCGACGGCGCGCGCTACCTCGTGCACCGACTGGAAGGGCCGGACGACATGCCCGCGCACTTGAAATCGGGTCTGTTCGGCACGTCCCAGACGATCCCGATCGGCAAGGGCCACCTGCTGCTCGGCACCTGGCAAGGCGTCTATCTCGGCGAGCATCGCGACGACGGCGGCCGCCGCACCGTGGTGGCAACCCTCTGGGGAGAGGAGTGATCCATGGCGAGCCAATCTGAGAAGACCGGCAAGGGGTTGACCTACCGGGACGCGGGCGTGGACATCGATGCCGGCGAGGCCCTGGTCGAGCGCATCCGAAGCCACGTCAAGCGCACCCTGCGACCCGAGGTCATCGGCGGCCTGGGCGGCTTCGCCGGATTGTGCGGGCTGCCCAAGGGCTACAAGAACCCGCTCCTCGTGGCGTGCACCGACGGCGTGGGCACCAAGCTCAAGCTCGCCTTCCTGATGAACAAGCACGACACGGTCGGCATCGACCTGGTCGCCATGAACGTCAACGACCTGGTGGTGGGAGGCGGCGAGCCCCTGCTTTTCCTCGACTACTTCGCGGTCGGCCGCCTCGACGTCGGCGTTGCCGAGCAGGTCATCTCGGGCATCGCCGACGGCTGCAAGCAAGCGGGCTGCGCCCTCATCGGCGGCGAAACCGCCGAGCTGCCCGGCTTCTACGCCGACGGCGAATACGATCTGGCCGGCTTCTGCGTGGGCGTGGTGGAAAAAGACAAGATCGTCGATGGCACGACCCTCGAGCCGGGCGACGTCCTGCTCGGTCTCGGCTCCACCGGCTTCCACTCGAACGGCTACTCGCTGGTCCGCCGCGTATTCCTCGAAGAGGTGCGCCTGGACTTGGGCAGCCGGGTGGACGAGCTGGGCTGCACGCTCGGCGAGGCCTTGCTGCGCCCGACCCGCATCTACGTGCGCGGCCTGCGCCGCCTGGCCGCCTCCGGACTGATGAAAGGCGCGGCCCACATCACGGGCGGCGGCCTGGTCGAAAACCCCACGCGCATGGTTCCCGCGCAGGCGAAGCTGAAGCTGCAGATCAACCTCGGCGCCTGGCCGGTGCCGCCGCTCTTCTCCATGCTGGCCCGTCTGGGCAAGGTGGCGCCCGCGGAAATGCGCCGCACCTTCAACATGGGCATCGGCATGATCGTGGCCGTGCCGGCGGGCGCCGTGGACGCCGCCCAGTCCATCCTCGAGCTGGAAGGCGAGAAGGTGTTTGCCATCGGCACCGTGCTGCGCGCGGACCAGCCCGATGCGCCCGTGGAGTTCGTGTCATGAAGACCGGCGTGCTGGCCTCCGGCGGGGGCACCAACCTGCAGTCTCTCATCGACCAGTGGCGCAAGGGCGCGCTGGCGCCGGCCGAGCTGGCCGTGGTGGGCGCGAACGTGGCCGGCGCCCAGGCTCTCGAACGCGCGGCCCAGGCCGGGATCCCGACCTTCGTGCTCTCGCACAAGGCCTTCGCCACGCGCGAGGACTTCGACCGCGCCTTGGCCGGCGAGCTGCGCGGCCGCGGCATCGAGCTGGTCGTGCTCGCCGGGTTCATGCGCGTGCTTTCCCCGGCCTTCCTCGATGCGTTTCCCAACCGGGTGGTCAACATCCACCCGGCCCTCTTGCCTTCCTTCCCCGGCGTGCACGCGCAGAAGCAGGCCTTCGACTACGGGGTCAAGGTGAGCGGTTGCACCGTGCACTTCGTCGACGCGGGCACCGACACGGGGCCCATCATCGCGCAGACCGCGGTGCCGGTACTGGACGGCGACGACGAGGAAAGCCTGCGCTTGCGCATCCTGGCCGAGGAGCACCGCCTGCTGCCGGCCGTGGTCCGCGCCGTGGCCGCAGGCCGCGTCACGATCGAGGGCCGGCGCGTGCGCGTCGCGGGCGGGGCGCTGTAGCCCGAGGGGCGCGGGTTTCCGGGGCGGGCTCGTCCCGAGTTGGCGCCCGGGTAGCTGTTGACTCAAGAGGTCTACCGGATTACCTCGCCGCGCGATGGGACGGGACGAAAATGGCCCTTGAAAGTCGCATGGGCGAATAGCTATGAAGGATGCAACCGCTGCGCGCGAGCGGTAGAGGACGCGGCGGCCATGGCCCCGTTTTGCCCTTGGACGACTCGCAAGCCCACGGCGAAGCAACCAGAACACAGGGCTCTGAGAACGGAGGATCCGAGCGGCGAGAGAGGCGGGGGTTGTGCTCACAAGCGAGCAAGGCAGGCGCACATGCAAAGCACGAGCAATGGATCACGAAAGATTGCGGGAACACGGTTGGAGCCACGCGGCCTCGTGGTCACGCTGCTCTTCGCACTTGCTTCGGGCTGCACCAGCCCGACGATCGAGGTGGAGGGCTCTGGCGGAGCGGGCCGAAGCGCCGCCGGGACGGGCGGTGCGGCGGGCAACCGCGGGGCCGGCGGAGCGACCCAGGTGGTGATTGCCATCGGCGAAACGGACGCCGCCGTGGATCGACCGACCGGGCCGTACTGTGGCGACGGCATGGTATTGCGAAACGAGCAGTGCGACGACGGCAACACCGTCAACGGCGACGGCTGCAGCCGCATCTGCCAGGTCGAAGCCAACTACACCTGTCCACCGCAAGGCGGGCCTTGCGTCAACCAGGCGATCTGCGGCAACGGCAGCCTGACCTCGAACGAGGAATGCGACGATGGCAACACGAAAAGCGGTGACGGATGTTCGAGCGACTGCCAGGCCGTCGAGCCCGGCTTCGTCTGCCGCGTGCCGGGAAAGCCGTGCATTCCCTACTGCGGCGACGGCGTCCTCGCGAGCCTCGAGCTGTGCGACGACGGCAACACCGTGGCTGGGGACGGCTGCTCGGCCACCTGCAGGACCGAGCCCGGCAGCAAGTGCAGCGGAGAGCCGAGCGTGTGCGTGAGCACGGTCTGCGGAGACGGAAAGACGGAGGGTGGCGAGGGGTGCGACGACGGCAACGCGATTCCCTTCGACGGCTGCTCGGCCGAGTGTCAGATCGAGCCGGACTGCTCCGCCGGAGCGTGCAAGTCGAATTGCGGCGACGGCATCGTGCTCAACGAGGACTGCGACGACGCCAACCACGCGAGCGGCGACGGATGCTCTTCCGAATGCAAGCTGGAGGCGGGTTGGACCTGCACGCAGGCCCCCATGGGCAATCCCATGATGGTGCCCGTCGTCTACCGGGACTTCCGCTTCCACAATCCCAAGGACTTCGAGGACGGCGTCACCGGGCAGACGGCGGCCAGCAAGGGCATGGTCAAGCCCGATCTGGACAAGGACGGCAAGCCCGTCTTCACGAGCATCACCGGCGACGGCGTGCACGTGACCAGCCCGGCGACGTTCGCCCAGTGGTACCGCAACACGGACGGCGTCAACCATGCCACAGGAGCCAAGTTGGCCCTCTGGGACAACGGCAAGGGGGGCTACGTCAATCGCTACGGGGCGGACGGCGAGCAGTGGAGCATCACGGCCACGGCCAACTGGTGCGGCACGGTCGGCGAGGAGCTGCAGGACTACGATGCCGGCGGTCCGCAACCTTGCACCTATCGCTACCAGTACCAACCCGGGATCGACGGCGGCGGGCAGCAGCTCACCGATTGCCAGAAGCTGGAAGCGCAAGGCTACACGATGCTGCGCTGCTACCGGGACGGCAACACGTACAAGGCCACCTACTTCGTCAGGGCCGTCGACGGGAATCCCCTCTTCTTCCCGGTCGACGACGACAACTTCACGCCCGCCTCCGAGCGCACCACGGCCGGCATCCCGTCGACCGCGGACCAGCTCTACGACGCCACCGGCAACTGGCCAACCGAGGAAGCCGTGACGGGCGAGCGGCGTTTGCACAACTTCAGCTTCACCAGCGAGGTTCGCTACTGGTTCAAGTACGACACCAGCCAGTCGTATCGTCTCGACTTCACGGGCGACGACGATGTCTGGGTCTTCATCAATCGCAAGCTCGCCGTGGATCTGGGCGGCATCCACATCCCGGTCGCGGGCTCGATCACGCTCGACGCCGCTGCCGCCTCGAAGCTCGGCGGGCTTGCGAACGGCAATGTCTACGAAGTCGCCGTCTTCCAGGCCGAGCGCCAGACGACGGGCTCGACCTACAAGCTGACGCTGAGCGGCTTCAACGCGTCCATCAGCAGCTGCGTGCCGGCGTGCGGTGACGGCGTGGCCGTGGCCAACGAAGAGTGCGACAACGGGCCCGACAACGACGACACCGCCTACGGCGGCTGTACGACCGAGTGCAAATGGGGACCCTTCTGCGGCGACGGCATCGTCAACGGCCCGGAGGAGTGCGACAACGGCAAGCAGAATGGCGGCGAATACGTCGACGGGGGGTGCACCCTGGGATGCACCAAACCGCACTACTGCGGCGACGGTATTCTCGATACGGATCGCAAAGAGGAGTGCGACCTGGGTGCGCTCAACGGCGTGAAGTTGGACGCGGAACGCAATCCGTCCGAGCCCGACGGGCAGATCTACTGCAACCCCGACTGCTCGATCCCGGAAGGCATCGTCTTCTGATGGTGTCGCCCCCTGCTGCCGGCAACGAGCGGCTGCACAACTTCAGCTTCACCAGCGAGCTGCGCTTCTGGCTCGAGCACGACGCCGAGGAAAACGCCATTATCAACATCGCGGGACCCAGGCTAGTCCTCCGCGGCGCCGGGCAGACCGAAGAGCTTCGCTTCCTCCGCGAACGGCTCGGTAATGTCGAAGTACACGTCGCGCACCGCCCCGCGCTTGGTCTTGACGTGCAGGATGTCGAAGCTCCGCGGCCCTTGGTGGTGCAGTGATTGGCCCTGGACCTCCCCACCCAGGGCGCGCACCAGGTCGTACTCCTCGCGGATGAAGTACACGACGAAAGCCGTGCCAAAGCCGCGACCGTCGCCCGAGGCCAGAATGGACTGGAACATGCCGGCCACGAAGGCATCGTGCAGCTCGGCGTCCGCCTTGTGACCGGCATCCTGGTCGAGGTTCATGAGGATGATGTGCGCCTGGATGTGCGCCGCATCCTCGGCCACTATGGCAGTCGCCGCCTTGCGAATCGCGGCGAGGTCGCGCGACTTCATGGCCGGGCTCAGCTCGCGCTCGGCGGCCGGCCCGCCGCCGTGGCTTCGCAGCATGCCGCCCCGGCGGAAGCGCGCGAAGTCGATGGACTTGACCGCGGCAAGGTCCTTGGCCACCAGCAGCCGGCTGGCTTGTCGGTAGTACGCGATGTCCTCGGCGGCGGGACGCGCGGGCGGGCGCACGCCAGGCTGGGGAGTGGGAGCTGCAGCTGCTTTCGTCGGCGCGGTAGCGCCCGAGCGCGCGCCGGGCGCGGTCGCAGGTTTCCGTGGTGCCACGCCGATCGGCGAGCAAGCGCACACCCCGAGCAATGTCCCGAGCCAACCAAGCTTGACCATGCCTTCATGATGCTCCCGGTCGCGGGGACCGCGCCAGAGGCGACTATCGCGGGCGCGGCGCGCGTACGGCCATCCATGCCAAACCGACAACCAGCGACAGGCCACCGACGGGCGTGACCATGCCCAGCCAGCATGCGATTGCAGAACGAGGTAACATGCCGGAAGCTCACCTGGCCGCCGGGGTGGCGAAACGGTAGACGCCGCGGACTTAAAATCCGCTGTCGCGAATAGCGGCGTAGGGGTTCAAGTCCCCTCCCCGGCACGGATTTGGTTGGCCTGCGAACGCTGGCGACGCCTGCGCGGCTGGTGAGACGGCGCCCCCCCGCCCGGACGTCCCCGGGGAAGACGCCCCGCCGTCGAGCTACTACTCTCCGGTGCTCCGTCGGTCCCTCGCCGCCGTCCTCGTCTCGACCGTCGTCCTGGCGGGCGCGACCACGCCTGTCAGAGACCGCTTGCGGGCCACGGATGGCGGGCACCTGTGGCCGGCAGCTCAGGGAAGACCGAGTCGCTTGCACATGGCCTCAAGCTCCGCCAGAGCCTCGGCCAACGCCCGGAGGGGAACCGACAGCTACCGGACTATGCTGCCGTCTTGCTTCCCGGTTGCCATCCCAGTCGCGCCCGCAGCTTGTCCCACGCCCGTCGCGCGTCGTCAACCCCGCGTTCGCGAACCGAGTCGGGCGCCGACATGGCCGCGGGATTCAAGGCACAAAGCTCATCGGCCCAGGCCAGCGCTTCGTCCGGAGCCGGCGGTCGCTCGCCCATGTGGATGCGCTGCTCTACCCTCTCGGCGGCACGCCAACCGAGAACGCGGCGCCGCAGCTCTTCGCGGGAGGGGTGCGCTGCCATGACTGGAGAGGATAGCACCTCAATGCCAAACCTGGCTGCCCAACGCCGGCTGTCCGGGTGGGCGGGCGATTCGTGAATCGGGCGCGGGCTGCAGCGGGTCGGGCTACGACACGAAGCGGGTCATCGGGCCGGACGGCATCGAGCACGAGCTGTTCCGGCCCGAGTTTGTCAACGTGTTCGATGCAGGACGTGCTGGCGGCGCACGAAGGGGAGATGCTCGAGCGAATCGTTCACAACTTCTGGCACACGACGCCATCGCGGTCCGAGAAAGCTCAATCATGTTGCAGGCGTCGCTCTTGCGTATGCCCGGGTGCGGAATGCCTGCGTACACAGCAGGGCTGCGAGGGGCTTGCGGCCGTCCTCCCAACCGGGGTGTAGATTGTCTCTCATGCCCGGTACGCCGCCCTCCCGACCGCGCGCTTCGCAAGGCTTCTCGGTCTCCCGGCCAAGCGCTTCCTTCTTGCTCGGAATGATGGCGACGCTGGCTGGCGGGGCGTGCAGCTCGGGCGGACTGCGCAAGCTGAACGTGGATGCCTCGGCCTCCGGCGGCGGTGAGCCAGGGACAGGAGGCGTCGTCATCGGCGGGGCGACCGGTGCCGGGGGAAACTCGGTCGTGGCCGTGGGTGGCGCCGCGGGGACCGGGGGCATGACAGGTGTCACCGCGACGGGTGGCAACGGCGGATTGGGTGGCCAAGGGGGAAGGGATGCAGCAGCCACCGAGCCGCAAGAGGGAGGGGGCGCCGACCATGCCAGCCCAAGCGACGGCCGGGACAACGAGCCGGCGGGTGACGATGCTCCACTGCTCGGAGCTGGCGGCGTTCCCGCGCGTGACGTCGCCTCTGGCGGAGGCAGCGGGCTAGGGGGATCCCCCGAGCCTGATGCCGGGACCGGCGGTGTCGGCGGCGCTGCCGCATTGGACGCCGGATTCCCCGGCATGGGCGGTGCGCTCGGCGATTTCTGCGAGGGAGCCGAAAGCAAGGTCGAATACGGGGGCCGGACATTCGTGGTCCCGGCCACCAGCAAGTACACGGATCACGGGGCGAGCTGCTGCTTTGCGGTCGCGGCCACCCTGCACACCTTCGACGATCTCGGCCGGGACATCGACGCAGTGGTGACCTTTCAGACCGGCTACCGCACGACCGGGATGGCTACCGTCGCAGCCGGCAGCAGCGGACCCGTGTGGGCGGCCGTGAGAACCCTCCTGCACTCCGACTCCAGCGGACGCGCGGTCGACGTCGCGATGACCGGTTCCGTCTGGCTTAGCGATGTTCAGTTTGCCTCACAGCCGTGGACGCTCGGCTTGTGCCTGTCGGTCGAGGATGCCACGAGCCCCTTGCAGGGCACGAAAGTCTACGTTCCGGGCGTGACAGTAGGTGCGGGTGAATGGGCAAGCCGCCTGCGGCTGTGGCTGCTTAGAGACAAGAGCATTACCGCGGTGGACGCGGAGAGAGCGAACCTTGACGGGCTCGAGCTTGCGGGCGATCCGCTGCTGGACCTTATGCAAGTCGCATTCGTCGAGCTCGAGTCGACCACTCGTTCGTATTTCGAGGACACACCGTGCATGTGGGTGGGCCTTGACACCCAGCGTATCAGCGGAGCCACGCTGAAGAGTGAGATTCTCGGGCCCGGGGCGAGCAAGGTCGACCTCGCAGGGGTGCCGTTCGTGCTCGAGGCCGACGGGCAGCGCATCTACCTTGGGGCGTTCGCGACCCTGATCTCGTCCATCGGCAGCTACGGCCCGCAGGTCTACGTGGAGAACATCGACGACGACGGTTTCCCGATCTACCCGCCGTCCAGTTTCGACCCGAAGCCACCCGACCCGCGCATGGACCCACGCATCCTGAAAGTGCTCGGCGAGGCCGGCAAGAGCTTTCCCTAGCCAGGGCCTCGACCGCGACGTTCTGCAAACTCAAGATCCGCTGTCGCGTAAAGCGGCGTAGGGGTGCAAGTCCCCTCCCCGGCACTCGATTTCCCCGAGATGGGGTGACGAGCAGACCAGCGAGACAGTCCGCAGCGAACGACTTGGAACGAGATGTGGACGTGGCATCATGATCGACGTCCACTCGGCCTCCGGCGGAAAGGGCGTTCGACATGGCTCTGAGGAAGGGTTTCTTGTTCTGTCTCGTCTCGTTGTTGGGCGTCTCGTTCGCGGCGGCGTGCAGCAAGAGTTCTGCCACGCCTGCGCCCGGCACCGGTGGCACGGGCGGCGGCGCAGGCGCTGGCGGTTCCACCCAGGCGGGCGGCAGCGGCGGCACGGGCGGATCCGCGCCGCTCGACGCCGGCCTGGGCGGATCCGCGCCGGTCGACGCCGGCGCCAATCCGTCGGTGATTCCGCCAGGCCGGATGATCGATTGGTCTCGCGCCGGCGTGCCCGGCGGTATACCGGCCCGCGCGGACATCTGCGCGACCATCGACGCGAGCCTCTATGGCAATGGCACGGCGAACGCCACGATTGCGATCAACGCCGCCCTCGACGCCTGCCCCGAAGGCCAGGTGGTCTTCTTGCCGGCCGGAGACTACCGCCTGGAAGCGCCGATCAACCTCAAGGCCAAGAGCAAGATCACCTTGCGCGGAGCGGGCCCCGGCAAGACGGTGCTCAGGCCGATCGACGGCATTGCCGCCGCGATCACGACGGGGCAGTCGAACCTGTCGAACGAACGCACCATCACCGGCGGCTCCGACAAGGGCTCCACGTCGATCGCCGTCAGCGATGCCTCCGGCATCCAGCCCGGATCGATCCTGGACATCTACCAGGCGAACGACCCCGACTTCTACTGGTCGCGGGGCGGGTTCACGGATCACACGGGTCAGTACGCGATGGTGACCCGGGTCAGCGGCACGACCATCGAGATCGAAGACCCGCTTGTCTGGAGCTTCACGCTCAATCCCCGCTGCAAGGTCAAGACCAACAAGGGGATCACGTGGGTCGGCGTGGAGGATCTGACCATCACCGCCGGCAACACCTACGGCGGCAGCATGATCCAATTCTGGGACGCCTATGCCTCGTGGATCCGCAACGTGGAAACCGCGTGGGGCAACGGCAACGAGCACATCTACCTGTACGGGAGCCTGCGCTGCGAGGTCCGTGACTCGTACATTCACGACACGTACTCGACGACCGACGGCTACGGCATCGAAACCGCGATGGGGTACGGCGGTCCGCGCGGCGGCTGCACGGGCACTCTCATCGAGAACAACGTCTTCTCCGGCCTGTGGGGAGCGACGATCCTGGAGACGGAGGTGGGCTCGGTCGTTGCCTACAACTTCTCCCGCAACATGCGCTTCCCCGGTTGGCCGGACTACCAGATCTACGATTTCAACGGCAATCACGGGCCGCACGGCATGATGTGCCTTTTCGAGGGGAACGTCGGCGGCGGCGGCATCCAGCAGGACGGCTACCACGGGTCGGTCAGCCACGCGACCTACTTCAGAAATGCCTGGAGCGGCGTCCACGTCGAGTCGAATCGTACCGGCAACATCAAGCTCGTCGATCTGTGCCGCTTCTCCTACTACCACAACGTGGTGGGCAATGTGCTGGGCAGTCCGGCCTGGCCGCGCACGACCATCGGCAAGTACGAGATGACGGGACAGCCGGGCTACACCCAACAAGCGGTCATCTACCGGCTCGGCTACCCCAACATGGGCAACAACGGCTACAGCGCCACGAACCCGCCCAGCAACGCGGACGATGGCGGCCTGGATCCGAAGGTCGCAGCGACGCTTCTGCGCTGGGGCAATTTCGACTACCAGAACGATGCCACGCGCTGGGAGGCAAGCGAGATCCCTCAGGACGTTGCCGTGCCTGCGACGCAGACGCTGCCGGCGTCGCTGCGCTACTTGGCGAGGCCCGCGTGGTGGCCCCAGGACATCGTCTGGCCGCCGATCGGGCCCGACAAGACCCCCATGGTCGACAGGATTCCGGCCCAGGTCAGGTACGGGGCGATGTGAGGGCACCAGATTCCGCTCACCCCGACCAATGAGAGGCGGCAGGGACGCGCCCGATCCGGCCACGGGGCCTCGATGGCGCCGACGTCGGGCCCGAGGCCGCTATAGCCGTCGTTGATCCCCGGGATGGTGAGCCCACGATCGACGAGCGGACTGCCGGGAGCCGGCGTGAAATCCGCAGTCGTCGGCGCTGCGAACCCCGGATCCTGACTGATGCCGTGTGCCTCCTGGCCGGTGGCGGCCGTGTAGTCGGCCAGCGTGGCGAGGCGCGGATTGGACAAGCCGTCCCAACGGCACAGGCGAAGGTTTCAGGAACAGTGGCGCAGGACAGCCGCTCGTCAGATGTCGCCGCCGGCGCGCGCGCAGTAGTTCCGCGGATTGGTGCCGCCGTTGATGCCGGCGAGCTGGTCGAACCACGACCAAACTTGCTCCATCTCCGGCGTCACGCTCTGGGGCATGCCGTATTCGACAGTCATTGGCCGGCATTCTCGGCAGGGCTGGAAGTAGAGGATCGCGGTGGTACGGTGATGGAGCTCGAACAGCCGTTTCCCGCGCAGAGCGCGGCTCCCAGACCAAGGAGAAAGTAGGTGGCCTTCATGTCCACACCGAGCCGTCGTCACCACCAGACGGCTCCCGATCAATGGGGATTCTCGCTCCGACCGCGGCGGAACCGCAATGCCGGACGCCACGAACCGTCGGTGAGACGTGATCCCGACCACTCGCCCGCGGAGGGAAGTGAGCCTGGCCGCGTTGTGGATGGCGTCGCCACTCCCCGTTCGGGTCAGATTCGGTCCCGTTCCCGCGTCCTGCTTGTTTGCGGAGGCAAGGTTTGCGAGAACGAGAGCGGCCATGAGGTAGGCGATGTCTGAGACTCGGACGGAGACGACGACTGGCGAGAAGAAACCCATCGAGCGCGCCATTCGCGTGTTCATCTCGTCCACCTTCCGCGACATGCGCGAGGAGCGCGAAGAGCTGGTCAAGCAAGTGTTCCCCGAGCTGCGGCGGCTGTGCGACAGCCGCGCCGTGGTGTGGAGCGAGGTGGACCTGCGCTGGGGCGTGACCGACGAGGAAAAGGCCGACGGCAAGGTGCTGCCCATCTGCCTGGCTGAGATTCACAATTGCCGTCCCTACTTCCTAGCACTACTGGTTGGAAAAGTTGCCAGTCCGGTCGGAAATCGGCGACATCATGGGGATGGAATACCTGCTTGATCGGAAGGGAGA
>JAFGPX010000138.1 GCA_016935975.1 Deltaproteobacteria bacterium
TGATGGGTCAGAAAACCAATCCAGTAGGCTTTCGTCTCGGCGTCGTGCGCGGCTGGTCCTCGCAGTGGTATTCCGAGAAGGACTTCTCGAAGTGGTTGCACGAGGACTTGCGGCTCAAGAAGTTCGTCAAGGAGAAGTTGGGACACGCGGGCGTGGCCTCGGTCGAGGTCGAGCGTGCTGCCAACAAGGTCAAAATCAACATCTACACCGCGCGGCCGGGCATCGTCATCGGCAAGCGCGGCGCCGGCGTGGAGACCCTGAAGAAGGAGGTCCAGGCGCTGACCGCCAGCGAGGTTTTCCTCAACATCCAGGAGGTTCGCAAGGCCGAAACCAACGCGCAGCTCGTGGCCGAGAACGTGGCGACACAGCTCGAGCGTCGCGTGGCCTTCCGCCGCGCCATGAAGAAGGCGGTTCAGACCGCCATGAAGTTCGGCGCCAAGGGCATCCGCCTGGCATGCTCGGGGCGCCTGGGAGGGGCCGAGATGTCTCGCTACGAGTGGTACCACGAGGGGCGTGTGCCACTGCACACGCTGCGTGCCGATATCGAGTATGGCACCACAGAGGCCCACACCACCTACGGCGCTATCGGCGTGAAGTGCTGGATCTTCAAAGGCGAAGTGCTGCCGCAGCGGGCGGGCCGTCTGGCCTAGAGGGCGCGGCGAAAGCGACGAGGAGAACGCATGCTAGCACCAGACAGAGTCAAATGGCGCAAACAGCAGAAGGGCAAGATGCGCGGGGTTTCCAAGGGCGGAACCACGGTGGCCTTCGGCGAGTACGGCCTGCAGGCCCTGACCTGCGGATTCGTCACCGCCCGGCAGATCGAAGCGGCGCGCACGGCGATCTCGCGCCACGTGAAGCGCGGAGGGAAGCTGTATGTCCGCATCTTCCCCGACAAACCGGTTTCCAAGAAGCCGGCCGAGACGCGCATGGGCAAGGGCAAGGGCACACCGGAAGAGTGGGTGGCCGTGGTTCGCCCGGGCCGCGTGCTCTACGAGCTGGAAGGGGTATCCGGCGACATCGCCAGGGAGGCGTTCCACCTCGCCGAGCACAAGCTGGCGGTTCGCACGCGTGTCGTCGGTCGGGAGCAGGTCCTATGAAGAGCAAGATCCGGACGAAAGACCTACGTGGCAACGAGACGGCAGAGCTCGAGCGCACCCTCAAGAAGCTGCGCGAAGACCTCTTTCAGGCGCGCCTCAAGCACAACACGAACCAGATCGAGAATACCATGACGATCCGCAACACCCGTCGCGACATTGCTCGCGTGAGCACGGTGCTCGCCGAGAGGTCGCGCCCAGTGGCGGTCGTGGCAGCGAAGGAGAAATAGTCGTGGACAACCAGAAGGATGGCACCACTGGCGCGGCCGTCGTGGACAAGAGCCGGCGTCCCAAGCGCACCAAGCGCACGCTGATTGGCGTCGTGGTCGGCGACAAGATGAACAAGACCCGCGTGATCGTGGTCGAGCGTCGTCTGGCCCACACCAAGTACGGTAAGTACATGACTAGGCGCACTAAGTACAAGGCGCACGACGAGAGGAACGAGTTCCACGTGGGTGACCGCGTGGAAATCATCGAGTCGCGGCCACTGTCGCGCGAGAAGCGCTGGCGGATCGAGCGGCTGCTCGAACGGCCACAGCAAGCCTAGGCGGGCCAATCACAAACCGGACAGCAGGTTCACACATGATCCAGACGACGACGACTCTCGATGTGGCCGACAACTCGGGTGCGAAGAAACTGATGTGCATCCGCGTGCTCGGGGGAACCAGGCGCAAGTACGCCTCCCTGGGTGACGTGATCGTGGTGTCCATCAAGGAGGCCATGGCCAATTCCAAGGTCAAGAAGGGCGATGTCGTGCGCGCCGTGATCGTGCGGACGAAGAAGGAAGTGTCCCGCCAGGATGGCTCGTACATCCGCTTCGACACCAACTCGGCGGTGCTGGTTGACAAGGACAACGAGCCGGTGGGCACACGCATTTTTGGGCCGGTGGCGCGCGAGCTGCGTGCGAAACGCTTCATGAAGATCATTTCGCTTGCGCCGGAGGTTCTCTAATGCATGTCCACAAGGGTGACACCGTAGTCGTGATCGCTGGCAAGGAGAAGGGAAAGCGGGGCCGCGTCCTGCGCTTGCTGACCGAGCAGGGGCGGGTCGTGGTCGAGCGCGTGAACATCGTCAAACGTCACACGAAGCCGACGCAGGCCAATCCGCGCGGCGGCATCTTGGAGAAGGAGGGCTCTCTCGCGATCTCCAATGTGGCCCTGTGGTGCGGCAAGTGCGCTGCCGGCCGGCGGGCCAAGGTGGAGTTGCGGTCGGGGCAGAAGAAACGGCGGGTGTGCAGCAAGTGCGGTAGCTTGCTCGAATCGACGTAGCCGCCGCCGGCAGAAGGAACATGCAAGATGGCTGAACAGAAAGACGAAGCCGAGAAGGCACCAGAGAAGCCGGTCAAGCCGGAAAAGGCAGCCAAGCCCGCGGTAGACGCGGCCTCCGCCGGCGGAGAAGCCGCCCCCAAGAAGGAGAAGGCGGCCAAGGCCGCCGGCAAGGGCGGCAAGGGCAGGGATGCGGCCAAGACTGCCGCCAAGACCGAACTCGCTACCGAGAAGGTCAAGCGTTCGCAGCCACCGCGTCTGCGCCGGATCTACGAGGCCGAGATCCGCGCGAAGCTGCTGGCCGAGCTGGGCCTCAAGAACGTGATGCAGGCGCCGCGCATGACCAAGATCACGGTCAATATGGGCCTGGGTGAGGCCATCACGAATCCCAAGATCCTGGATTCTGCGGTGGAAGATCTGGCGGCTATCACCGGGCAGAAGCCTGTGGTGACCAAGTCGGCCAAGGCGATCGCGGCTTTCAAGCTCAAGGGCGGTCAGAAGATCGGCGCCATGGTCACGCTGCGTCGTGACAACATGTACGAGTTCTTCGATCGTCTGGTCACCTTCGCGTTGCCGCGCGTGCGCGATTTCAAGGGCGTCTCTCCCAAGGGGTTCGACGGCCGTGGCAACTTCACCATGGGCATTCGCGAAGGCAGCATCTTTCCCGAAACCGGGGTGGACAAGCTGGAGAAACCCAAGGGCATGAACATCACCATCACAACCACCGCGCGCACCGATGAGCAAGGTCGGGCCTTGCTGCGCCACCTGGGTATGCCGTTTAGGAGCTAGCGAATATGGCGAAGACGGTCGATATGTTTCCGAAACCTCCGAAGTTCAACGTGCGCCGGCACCACCGCTGCAAGCAGTGTGGACGTTCGCGAGGGTATCTGCGCAAGTTCGAGCTGTGCCGCATTTGTTTTCGGTTGCTTTCCCTCCGCGGTGATATCCCCGGGGTCATCAAGTCGAGTTGGTAGGTGCCCATGACTGATCCGATTGCCGATTTTCTTACGCGCATCCGCAACGCCATTCTGGCGCGCCGGAGCGATCTCGTCTGTCCATCTTCCAGCCTGAAAGCCCGCATCGCCGAGGTGATGCGCGATGAAGGTTACATCGCGGGTTTCGAAGTGCGGCCCAATTTCGACGGGCACAGCGAGATCGTCATCCGCTTGCGCTGGCCGGAGGCCGGCGCCAATGCCATCAGCGGCCTGCGGCGGCGGTCCCGCCCCGGCCAGCGTGTCTACGTTGGTCGCGACGCCATTGGCAAGGTACGCTCCGGTCTTGGCATAGCCATCCTTTCCACCTCGCGCGGCCTGATGACGGATCGGGCGGCGCGCAAAGCCGGCATCGGCGGCGAATTGCTCTGCGAGGTTTGGTAAATGTCACGCGTCGGTCGCAAACCTGTGGTGCTGCCCAAGGGGGTGTCCCTTTCCCAGAAACCCGGGCAGTTCAGCGTCAAAGGGCCCAAAGGCGAGCTTTCCAAGCCCATGCCCGGCGGCGTGGCCCTCAAGGTCGAGGGGGACAAGGTCGTGGTCACGCGCGTTGACGATTCGCGCGAGAACCGGGCCAAGCACGGCTTGGTCCGTGCGCATCTGGCCAACATGGTCAAAGGGGTGAGCGAAGGCTGGACGCGCGAGCTCGAGATCAACGGCGTCGGCTACCGTGCCGAGGTCACGGGTGACTCGGTGACCTTGGCGCTCGGTTTCTCCCATCCCATCGTGTTTCCATTGCCGAAATCGGTCACGGCCAAGGTCGAGAAGAACCGCCTGACTCTGGTGTCTCCCGACAAGGATGTGTTGGGACAAGTCTCGGCCAAGTTGCGCGAATTGCGCCCGCCCGAGCCCTACAAGGGCAAGGGTATCAAGTACGTCGAAGAAGTCATCAAGCGGAAGGTTGGCAAGGCCGCGGCCACGGGCGCAGCTACCTAGGTGCAGCCGTGGTCCAGAAGCAACGGCGAGAAACGGAAAGAGACGAACATGGCCACGCAGAGCAAAGTTGAGTCGCGCAGGCGTAGACACCATTCGTTGCGCAAGCGCATTGCGGGGACGCCGGAGCGGCCGCGTCTGGTTGTCTACCGCAGCGCGCGGCACATCTATGCCCAGGTCATCGACGACCTAGGCAGGAAGACGTTGGCGGCGGCCTCGGACCTTCTGCCCAAGAAGGATCCGCCCGCGGACGCTCCCCAAGGCAAGAAGCGCGATCGCGCCAAGCAGGTGGGGACGCTGGTGGCCAAGCGGTGCATCGAGAAGGGTATCGCGCAAGTCGTCTTCGATCGGGCGGGCTACCGCTACCATGGCCGCGTGTCGCAGGTCGCGTCTGGTGCGCGCGAAGCAGGGTTGAAGTTCTAGATCACAGGGCACACTCGTCTAGGAGCAAGAATGGCGATTAACTACGAAGAGGTCGGCGAGCTCGTCGATAGCGTGGTCTTCATCAACCGCGTTGCGAAGGTCGTGAAGGGCGGCCGGAGATTCTCGTTTTCGGCCCTGGTCGTCGTGGGGGATCAGCACGGCTATGTCGGCGCGGGCCTGGGCAAGGCCAACGAGGTTCCCGAGGCCATCCGCAAGGGCACCGAGCAGGCGAAGAAGAGCCTGTTCAAGATCCCGCTGGCCGGCACCACCATCCCCCACGAGATCAAAGGCACCTTTGGCGCGGGCACCGTGGTCATGCGCCCCGCGAGCCCCGGTACTGGTGTCATCGCCGGCGGTGCGGTTCGACCGGTGCTCGAGGTCGCAGGCGTGCAGGATATTCTGACCAAGTGCATCGGCACCTCGAACCCGCACAACGTGATTCATGCCACAATCGATGCGCTCAAGCGGCTCTCCAGCGGAGAAGCAGTCGCCGCTCTGCGCGGCAAGCGCATCGAGGACATCGTGGCGACGGGGTAGATCATGGCAATCAAGCTGAAAGTCACTCTCGTCAGAAGCGGTATCAACCGCTCCGAATCTCACAAGCGCACCATCGCGAGACTGGGGCTAGGCAAGCGCGGGCGAACGGTGGTGCTGCCGGACAACCCTGCCGTGCGCGGCATGATTCGTTCGGTTTCCCACTTGGTCAAGGTCGAGGCGGCGGAGTAGGCGGAAGATCTCCGAAAGGCATGCTGACATGGGCAAGACACTACATGAATTGAAGGGCCCTTGCGGGGCCACCAGGAACCGCAAACGGGTGGGCCGTGGCCCGGGTTCGGGAACCGGCGAGCAGTCCGGTCGCGGCGTCAAGGGCCAGAAGGCTCGCACCGGGCACCATGGCGCGCGGCTCGGCTTCGAGGGCGGCCAGATGCCGATGCAGCGGCGACTGCCGAAGAAGGGTTTCAAGAACATCTTCCGCAAGGAGATCTTCGCGGTCAATCTGTCGGACATCGATGCGCGCTTCGAGGCGGGGGCGGTAAGCATCGCCGAGCTCAAGGCCGTCGGCCTGGTGCCCCGGCGCACGAGCCGCATCAAGGTGCTCGGGGATGGCGAGCTGACCAAGAAGTTCGTGGTCAAGGCCGACGCCTTTTCGGCCAGCGCCAAGGAGAAGATCGAGAAGAAGGGCGGACGCGCCGAACTCGCCAACGGCGGTGCACCTTGAAAAGAGAGCGAGCCCGGTCGCGAGGGGAGCCTGCCGGCTTTGCCAGCAGCGGACCATCGCGGGAGGGCAGGGAGCCCCTTTGAGGGTTCCGATCCAAAGGAGGGTCTAGATGGCCTCTGGCTTCCAAAACATGACCAAGATCCCGGAGCTGCGCCGGCGTCTGCTCTACACGCTGGCGATGCTCGCGATCTACCGGATCGGTATTTTCGTGACCACCCCGGGCGTCAATGCCGCGGTCATGAGCAAGATCGTCAGCCAGGCCTCTGGAACCTTCCTGGGCCTGTTCAACATGTTCTCGGGCGGCGCTTTGGAGCAGATGTCGATCTTTGCGCTCGGCATCATGCCCTACATCAGCTCTTCCATCATTCTCCAGCTGTTGACCGTGGTCATTCCCAAGCTCGAGCAGATCCAGAAGGAAGGTGAGATGGGGCGCCGGCGGATCAACCAGTACACGCGCTATGGCTGCGTCATCTTGTCGATGATTCAGTCCTACTTCATCGCGCGCTGGCTGATCTCGAACAACTCGGCCTACGGCCATCTGGGCGAGGTGGTGCCAAATCCTGGCTGGAATTTCTACTTGATCACCATGATCTCTCTGACCACGGGGACAGCCTTCATCATGTGGTTGGGCGAGCAAATCACCGAGCGCGGCATCGGCAACGGCATCTCGCTCATCATCTTCGCCGGCATCGTGTGCGACATCCCGAGCGCGGTGGTGCGCCTAGCGCAACGCGCGCGTGATGGCAACATCACGGCGTTTTCGCTGGCCCTGATTGGGCTCATCGTGATCGCGGTCGTCGCCGGGATCATCTTCTTCGAGCGCGGCCAGCGGCGTATTCCGGTGCAGTATGCGAAACGGGTCGTCGGGCGCAAGATGTTTGGCGGCCAGTCGACTCACCTGCCGCTGAAGGTGAACACCGCGGGCGTCATTCCACCCATCTTCGCGTCGTCCATTCTGATGTTTCCGCAGCAGATCGCATCATTCCTGGACAACTCGTACGCGCGAGCCGTGTCCGATGCGTTGCACCCGGGTGACTGGCGCTACAACGTCATCTACGTCGGGCTGATCATCTTCTTCTGCTACTTCTACACCGCGGTCACTTTCAATCCTGTGGACGTGGCCGACAACATGCGCAAGTACGGTGGTTTCATCCCCGGTATCCGGCCGGGCAAGGCCACGGCTTCCTACATCGACAAGGTTCTGACCCGCATCACCACGGGCGGTGCCCTCTACGTGTCGGTCGTCTGCGTCCTTCCGAATCTGCTCACGGAGCATCTGGGCGTACCCTTCTATTTCGGCGGCACGGGCTTGATGATTGTCGTGGGCGTTGCTCTCGACACCGTGCAGCAGATCGAATCGCATCTCATCACCAGGAACTACGAAGGCTTCACCGGTCCCAAAGGCCCCCGCATTCGCGGGCGCGGGGGAGCAGCTGCGGCTGCGGTCAGCAGATAGGTTTGCGGCTCCAGAATGCACATGTTCACGGCACCAAGCCAGTCTTGTCGGGCAATCGCGGGGCGCGCTGTGGGGTGCGGACGCGTCGCCATCGACACGAGGGCCACATGAAAGGCATCGAGCTCAAGACGGCGGCGCAGATCGCCAAGCTGCGCGAGGCCAATCTGGTGGTGGCGGACGTTCTGGACGCCATTGCCGCGGCCGCGACCGTCGGCACCAGCACCTGGGATCTAGAAATCGTGGCTCGCCGCAGGCTCAAGGAGCTGGCCGCCGAGCCCGCCTTCCTGGGCTATCGCGGCTACCCCGCGGTGCTCTGCGCTTCCGTCAACAACGTTATCGTCCATGGCATTCCGCGCAGAGACGTCGTCCTCAAGGACGGCGACATCCTATCGGTCGACTTCGGTGCCTTCAAGAACGGCTGGTGCGGGGATTCCGCCCGCACCTTGCTGATCGGCCGAGTGTCGGAGAAGGCGGCCGCCTTGGTCGAAGCGACGCGGATCTCGCTGGAGAGGGCCATCGAGCAGTGCGTGCCGGGCAACCGGCTCGGCGACGTTGGCTGGGCGGTGCAATCCTATGTGGAGAAGCGGGGCTATTCCGTCGTGGAGCAGTTCTCGGGGCATGGGATCGGGCGCCACATGCACGAGCCGCCCCAGGTCATGAACTACGGGCCGCCCGGCCGGGGGCCTCGTCTGAGCGTCGGTATGGTGCTGGCCATCGAACCCATGGTAAACGAGGGCGGCCCCGAGGCGGTCATCGAGGACGATGGGTGGACTGCTGTCACGAAAGATGGTAGCCTCTCCGCCCATTTTGAGCACTCGGTGGCTGTCACCGACAACGGCCCGTTGGTTCTTTCTCGGGCTTCGCACGGATGAGGATCCCATGAAGGTCAGAGCATCGGTCAAGAAGATCTGCGACAAGTGCAAGGTGATTCGCCGCAAGGGCGTGGTGCGGATTATTTGCCAGAACGCCCGTCACAAGCAGCGGCAGGGCTAGCCCTCGAGGTAGGAAAGGAACCCCAGATTCATGGCGCGCGTAGCAGGTGTCGATCTCCCACGGAACAAGCGCATGGAGTTTGCGCTGACGTATATCAATGGCATCGGCCGTACCAAGGCCCGCCAGGTGCTCGCGAGCGCTGGCATCTCCTTCGACAAGCGCAGCGACGCGCTGGAAGACGCGGAGTCCCGGCGCATCCGCGAGGTCATCGAGCAAATGGGCCTCAAGATCGAGGGCGACCTGCAGCGCGACATCACGATGAACATCAAGCGGTTGATGGATCTCGGCTGCTACCGCGGTCTTCGTCATCGCCGGAGCCTGCCGGTGCGCGGCCAGCGGACCAAGACCAATGCGCGTACGCGCAAGGGCCCGCGCAAGGGCCAGATGATCAAGCGCAAGGTGGAGACGACGGGCGCCTAGCCGGCCCCCGAGGCGTGGAGCAACAGCAAGAGAAAGAACATGGCGACAGAGAACGAAACAACAGCCAAGCCCAAGGCCAAGAGTCGGAAGACGCGCAAGAGCGTGCAAAGCGGGATCGCGTACATCACCGCATCCTTCAACAACACCATCGTCACCATCACCGATGTTTCCGGCAACGTGATTTCGTGGTCCTCGGCCGGGGTCAAGGGTTTCAAGGGCTCACGCAAGTCGACGCCGTTCGCCGCCCAGCTCGCCGCCGACGATGCCGCCCACAAGGCGATGGAGCACGGCATGAAATCGATCAATGTGTTCATTCGCGGGCCGGGCTCCGGCCGCGAATCGGCGCTGCGCGCCTTGGCCGCCGCCGGCTTCAAGATCAATGTGATCCGAGATCTCACGCCCATTCCCCACAACGGCTGCAGACCCCCCAAACGTCGTAGGGTTTGAGGCGGCGGGTCCGGCTCTCCAGGAACGTGCAAGTACGAGGAAGGTAGAATATCGATGGCGAAGTATTCCGGTCCCGTTTGTCGCCTTTGTCGCCGGGAAGACACCAAGCTCTTCCTCAAGGGCGATCGCTGCTATACCGACAAGTGCGGCTATGAGCGCCGTGCGTATGCGCCCGGCCAGCACGGACAGGCGCGGCGCAGGAAGCTCTCGAACTACGGCTCGCAGCTGCGGGAGAAGCAGAAGCTGAAGCGCATGTACGGGTTGGCCGAGCGACAGTTCCGCGGCTATTACCAGAAGGCGACGCGCATGAAGGGCGTGGCCGGCGAGAACCTGCTGCAGCTCTTGGAACGCCGTCTGGACAACGTCGTCTACCGCCTCGGCTTTGCCTCCGACCACGCCGAAGCCCGGCAGTTGGTGCGGCACGGTCACTTCACCGTCAACGGCAAGAAGGTGAACATCCCATCGTTCCTGTGCGGCCCCAATGACAGCATCATGGTGAACGAGTCGTCGAAGAAAGTAGCCCGTATTCTCGAAAGCCTGGGCGCCGTGGAACGCCGGGGGGTGCCCAAGTGGCTGCAACTCGATAAGGACAATTTCCATGGCAGGCTCGTGACGCTGCCGTCGCGAGAGGATCTCACGATGACGGTTCGCGAGCAGCTCGTCGTCGAGCTGTATTCCAAGTAGCTCGCGCCGTCGCGCAAGTACCTTCGTACCCACGCCCTAACAGGAGAACAGGATGTCGACCGCCAGTGCGCAACCCACCGCCGTCACACCGTCCGCGTTTATCGCCAAGAACTGGCGAGACCCCATCCGGCCGCGCAAGCTCGAGGTGGACGCCGAATCCTTGACGCCCAACTACGGCAAGTTTGCCTGCGAGCCGCTGGAACGGGGCTTCGGCACGACCATCGGCAACGGCCTCCGTCGTGTGCTGCTGTCGTCGCTGCAAGGGGCCGCCATCACGGCGGTGAGAATCGAAGGCGCCGTGCACGAGTTCACCTCGCTGCCGGAGGTCGCCGAGGATGTCACCGACATCGTGCTCAATCTGAAGGAAGTCATCCTTCGGTCGCTCGACGGCAAGCCGCGTACGGTGCGCATCGAGAAGGATGGCGAGGGCAAGGTCATGGCCAAGGACATCCAGTGCCCCGAGGGCATCGAGATCCTCAACCCCGAGCACCACATCATGACCTGCTCGAAGGGTGCCAAGGTGCGTTTGGAGATCGATGTCGGCGTGGGGCGAGGCTATGTCCCGGCCGAGCGCAACAAGCAGCCCAACATGGGAGCGGGTGTGATTCCCATCGATTCGCTCTTCTCGCCCATCCGCAAGGTCAATTTCAGTGTGACCAACGCACGGGTCGGCCAGCAGACCGACTACGACCGCCTCACGCTCGAGGTGTGGACCAACGGCACGGTCAAGCCCGAGGATGCCGTGGCCTACGCTGCCAAGATCTTCAAGGACCAGCTCTCCATCTTCATCAACTTCCAAGAGGGCGCCGAACCCGCCCCCGAGGCCACGGTTTCGGAGGAGCAGCAGAAGCTCAACGAGAATCTGTGGAAGTCGGTCGACGATCTCGAGCTGTCCGTGCGCTCGGCGAACTGTCTGCAGAACGCGAACATCCGCTACATCGGCGAACTCGTACAGAAGACCGAGTCCGACATGCTCAAGACCAAGAACTTCGGTCGCAAGTCGCTCAAGGAGATCAAGGAGATCCTTGCCGGCATGGGGCTGTCTCTGGGCATGAAGCTCGAAGGCTGGCCGGGCGACGGCTCGCCGAAGAAGGCCTAGGCTCCGACAAGCGGAGCCGGACGGCACGCACGAATCATCCCAAACCGAAAGACCCTTCCGTAGCTAGGCCAACATGCGACACAAGAGAGCTGGACTTCATCTTTCCCGGACATCCGCTCACCGCAAGGCGCTGTTCTCCAACATGGTGGCGGCGCTGCTCACGTATGAGCGCATTCGCACCACCCTCGTCAAGGCCAAGGAGATACGCCGGCTCGCCGAGCGCACCATCACGTGGGCCCGGCGTCTGGGCGCCGTGCTCACCAAGAAGCCCGAGAAGCGCACGGCGGAGGAGAAGGCACGCATGGTGCATGCGATGCGCATGGCCCTGCGTGTGGTGCGGGATCGGGATGCGGTGCTCAAGCTCTTCGAAGAGATTGGCCCTCGCTTCCTCATGCGTCACGGCGGCTACACCCGGATCGTGAAGATGGCCGAGAGGTCGGGTGACGCCGCGCCGATGGCCTTGCTCGAGCTCATCCCGGCGGAGGGCGGCGAGGCCGAATCAAAACCGTCCACCAAGGGCAAGGCCGACAAGGTCGACAAGGCCGACAAGCCGGGCAAAGTCGAGAAAGAAGGTGGCAAGGGAGCCGGGGTTGCGAAGGGCAAGGGCAAAGCCGCTGCGCCCACGGAGGCCAAGCCCAAACCGAAGGCGGCGGTCGCACCCAAGGTGAGGAAGGATGCGGGAAAGCGCGCGCCGGTCAAGTCGACCGCGAAACGGTCGGGGCGCAGCCGCGGCGGCGAGTAGGCGGAGAAGTCGGGCGGCGAGCCCGATCCACGACCGGACCGCAGGTCGGCCCGGGGGACCAGGCGGCCGTTGACAGGCAGGGTGAGGGGAGGGTAAGTCCGAGGCATGGGTGCGTCTGGGACCGAGCTTCCTGGCTTCGGAGCTTCGCTTGCGCTGTCGTTAGTTTCCCTTGGTTTGGTCTGTCTGGTGGCTTTCCTGGTGCTGCGCTGGCTCGGCAGGCGGTCCTTCGCTCGTTCTGACGAGTGCATCCGCGTGCTCGGCCGCTGCTTTCTGGAACCGCGTCGTTCCGTGTACCTCATCGCGGCGGGTGGGCGGTGCTTCCTGGTCGGCGTCGGCGAAGGTCCCATGAGCCTTCTGGCCGAGATAGACGAAGCGAGCTTGCCTGCGGCGCGGTCCGGCTCTCCCGGCACTGGCTCCATCTTCGCCGATGTCCTGGCCAAGGTACTGCGGAAAGGCCCGCGATGACGCCCTTGCCGGTGCTGGCCGCGGCGGGCGCGAATCAGGCTGCAGGGCTGGCTTCGCGTCCCGTGCTTGTCTTCCTTGCGGTGGCGGCCTTGTCCCTCTTGCCGTTCGTTCTTCTGCTGATGACCAGCTTCGTGAAGATCGCCGTCGTGCTTGCGATTCTGAGAAGCGCGTTGGGCTCGGTACAAATACCTCCCTCCCAGATTGTCACGGGGTTGGCCTTGATTCTCACGATCTACGTCATGGCTCCGACGGGCGAGCGCATGTATCAGGCCATCGAGCCCGAGTTGGGAAAGGCAGCGGGGGCCGAGCTCCTGAGCGGGCAAGCCCTGGAAGCCTTGGTCGCGGCCGCGGACAAGGCCAAGGAGCCGGTGCGGGAGTTCCTCTTTCGGCACGCCGCGGCCAGGGATCGCGGCGTGTTTTGTGCACTGGCCCTGCGTCTACGCGGCGGCAGCAACCAGGTCGCGATTTCGGAGCGGGACTTCCTCGTGCTCGCCCCCGCCTTCCTTGCGACCGAACTGCGGCGCGCTTTCGAGATCGGGTTCCTCATCTTCATCCCGTTCTTGGTGGTGGATCTGGTGATCGCGAATCTTCTGCTCGCCCTGGGCATGCACATGCTCTCGCCGACCACGGTTTCGCTGCCGTTCAAGCTTCTGCTCTTCGTGCTGGCCGACGGCTGGCAGTTGCTGTTGCGTGGGTTGGTCGAAAGCTATGTATAGCCACACGGCCAGTGAGCTGATCCTGCGCGCGGTGCGCGAGGGCCTGCTTCTCGTGCTCCTGGTTTCTGCACCGCCACTCCTCGCCAGCCTGGTAGTTGGTTTCGTCGTCGGCGTTCTACAGACAGCCGCGCAGATCCACGACCAAGCGCTGGCCTTCGTGCCCAAGTTGGCCGCGGTGGTCCTCGTCCTGCTCGTGCTCGGGCCGGTGCTCGGTGTTCAGGTGCTGCGGTTTTCACAGGCGTTGCTGCTGGCCGTGGCTACGATTCGCTAGGGGGTTGCGTGTCGCTTGCTTCGAACCTCGAGCCTTCGCTAGCACTTCTGGGGCTGGGCGCGGCGCGCACCGTGCCGCTCGTCTGGTCCGTGCCGGTCTTCGGTGGTCCGGCCTTGCCAGGCCAGATTCGCGTGGCCCTCGGCTTGGGACTGGCCGTCCTGTGCTATCCGGCGCTGGCGTCGGCCTCCCCACCAGCCGACACGGTTTCCTGGGCGCTGCTGGCGACGCGCGAAGCCCTGGTCGGGGTGGTGATGGGGTTGGTCTGCGCTGCCATGTTTCGCGCGGCCGCGGCCGCGGGCGAGCTGACCGACGTGTTGCGGGGTGCGAACCTCGCCTCTGTGCTGTGGCCGGCCGGCGAAGAGAGGACAAGCCCTCTTGGGGCCCTACTGCTCCTATTCGCCAGCGTGGTGTTTCTGGAAAGCGGAGGCGTCGGCCATGTTGTCTCGGCACTGGGGCGTAGCTACGAGGCCATTCCGCTCGGCGTGCCGTTGCAGATCGGGGAGTCCTCCCGTGCGGCGGCGCTGCTGGCCATCACGGCCTCCGCGAAGCTCATCGAAGCCGCTATTGGCTTGGCTGCTCCAGCCCTGGTGGCTCTGCTGCTCGCCGATATCGTGCTCGGGGCCATCGGTCGTGCGGTTCCGGGCGTTCCCTTGTACTTCGTCGGTATGCCGCTTAGGGCGTTGCTGGGTGTTGCTGCCGTGCTGCTCGCCTTGGGTGGGCTGGACCTGGCGATAGAGAACGGTTTTCGCGGCTTCTTCGGACTTCTGGCAGCCGCGTTTCGTCCGGGGCGGTGACGGATCTGGCGGGCCATGGCTCCATCGGCGAGCGAGAACCGGACCGAAGAACCCACGGAGCGCCGCCTTGCACGCGCGCGTAGGGACGGCTACATCCCTCTGAGCCGCGAGTTGATCGCGGGATTGGCGTTTGCCGGCGTGTGCGCCGCGCTGGTCGCGGGCGGCAGAGCCTGGGCGGGCGGCCTGACGGCGTACCTTCGCACCGCTCTCGCGAGCGCGACTACCGGGGCTTCCTCGGTCAACCAGTCTCTCAAGGCCGGTTTGCAGGCCATGTGTGCGGCCGTGTGGCTCCCGCTCGCGGTGGCGTGCCTAGTCGCGCTTCTCGCGGGCGTTGCCCAGACACGGGGTAGTTGCGCCATGCGAAGAGTGAGGGCCGATGCTGGACGGTTGCTTCCGTCGCTGGCTCGCATCCTGGGACGAGGGCGCAGTCTCGAAGCCGCGGTGGACTTGGGCAAGATCGGCTTGCTTTGCGCGATTGGCTGCTGGAGCCTCTACCCTTGCGTTTCTGCGCTGCCGGCGCTGCCGGGGGCGGAACCCGTGCGCGTTCTTGCCGCGGTGGGAACGCTGGCCGAGCGGCTAGCCGTATGTCTCGCGTTCGCGATGGTCGGGCTGGGCTTCGCCGACTATCTTTGGCAGGTGGCCCGGCACAGGAACAGGTTGCGCATGACTCGCGACGAGGCGAGGCGCGAGATCAGGGAAAGCGAGGGCGATCCCGAGCACAAAGCCGAGCGGCGACGGCTTCACCTCGAGCTGCAGACGGCGGGCACGCTTGCCCACGTGTCTCATGCGGATCTGCTCTTGATCGAGCCCGGCGTGGCGGCTGCGGCGATCTCCTGGGCGGGCGCGGGCGAGAGCGCTCCGTCGCTGCTGGTGCGCGGCGAGCGCCTGCGGGCAAGAGCCATCGAGACCGCCGCGCGCGCGGCAAGGGTACCGAGCTTCGTCGCGCCCGCACTGGTGCGCGCGTTGGCCCTGGTGGAGGAAGGCAGTGAAATCCCGGAGGCGCTCTACCCGGCCGTTGCCGAGCTGCTCGCGCGCGCGCGCCGGCTGTGCCGTGGTCGGGGCACGGCAAGCGGTCGAGCGGCTTCCGTCGGCGCAGAGGAAGAGGGCCTGCGTGGGCCAGGGTGATGGGGATGTTCCAGGCAGGCTCTCCTCGCCCAGCTGGAGGCTCGGCATTGCTGGAAGTGGCGGTCGCGCTGCCGGTCGACGGTGTCTTCGTCTATCGCGACCTGCCTGGGGCAGGGAGTTTGCCGTCGGGCTCACAAGTGGTTGTCTCTTTCCGGGGGCGCAAGGTCGCCGGCTTCGTGGTCGGGCACCCGCAGGAGCCACCGCCGGACGCACCCAAGGAGATACTGCCGATCTTGCGCGCGGTAGGCGATGGTCCGGTCTTCGATGAAGCGATCCTCGACCTGTGCCGGTGGGCTGCAGGCTACTACCTGGCGCCGCTCGGCGAAGTGCTGTGCGCGGCCGTGCCGAGCGGCGAACGCGCCTCCTCGTCTCGGCGCCTACGGCTGACCGAGGCGGGCCGAGCGGCTATCGATGCGAATCGAAGCTCGCGGCTGGCGGCCATGGCCCTCGACGCCGATGACCGCGCGCTGTTGGCTCGCATCAAGAAGGCGCGCAGCTTGAGCCAGGGACACATGGTGCGTTCATCGGCAGCGGCCTCGCGTCGCGTGGGTTTTCTCATCGAGCGTGGCTTCGTCGAAGTCACGGACGGAATCCGCGGGGCCAGAGCCACGCCGAAGCGCGTCGGCGTGGAGGGATGCGGGACCGTCTTTGCAGCCGGCGAATCCCTGCCAAGGCTCAATGTGCATCAGGAGGCGGCTTTCGCGACGCTGCTCGGGGCGCTCGGCAAGGGCTATGCGACCTTCCTGCTGCAGGGGATTACCGGTTCGGGGAAGACCGAAATCTACCTTCGCATCATCGCCGAGGCACGCAAGCGTGGTCACGGCGCGCTCGTTCTGGTTCCCGAGATCGCATTGACACCACAGCTGGCGGCGCGCTTTCGCGCGCGATTCGGGGACGATGTGGCCGTCCTGCACAGCGCCGTGCCGCCGGGCGAGCGCGCCGCAGCCTGGCGCAGGCTCCGGCGAGGGGAGGTGGGTATTGCGTTGGGGGCACGCTCGGCGGTGTTTGCCCCGGTCCGAGATCTCGCGGTGGTGGTCGTGGACGAGGAGCACGACGGCTCGTTCAAGCAGGAAGACGGTTTTCGCTACCACGCCCGCGACCTGGCCATCATGCGCGCCAGCCAAGGGCGAGCGCTGGCTGTCTTGGGATCGGCGACGCCGTGCCTGGAAACCTATCGCAATGCCCTGCTCGGCCGCTTCGGGCACCTGCTCTTGCCCGTGCGCGCGAATCCTGCGGCGGCCGCTCGGCCGCTGCCGACGGTGGAAGTCATCGATCTGCGCCAGCATCCGCCCGGCTCGGGGGGGATACTCTCGCCGCCCTTGGCGATGGCCGTGGAACGGACGCTGGCTGCGGGCGAGCAGAGCATCCTCTTCCTCAATCGTCGTGGTTTCTCCACCGTGGTTCACTGTCGCGCCTGTGGCTTGGTTCTGCGCTGCAAGGCTTGCGCGGTCTCGCTCACTCTGCATCAGGCGCGTGGTCGTTTGCTCTGCCACTACTGCGGTCGCGTGGAGCCGATTCGGAAGCTTTGCCCCCAGTGCGGAAGCCCGAGCCTTGAAGGCATGGGCACCGGCACGGAGCGCGTCGAGAGTCAGGTCCGCGAGAGATTCCCGGGGGCGCGGGTTGCCCGCCTGGATCGCGACACGGCCGACGGCGGGAGGGGGCGGATCGACGAGTTGCTGGCCGAGGTCGGACGAGGCGACATCGACATCCTCATCGGCACGCAGATGGTGACCAAGGGACACGACTTCGGCAACGTGACCCTGGTCGGGATCCTGCAGCCCGACCAGGGGATTCATCTGCCCGATTTCCGTGCGGCGGAGCGGACGTTTCAGCTCATGGAGCAGGTGGCGGGGCGAGCCGGTCGGGGAGAACGGCCGGGGCGTATCATGGTGCAGACCTACGATCCGGAGCACCCGGCGATTCGGTTTCTGGTGCGCCATGACTACGACGGCTTCGCGCGTGACGAGCTGGCGCGGCGAGAGGCCGCCGGGTATCCCCCCTTCACGCGTACGGTTGTGCTGCGTCTAGAGGGCAAGGATGCGCGCGAGGTCGAGCGAGCCGCGCACGCGGTGGCTGGCCGCGCGCGCGCCGCTTCGGCTGCGTCCTCGCTCCGCGTGCTCGGCCCCGGGCAGGCGCCCATCGCCCGTTTGCGCGGTCGGGCGCGTTTTCAGGTCTGGCTGTCGGGAGCCGATCGAGCGAAACTCCTGAGCGTGAGCCGTGCCACACAGCACATGTCGCTTTCCCGAAACGTGCGTCTTGAGGTAGACGTGGATCCGCAGAGTGTTCTGTGATGAAGCCGAGCAACGAAGATCGGACCCGACTGCTGGGGCGGCTGGCCGAGAGCATCGACGGCATCCTCGACGCCGAGATGTCGAGCGCGCTGCAGAACCTCGCCGGCAGCGGCCCGGCAGCGGGTGGCGACGTGGCGGACCGGGACATGCCGCTTCTGATGGGGCGCGCCTTCGTCGATGGTATGACCGGCCGTCTGCGCATTCGCGACGATTCCTTCGAGAAGGCCGTGTATTTCGAGGCCGGGCTACCCGTGATGGCTTCCTCCGAGGACGCGTCCGACCGGATGTTGGCCATGCTGGTTCGTGAAGGTACGATCGATGCCCGCCAGTATGAGGAAACCGTGCGAGTGGTCGATGCGACCGGGCGAAAGGTCGGGGCAGTGCTGGTCGATTTGGGCTTTCTGCGCAGCGACGAGCTTCTGCCGGCGGTCCGTCGTCACTACGAGAGCATCATCCTATCCCTCTTCTCCTGGACCAGCGGGCGGTGGCAGATCGATCCCGGCATCACGGCGGGGCCGGACCGTACGCGGCTTCTGCGCCACCCGGCGCTGCTGGTGCGCGAAGGACTGGAGCGCGGCTACCCCGTCGAACGGATGGCCATGCGTTTGGGCGCTGGTCGCAACGTGTTCCTCCTCGACAACTCGACGAGCGCGGCCGACGTGACGGCCCAAGTCGTCGCGGAACGGGCCGAGATGCGTGTGCCCATGCTCTTCGATGGAGTGCATTCCCTCGAGGAAGTGGCGCGCGCGAGCGAGTTGCCCGAGGTCGTGGTGCTGAGGATCGCCCTCACGCTCTACTGCTTTGGCGCATTGCGGCCGGTCGAGGCCGAAGGCGTCGGTCGGGCCGGGGCCCGAGGCGGGGTGCGCGATCTCGAGATCGATCGGGAACGGGTACGGGCCCGCCATGCCCTCGCCTGTGAGAGCGACTATTTCGGTGTTCTCGGCGTAGATCGCTTTGCCGACGCGAACGAGGTGCGTCGTGCGCACGCGCGCTTGCACAAAGAGATTGCGCCCGAGAACCTCGGGCCGGAGCTGTGGCATGAACTGAAGGAGCAGGTCGAGACCATCCGCGAGGTGCTCGACGAGGGGTTGCGCATCCTGTGTACGCCGTCTCTCCGCTCGGCGTACGAGTTCAACTTGACCCATGGTCCTGACGTGGAAGGCGAATCCGAAAGCGGCGCCGCGACGCCGTCTCCAACCAGGTCCCCCTCCGAGTAGTGGCCTTGCGCATCGTCTTCTTCGGCTCGCCCGAGTTCGCCGTGCCCTCGCTGGCCGCGGTAGCCGAGCAGCATGAGGTGGTAGCCGTAGTGACCCAGCCGGACCGGCCGGCCGGGCGGGGGGCCAAGTTGCAGGCGCCTGCGGTCAAGGTGCTGGCTGCCGAACGCAGTCTGCGAGTGTTGCAGCCTCTCAAGTTGCGCGACGGGGCGCTCTTGGCCGATCTTGCGCCGCTGCAGCCCGATCTGTTCGTGGTCGTGGCCTACGGTCGCATAGTTCCGCCCGATCTGCTCGCTCTTCCCCGGCTGGGGCCTTGGAACGTGCACGCCTCGCTCCTACCCAAGTTTCGGGGCGCGGCTCCGATTCAGTGGGCGGTGATTCAGGGAGAGGCGGAAACGGGAGTGTCGATCATGCGCATGGAGGAGAGTCTGGATACCGGCCCCGTCGCGGCGATGGCCGCGGAGCCTATCCAAGATGACGACACGGCGGGAAGCTTGTCGGCGCGGCTGGCGCCGCTGGGCGCGCGCCTGCTTGTCGAGACCTTGCCGAGGATCGCGGAGGGCAGTGTGGTCCTGCGTGCGCAGGATCCTAAGGCGGCCACACTGGCGCCGCCCATGACGAAGGCCGATGGCCAACTCGACTTCGGGCTGACGGCGTCCCGTGTGTCGGCGCGCGCCCGCGGCGTGGATCCATGGCCCGGCGCCACCATCGCCCTGCGGGGGCAGGTGGCGAAGGTCTTCATGCCGCAGGTGGTGCCCGGCGACGGAAGGCCAGGGGAGGTCCTCGGCTTGCGGCCCCAGGGGCTGGCCGTCGCGTGTCGCGAGGGCGCCATCGCCTTCGCGGACATCCAGTTCCCCGGCCGCAGGCGCATGCCCGCTAAAGCCGTGCTGGCCGGTCACGCCATTCCGACGGGAACGCTTGTGGGCCTTGCCCCGGCGGAA
Source organism: Deltaproteobacteria bacterium (assembly GCA_016935975.1). Classification (GTDB taxonomy): domain Bacteria; phylum Myxococcota_A; class Polyangia; order Fen-1088; family Fen-1088; genus Fen-1118. The sequence goes on from JAFGPX010000138.1 coordinate 19,582, forward strand.
GGGGCGCGATGAATCGCGCCTACAGTATCTCGCGCTTGGCCATCGCCTTGCGCATCTTGCCCAGCGCCTGTTCTTGCAGCTGGCGCACGCGCTCGCGCGATAGCCGATACTCGTCCCCAATCTCCTTGAGGGTGCGCTCGTGCTCGTTGACGAGGCCGAAGCGCTTGCGCAGGATGTCCGCCTCGATGGGCTTGAGCACGGAGAGCAGCTTGAGCATCTCCTGCTGAGTCTCGGTGCTCATCATCTGCTCGGGCGGGCTGGGCGCCTCGTTCGGGTCGACGAGAATATCGATGAGCCGGCGTCCATCGTCCTCGGAGATGGACCGATCCAGGGAAACCGGATTGTCGGCCAGGAAGGTGCGCATCTTCTCCAACTTCTCGGCTTCGATGCCGGTCACCGAGGCGATTTCTTCGGTGGTTGCCGGCCGTTCCAGTTTCGATTGCAGCTCGCGCTCGGACTTGGCGATACGATGGTAGGCATCGATCATGTGCACCGGCAGGCGTACGGCGCGACCCTTGTCGGCCAGGGCGCGACTGATGGCGTGACGGATCCACCAGCTCGCGTAGGTCGAGAAGCGAAACCCGCGGCGATAGTCGTAGCGTTCCACGGCTTTCATGAGGCCGATGTTGCCTTCCTGGATCAAGTCAGGCAGGGGCAGGCGGCCATGGTTGAACCGGCGTGCGATGGAAACGACCAGACGCAGGTTCGCCTTCACGAACTCGTTCTTGGCGTGCTTGACGATGCCCGATTTCTTGGTGATGCTGGCGGCGAAATCCTGGAAGGACTTGGTGGTCGTGCCGAAGGGCAGGCCCTCGATGGGCCGCTTCATTCGGGCCGCGGCGCCGAGCCGCTGCAGCTCGGTCAGGGCGGCATCGACGAACACCCGGTCGATATCGAGCTCCTTGATCTGGGCGGCCAGACTGACGATGACCTTGGCGAGCCTGCGCTTGTCCGCGGTGGTCGACTTGCGGGCGGCGCGTTCCGAGAGAGCGCGGTAGTTCCGCAGGTCGGGCAGCGTGCTGTGCATGGCCGTCTCCACGGTGATGACGAGATGTGCGGCCCAGGGCGCGTAGCCCAAGAGGTCCTGCCAGAGACCGAGCTCTAGCTGCTCGATGTGTCGGGCAGTTTCGAACTCCTGCTCCGGTTTGAGCACGGACAACTCGGCCATGTCGCGAAAATACATGGCGAGAAAGCTCTGTGGTTCATCCGACTTGACAGTCACGCCGGTCGTGGCGGGCGGATCCTCGTCGGCCCCGCCGTCGGCCCCTGCCTCGGTATCGTCGAGTTCGTCGGTGGCGTCCGCCAGTTCTTCGGTGGGTTCGGTATCCTCCGGCGGCCCATCCGCAGTGATGGGTCCGGACAGGCTCATTTCCTCGGTCTCCGGCTCCACCGCGGCCAAGGATTCGGCCACGCAGTCCAGCTCGACGGATGCCGAACGCACGAAATCCCGATCCAGCGCCGGATCGCCGCCGAAGTCGAGGTCGACGCCCGTGTCGTTGGCAGGTCGCATTGCGGGCATGCTCGCCGTTCGAGCAGAGCGCCGCCCGTGCTTGCGCCGGGGTCCTCCCCGGTGAGTTCGGTTTTTCCCTCCAGTCTTCATCTTGGGTACCACTCTATGCATTAGGCATACCGTTTCAGCAACATCGCACTAGCCGATTTCCTGCCGACCTAACATATCGATATGGAAGAACAAATATTCCTGGCACTTTTCTCTCATGACTCAACATTCTGATGCCGAACGACCCAGATGGTCGTACCCACCGGCCAGTCTCGAAGCTCTCATGTGTCCTGCGCCCATTCCGTTGGTTGCATCGGCAGGTCCACGTCGTTCGTGAAGGACGCGCTGATATGTGACACAGATCACATTCTCAGGATGCGGTGCGCCTTCGAGGGCTACGTCAAAGGCCGTTCGCACACGGCGATGATGTTTCGCGAGGCCGCCCCGAAAAAGCGGGACTTGGTGGCCAGGCCGCCCGACACGTGCAGCACCCTGAGCCCGGCTTGTCGCAGCAGTTTGCCGACTTCATGCAGGCTGTAGGCGCGCATGGAGATCTCCTGCTCGCTCTGGCGGCCATTGCCGAAGACCACGGACCGACGGACTAGCACCCGGCTCGTGTGGTAGTTGAAATCCACCTCTTCGAGGACCACACAGCCATCCCCCTCCCACCACACCCGGCTCGGCAAGTCCCCGACGATGTAGTCGCGGTTGAGGATGTCGAGCAGGAAGCGCCCGCCCGGCTTGAGGGCCCGGTGGACGGCGGTGGCGACGCGCAGGTTGGTTTCTTCGTCGAAATAGCCGAAGGAAGAGAGCACGCAGTACGCGGCGTCGAACTGCCCGGAGAAGCTCATCTCGCGCATATCGGCATGGACGAAGTTCACGGCCAGGCCACGCCGTTGGGCATCGTCGGCAGCCCGGATCAGCAATGGCAGGGAAAGATCGAGGCCGGTTACGTGGAACCCCTGTTGCGCCAATTCCAGGGCGTGGCGTCCGTAGCCGCAGGCCACGTCGAGAACATCGCCGCCCTTCGGGGGAGACAGCGCTTCTTGGATGAAGCTCGCCTCGCGCGCGGTCTGCTCGGCCGTCATGAAGGGCAGGGTGCGCAGGTAGTCCTCGTCGAAGACCTCCTCGTACCACGGCTTGGAGCGCTTCTGGAGGGAGCGCCGAGCGAGTGCCTCGGGAACCTGCTCCCCCCCGCTAGGTCCTGGCGTCTGGAACTCCTCGAAGAGCGCAGCGGCAATGGCCGGGGGGCGCGGGGGCGAAGTGCCGTGGCTGCCCAGCGCAGTTTCAGGCGGCACTGGCGGAGGAGTCACGGACGCCACGTCGGTCCGGATAGGCGGTGGCGTCAGCGAGCGCGGTTTCGGTGGTCGCGCCGCCGGTTCGGGCGATTGCGGCGCCGGTTCGGGTGGCCGCGTTGCCTGCTCGGGTGGCTGTTGCGCTGCCTGTGGCACCGGCGGGGCCGGGGCCTCTGGCGCTGGCTCTGTCGCTACCGGGTTTTCGACAGACTCCATCAGCATCTCCACAGCTTCGGGCTCCACCTCGTGGGGTTCGGTCGCAGCGGGAGGTTCGCTTGTCGCCGGCGTGGCACACGTGGCGAGGCTCTCTCGGGGCGTGGCGTCGGGATCGGGCGGGGCCGGCTTCTCCGGCGGCGAAGCAGCTTCATCCACGGCGGTGGGCAGCAGCTCCACGGCGTCGGCGGACAGCTCCGAGTCGCTGCTCCCAGCGCCCGGCAGCACGGCGACCGGGGCGGCGCCCAGTACTTCGGTGGCGGACTGTTCGAGCGAAGCGGGAGGCGACGGGTCTGGAATGACGAACGCGGTGGGCGTTGCCCCCTTGATCTCATCGGCGTCGGCAGCGTTGGTCGGCGGGGGAAGGACTGCCGGATCCGGGGGCGGTGTGTGGGTGGGTGGCGAAATCACCGGAGGCGGGGGCGGTGCGTCGGTGGGTGGCGACGAAGGCGTAGGCTTGGCTCCGGTTGGTGGTTCGGGAGGCGCCAGGGAGGCGGTTGCTGGCTCGGGTTTCTTCGCCGCTGCAATCTCCGATCCGGATGGTTCTCTCACCGGCGGGGGAGTGGTCTTTCTCGGTGGCGGCGGTAGCGATGGCGGGGTTCTCTCGCGTCTGGGCTGGGGAAGGGGGGCCGGGCTTCGTTCTGGCCCGTGCTCCTCGACGATCCATTTCAAGGTGGTGTCGTGCTCCACCGTGATTTCGGCGCCCGGCTGGGAGCTTGTCTCGCGCACCGTTGGCGCTTCCGTCGCTGGAGCGGTGACGAGAGCCGGAGGTGTGTCGGCGTTGTTGCTCATGAGCGCAAGGTTTGTCTGCAGGCCTATCTCACAAGGATACTGCCAACGGGGACTCCCATCTGGATTCGGGCATTGGCGGGCAGTTCGCGCAGTTCGACACGACCAGGCCCAAAGATTGTAACGGTTGTGGAGCCGAGGTTGAAGATCCCTATTCTTGACCGCGCGCGACGGGGAGCGGCGAAGCGAACTTGCGTCGACGCATGGTGCCGGTGGCGAAACCTTGGCCATGCGTGTCCACCTCGGGTGCATGGCTGGCCGTGATGTGCCCGGCCCCGACGGCAGCCACAATGACCACGCCGCAGCGTCCAGCCCCTCCGTCGATGACGGTCACGCAGCGTTCGTTGCGGGCGGACAGCCAGGTGGTTCGAGCGACGCGTTCGCCACAGGAAGAGTCAGACATGACGTGGCCGCCAGCGAAGTGCTCGGCCGGCACGACGCGAGGGCAGGCCGCCGACCGTCTGCAATGGAATTTGCGGGATCGACAACAGCGCGGTCGCGAACAAGGTTCGTCGGTGGGGCGGGTGCCAGTCCGTCGCCCAGCGCGGCTAGGCGTCGAAGTACTGCGCGAACTCGAAAGCCGTCGGGCGGAGGCGCGAGGGCTTGATCTCGCATTCCTCCTTCCACCAGATCCAGGTGTCGACCACTTCCTTGGAGAACACGTCGCCTTTAAGAAGAAAAGCGTGGTCCTTCTTCAGGGCCGCGAGCGCTTCGTCGAGCGAGCCGGGCGCCTTGGGGATGTCGCGCAGCTCCTCGGGCGGCAGCTCATAGATGTCCTTGTCCATGGGATCGCCCGGCTTGATTTTGTTCTGAATGCCGTCCAGGCCGGCCATCAGCATGGCGGCGAATGCGAGGTAGGGGTTGGTGGTGGGATCCGGGCAACGGAACTCGAGGCGCTTGGCCTTGGGCGAGGTGGCCACCGGCACGCGGATCGCGGCCGAGCGGTTACGCGAGGAGTAGGCCAGGTTGACCGGTGCCTCGAAGCCGGGCACCAGGCGGCGATAGCTGTTGAGGCCGGGGTTGGTGATGGCCAGGAGGGCGGGGGCGTGTTTGATGAGGCCGCCGATGTAGTAGAGCGCGGTTTCCGAAAGGCCGGCGTACTTGTCGCCGACGAAGAGGTTCTTGGCACCCTTCCAGAGCGACTGATGGCAGTGCATGCCCGAGCCGTTGTCCCCGAAGATGGGCTTGGCCATGAAGGTCGCGGTCTTGCCCCACTTGCGGGCCACGTTCTTGACGACGTGCTTGTACCACATCGTCCGGTCGGCCATGGTGACGAGCGGGCCGAAGATCATGGACAGTTCGGCCTGGCCGGCGGTCGCCACCTCATGGTGGAAGACCTCGACGGTGATGCCGATCTTCTCGAGGGTCAGCGCCATGTCGGCGCGAATGTCGACTTGGGAATCGATGGGGGGCGCCGGGAAGTAACCGCGTTTGTAGTCGGGCTTGTAGCCAAGGTTGCCGCCTTCCTCCTCCTTGGCGGTGTTCCAGCGGCCTTCTTTCGAATCGACCTTGTAGAACGACGTGTTGGGGGCCTCGCCGAAGCGAACCTCGTCGAAAATGAAGAATTCGGGTTCCGGGCCGAAGTACGCCGCGTCGCCGATGGCGGTTTGCTTGAGGTACTGCTCTGCCTTGTGGGCGATCTGGCGCGGGTCGCGCGCGTACGGTTGGTGGGTGATGGCGTCGACGATGTCCACGATCAGCGACAGCGTGGGCTCCTTGACGAAGGGATCGATGACAGCCGTCGCGGCGTCGGGAACGCAGGTCATGTCCGATTCGTGGATCGCCTTCCAGCCGCGGATGGAGCTGCCGTCGAAGTTGAAACCCTCCGCGAAGGTTTCCTCCTTCAGCTTGTGTATCGGCATCGTGGTGTGCTGCCACTGGCCGAGTAGATCCACGAACTTGAAATCGACGAGCTTGACGCCATTCTTCTTTGCGAACTCCAGGACCTCGGCTGGGGACATGGTGCGGGTTCCCTTCTGCGCGAATCGCGCGGTGCATTGGTGGACGGTTTCCCGACCTGGCTAAAGCGCGTCCTCCCCGCGCTCGCCGGTTCGGATGCGGATCACTTCGTCCACGGGAGTCACGAAGATCTTGCCATCGCCGATGTGGCCGGTTCGGGCAACGCTCATCAGGGCTTCGACCACGTCCTTGACCATCTCGTCCTTGGCGACGATCTGGATCCGGACTTTGGGCACGAAGTCCACGACGTAGGCCGAGCCACGATAGACCTCTCTCTTGCCGCCGGTTCGTCCAAACCCCTTGACTTCGGAAACCGTCATGCCCTGGACGCCGATTTCGCGCAGACGGTCTTTGACGTCATCGAGCTTGAAGGGTTTGATGATGGCTTCGATCTTCTTCATGGTGCACCGGTCGGCTAGAGTAGACGGCCTTCGGGCTATCTTCAATGCTCTTCGCTAGACGACGAAGGAAGAATAGCGTCCCCAGGTTTCCGGCGTATTTCGCGCCCGCAAATTCGCCGTAAAGGTGGGGCGGGGGCCTCAAACGACGAGGCCACCGACGATCTCGCGCAAGTCCGTGACGCCGTTGGCACGGCAGAAATCCTCCACTTCGCGGACCACGCGTTCCGACGAGGCGGGGTCGATGAAGTTCTGCGTGCCCACCTGTACGGTGGAGGCGCCGGCCAGGAAGAACTCGACGGCGTCGATGCCGCTCTGGATGCCGCCGATACCGCAAATGGGGATGCCGAGCCCCGCGCGGTGAATCTGGTAGACCATGCGCAGCGCGACCGGCTTGATGGCCGGCCCCGAGAGGCCGCCGAAGACCGTCGCAAGGCGAGGCCGCCGCGTGTGCGCATCGATGGCCATGCCACCGATGGTATTGATGACGGAGACGGCGTCGGCACCGTTCTCGGCGCACGCGCGCGCCAAGAGCACGATGTCCGAGGTGTTCGGCGTCAGCTTGACCCATAGGGGTTTGGCGATGACGTTCCGGCAGGCGCGCACCAGCTCGCCCAGCACGCGCGGATCACGGCCGAATTCGATGCCGCCGGCCTTGATGTTGGGGCAGGACACGTTCATTTCCAGGCCGTCAACGCCTTCCAGCTGGCCGAGCCGCTGACCGCACTCCACGTACTCGTCGAAGGTCGTGCCGAAGAAATTGACCAGAACCTTGGTGCCGCAGGTGCGCAGAAAGGGGAGCTTCTCTGCGGCGAAGCCCTCGAGGCCGACGTTCTCCAGGCCGATCGAGTTCAGCATGCCTGCCGCGGTTTCGCAGATGCGGGGAGCAGGATTGCCGAAGCGGGGGTTCGGGGAGATCCCTTTGGTGACCAGGCCTCCGAGCGAGGCGAGGGGTAGTAGACCGGCGAATTCCTTGCCGTAGCCGAAGGTCCCGGACGCGGTGAGCACGGGGTTGTGGAAGTCGATGCCGCCACAGCGGATGGCCAGCGATGGTCCCCCGTTTCCCGATGCGGGCATGGCCGGCGCAGGCGTCATGGCGCGCCTCCCGCGACTTGACCTGGCGCCGGGGGAATGACCAGGTCCGAGGCCAGGAAGACCGGTCCGTCGCTGCATGCGTAGCGGAACGGACGCGAGCGAGCGGGCATCGCGCAGCCGAGGCACACGCCGATGCCACAGGCCATTTGCTCTTCGACCGACAGATAGCACTCGATGGCGTGGGGCTCGGCGATGCGGGCCACTGCCCAGAGCATCTCGCGCGGGCCGCAGGCCATGATGCGCAGTCGCCGGTCTGGCGTGGCAGCGCGATGGTGCTCGATGCGCGCTTCGAGAGCGGCGGTCACACGGCCCCGCCGGCCGACCGAGCCGTCCTCGGTGGCGAGGCAGGGAGCAAGTCCTAGGCCACGCATCTCCGCCAGCAAGACGAGGTCGCGCGCGGTTCGGCCTCCGTAGATCATCTCGCACCGGTCGATCAAGCCGCGGTGGGCGGCGTGCTCCGCCTGCATGAACAGCGGGGGCATTCCGACACCCCCGGCGACCAGGAGGTCCAGCGTGGCTTGCGTGGGCTCTGGAAAGCCGTTGCCGAGGGGCCCCAAAATGGAGACGCGGGTTCCCGGCAAGGCGCTCTCGAGAAGTCGGGTGCCCTGCCCAACTGCCCTGGCCAGCAGATCGGCGCGGCCCTCGGGCGCAACGGAGAGCAAGGACATCGGGCGCGGCAAAAGGGGGTCGCGGCCCCAGTCGCCACGCAGCATCATGAATTGGCCGGGCCGGCTGCCGGCGAGAGACTCGCAGCCACCCAATCTCAGCACGAAGTAGCCGTTGCCCAGTGCGCGATTCTCGATGATTCTTGCGTCAAAGTAGCGCATGGGGGTGTCCGCAACGTCCTTCTACACCGTTTGCCCGGATTTCTGCCATGCCGGTCTGCGGATCTTCTGCAGATTGATGCTCCAGATGAAATCTTCTGTTCAACACACCGTAATCAAAAGTGTTTTTCCACGTCACATTCGACGGAATCAGGACAGTCCTTCAGGTGGCCGTCCACCAATGCGGGGATTTGTTGCAGGCTGAGAGCCAACGTGTTACTAGGCGAAATCATAGCCAATCGGGGCA
>JAFGPX010000139.1 GCA_016935975.1 Deltaproteobacteria bacterium
GTGACGCCGTCGGTCCAGAAGTAGGTGACGCCGTCGTAGCTGGCGAGCGCGTCCTCCACCGCCAGGAAACGCGCCAGGTAGTCGAGATCCATGTACGAGCCCAAGGTGGAAAGCCAGCTCGGCTCGTCGGCGGCCATGAAGGCCTGGGCGAAGGCGCGGTAGGCGCCGATGTCGGCCGTTTCCTCGTTGGTTTCCAGGGCGGCGAGGATCTGCTCGTCCGGGGCGTGGGTGGGCCAAAGCTCCTTGTACAGATTGCCATCGGGGTTGTCCGGCCAGCGGTCGGCCGTGAAGCGACCGTCCACCTGCTCGACCATGCCGAAAAGGCCCAGAGACCCGCCGTTGACCCGCAGCACGGCCCAAGCCGAGCGCGGCGTGACGATGCCCATGGCGCGGAAGAGGTCGTAGGCCAGCTTCTCCTTCATGCGACTGTCGTCGTGCATGTAGGCGTTGAAGTTGAGGCGCTTGCGGCCGAAGAACCGCTGGTCGGTCACGTACTCGTCGAACTTGATCTTCAGGCTCAGCCGCGGGCAGATCATGTTGCCCTGCGCGTCGAAGCAATCGTAGAGCGAGCCGTAGGAGCCCTTGAAGCGCAGGCCGACCGTGCCCAGCGCGCGCCCCTCGTAGCAGCCTTGCGCGGCCACGTACTCCTCGTCGCGGGCGTTGCTCTGCAAGGCTTCCCAGTCGGCTTCGGGCAAATAGAGATCGAAGGTGGGAACCTTCGTCGCATTGAACAGCTCGGCGGCACTTGCCGTCTGCAGGGCGACGTCGGGCACGCCGCACATCGTCGCCGTGGGGCCGGCGGCGCCGTCCTCCTGGGGCTGGGACGGGTCAGAAGCGCACGCCCCGACCAGGCAGACCGTCAGCGAAAGGACGGCAAGGCGCCGCGCCAGGCGAAGCCAGGCGGCATCTCCCCGACGACGCCGCGAGCCGTCGCGGTTGTCGCTGTGGCTGGCCGGGTCTGGCCCGCGGGGAGGCTTCGCCATGGCAAGTCCTTTCTCGGAACCCACGAGATGGTGAATTCCAAGATTGAGAGTCGTCCGCACTCTAGAACGGGTCACCCGGTGACGTCCGGGGAATCGTCGTAGGGATCCCCGCACGAATTCACGTAGCTAGAGCTTGTCGGGTAATTGCGGGCCGCGTGAGCGAGAGCGGTAGCGAGTTCGTGGGCGTTGCGCGGGAGGCGCGGGCCGGCTGTGCACGCTCACGTTCACGCGAGCCGCGACACGGGGCCCGAACACGCTACCGCTCACGGGCACACGGTGCGGACACCTGGCCGGCATGCGCCGGGTTCTCGAAAGCGACGCATGCCGTTGGCGATGGCGCCAAGGCGAGGTCGGTGGCCGACGGACGTCCCCGCGCGAGCTACGGCGACGCCGAGGTTTCGCTGCTGAGCCGCTCTAGCTCGATCTGCTGCAGCTTGCACTCGAGCTGCGCGCGCAGGTAGTACCGCCGCGTGGTCTGCAAGCGCGACTCGATCTTCACGACCTCGAAAAGATCCGTTGCATGTCCTCGTTCGAGCGAGGCGCGGAACTTCTCGACGGCGTCCTCCATGACGGCGACGGACTCCCGGTAGCGCTTCACCAAGACCGCCTGCTCCGCTTGTTCGGCGGCCGTCTGGATGACGAGATCCGACAAGGCTCGCTCATCGGCCTTGATCCGTTCGAGGAATCCGTCCCGTCTCGTGGCGGCGGCGCGCCTGTCCGCCCGCTTCCAGTCGAGGATCGGCAAGGTGAGCGCGAGATTGAAGGCGACATAGCTTGGGTTGTTGTCTCCCGCCAGTCCGTAGGACACCTGGAGAAAGTCGAACCACGGGATCAGATCCAGCCAGCCCTTCTTGCGAGCGGCGTCGGCGCGCTCGATTTCGGCCCGATAGAGGTCGAGTCGCGGATTCGTCGCCTTCGCCCTTTCGATCAAGGCCGCAGTTTCGGCCGGGGGAGCACAGGGATCCTTCGTGGAGGGCGCCAGGGCGATCTCGGCCCCGGCGGGCAGGCCCAGTTGGGCCAGCAACTGGTTGTAGGCGGCGCGCCTGCGCACCTCCGCCTCGGCGAGATGATTGGCGGCGTCCAGATGTTCCACGTCGAAGATGCTTTGCTCGAGCAGGGTCGCGGCGTGCTGCTCGCGCTTCCTCTTGACCAAGTCGTTCAGCTTCGCGGTCTGCTCGACGGTCTCTTTGCCGAGGGCGATCTGCGCGTCGTAGGTCAGGATGCGGGCGTGCAGTTGCCTGACGAAGGCTCTCGTTTCGCGGATGGTCTCGGCGAGGTCTAGCCGCCTGTCGGCCTCGCGCACGCGGCCTTCCGCCCTGAGCGCGCCCCGTTCTCCGAGCTCGGGCGGCCGCCAGCGAATCGCGATCTCGGTGTGATAGAAAGGATGGTCGCCGTAGGTTCTCCGATCGATGGCGGGATCGACCAGCTGGCCATAGCGCATGTCGGAGATGCGGAGCTGGGGATTGTTCCAGTGCAGATCCGCGTCGGTCCGGGCCTTGGCCTCCTCGAAGAAGTGGCCGCGGAACTTCACCTGGGGGCTGTTTCGCAAAGCCAGCTCCACCGCCTGGTCTTCGGTCAGCGGGGACGGCAGCGCGGGGGCCGCCGCCAGGACGAGCAGCGCCCAGAGCCCGTGCATCACCTGCCGCCTCCGCTGCCTCGATCGAACACGGCGTTGTAGGCCTGGCCGGACAGGCCGCCCGGCCTGTCGAGCTCGATGTAGACGTTGCGGCCGAAAGCGGGGGTGCTGGGCAACTTCCAGAAGCGCACCGGCATTTCCGTGACGCTGGGGGCCAGGGCGACCACGCGGCCCGTGAGCGTCGCGCCCGACAGGTCGCGCGGCACCAGCGTCGCGACGTCGCCCAAGCGCACCTGGTCGGCGGAAGCCTCCTGGGCATAGGCGACGGCGGTCTTCGCCGGCTCTTCCACCACGGTCATGGCGGGAAGGGTGGGATCCGCGCAAAGCTGACCGACCTGCAGGAAGATGTCTCCCACGCGGCCGTCGAACGGCGCCCGGATCTCGTGGAACGTGCGCAGGAGCTCCAGGCGTTTGATTTCCGCGCGGTGGATCTCGCCCGCGGCGAACTGCGCGCTGATCTCCTCAACGGTTCCTTCCGCAACGACTGGGCTTTGCCCCTTGATGCCCTTGCGCAGGTCACTGAGCCGGCGGCTGGACCCGGCGGCGCTTCGGCGGGCTTGATTCACCGCGATCTGGTACTCCTGGACCTTCTTGGTCAAGGCGGCCTTTCGCTGTCGCATCTCGTTGAGCTGCTTCGAGTCCGCGAGCTGGTCACCCACCAGCTTCTCCTCGAGGGCCAGGTTCACCTCGAGCTGCGCCAGCTCGGAGCGATCCCGCTCGGCCTCGGCCTTGAGGCGAGCGGCATCGACCGCGGCGCGCTCGGCGTTCGCGGCGAAGGCATGGGTCGTCCGGGCGTGGGACTCGCGCATCTTGGTCTCCTGCCAGCGCGCCATGAGCTCTTCGTAGACCAGCGTCGCCCTGACCACCGCCAGGTCGGCATCGACCTCCCCGGTGTCGAATTGCATCAGAAGCTCGCCTTGCTTGACGCTCTGGCCGGGTTTGACCAGGATTTCCTTGACGCGCAAGCGGTGGTCGGTGCGCATGGGCGCGAGGGCCGACACGCGAGCCTGGACAACGGCGGGCGATGCGCCCACACCCGCGTACGACCAGCCGAGCGGGATGGCAATGGCCGCGGCCAGCCCCCACAAGGCCCACGGCAGAATCCGCCGGAGCTTCGGGTTGCCGGCGAGGAAGCTAGATCTCATGGGTCGCCTCCTGCATGGCGATGGAGACCCCGTGCGCGCCCTTGATGGCGGCCACGTCCTTGACCAGCAGCGCCTCCTTGCCGGTGCTACGCAAGGTGATCTGATAGACGCGCTCCGCTTCGCGGCCCTGCGCCACCTCGCGCACCGAGATGGCCGCGAAGTGGCGGCAGTGGTTCCGCAGGGACGCGAGCAGCGCGCTCTCCGATTCCTCGTCGGGAGGCAACTGCACGCGCAGCACGCCGTCGTGGCGCTGGCGCGACCCGAAGCCGCTGACTTGGAGGACGCTGACGACGATGAGGAACGCCGCCGTGCCGATGGCCCCCGTCGCGAAGTTCCCGGTTCCCGCGGCGACGCCGCCCGCGAAGGCGGCGAACACGTAGATCATGTCCAGGGAGTCGTGCATCTGCATGCGGAAGCGGATCAGGGCCAGGGTGCCAACGATGCCGATGCCGCGCGCGAGGTTGTTGCCGATGGCCAGCATCAACACGGTGCTGACCAGACCGGCCGCCACCAGCGACACCACGTAAGACCGCGAGTAGGACACGCCTTGGTGGGTCAGCATGTAGACGAAGGCGATGGTCTGCGAGAACAGGTAGGAGACCAGGATGGAAACCAGCGCCGCCTGCCACAGGACTACGTCGGGGGTTTGGTACAAGATCTCTGCCATGGAGAAGCCTCAGGTTTGGTTGAGCTCGGCGAGCAGGGTGTCGCGCGCGAACAGGCGCTCGACGCCCTTGCAGTACTTCGAGTAGCGGGTCCGCGGAAGGCCCGCGAGGCGGGTCAGACTGGAGAGCCAGCGGGGCACCGCGCGCAGGCACTTGAGCTCGAGGACGACTCCGCTGGGCACGCCCCACATCGACCGCTCGGAGTCGAGCGCGACCCAGTTGCGCGGGTCGGCGCCGAGCGACCAGTCGTCCCAGGGTTGACAGACGACCACGCGGTCGAGGGTGACGCGCGCATAGCTGTCCACGATGCTGAGCCAAGCCTCGCGCCGGTAGCGCACCATCAAGGTCGGCACCAGACGGTAGCGCTCGACCCGCTGGCGAAAGAGACGCTCGGCCTGGGTGGCGTCGGGGCGCAAGCGGCCCAAGACCCGCTCGGCCCAGCCTTCGGCCGGGACGCGTGCGCGTGGCTTCTTGACCATATCGTGGTCCTTGTTCTTGATCTCGAGGAAGACCGTGTCCGAGCCGTCGTAGGCGCGGACGCGGGCCTTCCAACGGCGGGCGCGCTTCTCGCGCGAGATGCGGTAGAGGTCGCGGTTGGGGGTATCGAGGTAGAGGCTCTGGATGCCATACTGGCCGCTCGGGTCGCGCGCCGAGTGCGGGTCGAGCGTGCAGAAGGGCTCGATGGCGCGACGGATGGCGTCGACCTGCCGCTCGGGGATCAGGTACTTGAACTCGTAGCGATCGGGAATGTCGATCGAGGTCAGATGGGCGGCGGGCTGAGAATCGCCGGTCACGCCTAGTGAGAGTGCGCAAAACGATGTCATGGGTCAACTGCCGCAAGACGAGCTGTTGTCGGCCTCGCAGGTGGGCTCGTCGCAGCGGAACCACTCGCCGGTGCCGTCCGGAACGCGCGCGAAAGAGATATCGGAATAGGCGTCGGTCCACCGGTAGACGTCGACCTGCCGGGCCTCGGCGTCGTAAAGGAGCACCCCCTCCAGCTTCGCATTGAACTTGAAGCTGAGATGCCTTTTGCCCTGCTCGGGTGTGCCGTCGGCCCAGAAGAGCAACGGGCTGCGGGCTTCGATCGCGACTCCGTCCGGGATCACGCTCTTGCGCGGGCTGGCGCTGTCGTCGGTCAGGGAATAGCCCGCGAGATCCACGGCACGGTCGCCGGTGTTGTACAGCTCGACCCAGTCATTGCGCTCGCCGACTTCATCACCGCAGCCTAGGCTGCTGTTGCTCGGCAGCACCTCGTTGAGCCGTACCGGCGAGTCCGAAGGCTCGACGCAGCCCGGCCCGAGGCCGACAATGGCCAGCAGAGCCAGATGGAAAACGCGGGAAGGGAAAAAGACGTTGCCTGTCACTGGGATCCTCCCGGATCGGGATACGGCCTGGCTTGCTTGATGTACGGCGTGGCCAGCTCGGCCGGCGCCGCTTGGTTGTCGAACTTGAACTCGACGTCCATGGCGTACCAGCCGTGGTTGCCTGCGCCGGGGCCGTAGGCCGCCGAGAAGCGATCGTGAATCGCGGCCAGCGCGGCGCCCAGGGTGTAGAGCTGGTACTTGGTGAGGACGGTGGTTCCCACGGGAATCAGGTTCGAATGGGCCAGGTAGGTCGTGGGCTGGTTGGGCGAGTTGAAGTAGTAGAGGATCTGGTCGCTCGTCACGCCCTCGGGCGGGTGCACCACCTCCGCGTCGCCGCCGTGCTGCACGTTGATGTAGAAAGCGGGGTCCAAACCGGTGGCGTCGAAGATATTCGCGGTCACCGCCACGCCGTTGGCCTCCTCGTCGGCGAAGTGCTCGTGCACAAGGAGCGCCATGACCACCGTCTTGTGGTCCACGCCGTAGTAGCTGCGTTCCTCGAAGGTGCGGAAGAGCCAGGTGCTGGCGAAGGCCAGGCGGATGGCGTCGCGCACTTTCTCCCAATCCGACGGATCCCCGGTGTGGGATTCGTAGCAGCCGGCGCAGGGAAAGCCCTCGAGATCCTCGCTGTTGGTGCTGGTGCGAAAGCGCATCTTCTGTCCGGGATACTCCGCCGCGAGCTTCGCCGCCAGCTTGCTCTCGAGGGTGGGATCGAGGGGAGCCTCCAGCATGGCGGCGCGCAGCTGGGCGAGCCTGTTCGCGCGCACCTCCATGTCGGAGACGAAGGTGGGATCGGCAAGCAAGGCGTCGACCGTGTCGAACAGCCCGTTGTCCCGCATGAAGGCGTAGTAGTAGTAGCAAGGGATCCCGAAGGCCTTCTTCAGGGGAACGCCGTCGGTCTTGGCCAGAATCGCGTACTGCGCGGTCTTGCCGCCCCAGGCGTTGGTCGCGCGCTTGAGCGTCTCGCGCAGGGTTTCGCCGCTGCTCTCGACCGCGATGTCCTCGATGTCGAGCAGCTCGCGCGGCTCGAGATCGATGGGCGGCAAGACGATTGGCTCGGGCCGCTGCGAGGCCCAGTAGGCCTGCCCTTCCTCCTCGGTCGCCGCGCGGATGCTCCACGACTGAGCGGTGACGTCGAGCTCGACGAGCTGGTCCTTGTGGGCGAGCAGCGTCGGGTTCGTCAGGGCGTCGCGCAGACCCATGTTCGGGGTCCTGCGGTTGCGCGACAGCACGTTCAGGTGCGAAAGCGGGGTCTGAAATTCCTGGGTGATGATGCCGGACACCACGCTGATGTCGTTGGGCACCTCGTCGAGCACGACGATCGATTGGTACGACAGGTACTGGCCCTGGTCCAGGGCATCGGCGGTGGTGAAAACCAGCTTGCCCACGGCGCGGGCGATGTTGAGCGGCTGGTAGTCGATCTTGGCGTAGAGCTGGTCGGTGGTGACGCGGGGGATATCCGCCGGCAGCTTCTTGGCAATGGCCGTGACGGCATCCGAGGTAGGGTGGAACGCCAGCGCGGGGCCGAAGAACGCCGCGTCCTTCACCGCACGGAAGAGCGTCGCGATCATGGTCGCGGAGGCCGTGTCGTACGGCGCCAGCTCCAGGGCCCAGACCCCGGGATCCTCGTAGTAGGTCACGGCGCCCAGAATGAAACGCCGGCCGGCGCTGTAGTACTCGGTGGTGTTGAAGCTGGCGAGCTGCGGCACCAGGGGCAGGCCGCCTCCGGAGAGGTGCGTGGACACGAAATCGTAGTGGATTTGGTAAAGGACGCTGTTCTGGAAGTAGAGCGCGCCCTCGCCCTGGGCCGTGTCGTACACGACCTTCGCGGAACGCGCCCCCGGCAACGTGGCGTCGATCGGGTCCGAGGCCAGGGCCTGGAAATCCTCGCTGCAGCCGATGCGGCGCAGAAAGTCGACCTGGCTGGAACCGTCGATACCCAAGCCCTCGGTTTCGCAGGCGCCTTCGACGGCGATGCCCGTGGTGGCGCCGGCGTCGCGGCGGCCGGACTGGCCCGCGTCGTCCGAGCAGCCAAGGGCGACGGCCAGGGGCAACCAGAATAGGCGCCGACGCGCGTCGCCCATCGCCCGCCTCACGAGTTCTCCATGACGACGCCCTCGATGACGTTGGCGACGTCCTCGCAGGAGTCGGTGGCCATCTCGACCGTCTCGAACACCTCTTTCCATTTGATTATGGCGATGGGATCCTTGCTTTCCTCCAGCAGGTGGACGAGCGCGTCCGCCAGTTGGCGGTCCGACTCGTTCTCCAGACGGTTGATTTCCACGCAGCGATCGAGGATGGACTTCGCGTGCTTGAGATCGCGCAGGCCCTTGACGGCCTCGCACATCTGCCGGGCGCTAGCCAGCAGGGTGTCGGCCATCTTCGCGAGATCGGCCGAGGGCTCGTGCAACTGGTAGACCTCCATGCTGGCTGCAGCCCCCTCGACCAGGTCGATGACATCGTCCATCTTCGAAATCAGGCGATGGATGTCGTTCCGATCGATGGGGGTGATGAAGACCCTGTGCAGGCTAGCCACCGTCTCGTGGGTCACCCGGTCGCAGGCGCTCTCGACTTCCTTGATCTTGGCGCACAGGGAAGGGACGTCGGCAGCGCCTCTGGCCAGGTCGAGAAACAGCTCGCATCCTTCGACGGTCTTCGCGGCGTGCGCCTCGAAATGGTCGAAGAAGCAAGCATCCCGTGGCAAAAGGCCCATGTTCTTCTTCCCTGCGTCCGGCGATAGGTGGGCCGGACGGCTACTGGCATATGTTGGTCGTGGCGAGGCAGGTCTGGCCACTCGGGCAATCCGCGTTCGACGTGCAGGAGATGCCGCACATCTGTCCGGGCACCTGGCAGGTCTGTCCCGTCGGGCAGTCGCTGTCGTTCTGGCAGGAGAGAAGGCCGGGGATCTCGACGACGAAGTACAGGTCCGAGTAGATCTTGAGCTCCGCCTGGCCGGAGCCCACGGGGGCGTTGCCGGTGAGCGCGCGGGTGACCACCGCCTTGGGGTAACCGGTCACGCCCAGGGCAATCAAGCTCTCGATCAAGGTGCCCGCGATCTGCAGGGAGCCGGTGTCCGCCGTCTCGCAGATGAGCTTGCCCTTGCTGCCCCCGTGGTGGCTGAGATCCAGCTCGACCTCGACGCGGGCGGCGGTTGCGCTCGACGGCGTCCAGTTGAGAGTGAGGGTCTTGCCGCTCTCGATGGCGATGGTCGGATTGGTCACCAGCAGGGGCGCGATGCATTGGGTCTGCACGCCGAACGCCGCATAGTCGCCCTGGCCGGCGGCGTCGAGGCGAACCGCGCCGCCCTCGGCGCACGGCGGGACCGGCAGGGTTTCCGCGCAAAGATAGGTGGTGCCCGCCGCGTTGGTCACCGCGGTGAGCGCCAGGGGATTGGCGCCGCTCGGCGGGTGGAGGCCGGTCAAGGTGATGGCCCCAACGTCGTGAGTGGACGGCGGGGTTCGGCAGACGTCGTCACCCACGCACTGCTCCCCGGCGCTGACATCGCACGATGCACAGAATGGCGTTCGCGGGGTGTAGAGCGAGCAGTCCCCCTCGGTCTTCTTCTTTTCCCAAATCACCAGTTCGTTCGGCGGGCCGTCGTACATGAAGCCGCCAATCTCGGCGTAGGACGAGGAGGCGGTCGCGCCGGTCACGTAATGGATCTCGAACATGCCGTGGGCCTTGGCTTCGCCGGTCACCGTCGTACCGCCCGCGCTACCGCCGGAGCCCGTCGCGCCGCCCGTGCTGCCTCCGGGATCTCCCTCGGAGCCGCTCGAGCCGCAGGCGCAAAGCCCAAGGGCGGTGCAGATGACACCAAGTGTCAGTCGAATAGGCGATTGGCTGAGCATTCTCTCTCCTCGCGCGGCTGGGAAATGCAGCAAGGCACCTTGCGTGTCCGCGTGCTTGCCCAGGTCATCAGGACAGTTGTCAGGACAGTTACGTTGCAGTTTTGCCACCGAAAAGAGGACACCGGGCGACTGGGCGTGATTGCACCAAGATGCGCAATTCCTCTTGGCTCGATTGGTCGAACCAGGGAGGCGCTTCGCGAGCAACGCCACCGTGGCAGAGGCCTGCGAAAGGCCTGCGCTACGGCGTGAGGGCGAAGCAGTAGAAACCGCCGTAGCCGCCCCCGGACCCGATCTTTCCGTCGTTGCCCGGGCCGCCGGTTTCTTTGAGGTTCACGCCCGCCCCGCAGCCGGCCTCGTCGAGGGCAGAGATCCAATGACACATGCTACCGTCGCCGCCGCCCATCCCCCCGCCCGGGCCGCCGCCTCCGCCGGTTTCGCCACATCCCCGGTCGCCCCCGGTGGGCCAGGTGTGACCCACGCGCGGCTTGCCATTCGTAGAAGCGCCGTCCGCCACCGTCCAGTCCTTGCA
>JAFGPX010000140.1 GCA_016935975.1 Deltaproteobacteria bacterium
AGATCGTCGAGGTTCGCCACGTCGGGCGCGAAGGTGCAGGCTCCGGCCGACGGCCTGACGGCATGCGAGCCCCGCGGCAGGCCCGAGGCAGAACCTTGCCGGCGAAATCCGCGAGCTGCACCTCGCCGCCCCGGTTGGCGCGCGCCGAGAGCTCGAAGATGGACGCGGGCATGTCAGAACCTCACGGACATCCCCGCGACGACGTAGTGGAACCAGGCGAACGAATACACCTGGTCGTTGTCGGCGCCGCCCTCGACGGTCCGGTAGCCCACCCGCAGCTCCACGTCGTCGCGCACCTGCCAGGTGGCCGCGAGCAGCACGTCCTCGGCCCGCCCCTGCGGCGCGGCCAGCGCATCGGCATCGAGCACCACGCCGAACGCCCCGCCGCGCGGCCGCCAGGCCACGTGCACGTTCAAGAGCGGCACGAAGCCGATGTTGGTCTTGCGCCTGGCCTCGACCCCGTAGAGGCTGGTCTCGGCGTCGCGTATCTTGCCGGTGAAGCCGGCCGCCACGTCCAGGTTCTCTCGCCAGACGATGCTGTAGCGGTAGGTCAGCCGGTAGGAGTTGAAGCGATACACCGCGAGCAGCGGGGTGCCCGCCGGATAGGTCGCGCCCATGAAGGCGATGTCGCGGTCCAGGGTCCCCCGGGCGTTCACCTGCAAGGGCGCGTAGAGCGCGGTGACGAAGTGCCGCTGGCCCAGCCGATAGCCCAGGCGCAGGCGGAACACGGGCTCGGGCGAGGTCTCGAGATCGTCGACCAGCGAGAAATCGCTGCCGCCGTTGCCGGGGATGCGCGCATCGTTGCGGGTCGCGAACACGACCCCGGCCTCGACGTCGGTCTCGACGCCCGCTCGTGCGGGCCAGGACCAGCCGATCGTGGTCAGGAACAGGAAAGGGAGAGCCGATTTTTTCATGGCCGTTGGATGCTTGGCCGTGCCGGGCGGTTGCTGGCCACGGCCGCCTTGCCAGTCCTCCGATGTTCGCACCCTGCTCTCTGCGCAGCCGGCGCAGCAACCTCTCGGTGTAGCGCGGCGTGGCCATGGCCACCTCGCGCGCGACCCGCCCGGCCAACGAAATCGCTGCGACCAAGGAAGCTGCTAGCGAGCCGCCGACATCAGCGCGTAGGAGGTCGTCACCGTGGGCGACGGCGTGTTGGACCAGAACCACCAGGCGTAGTTCTGCAGGAGCGCGACCTCGGTCGTCCCGTCGCCGACGTCCAGGGTGAGCCAGACCTGCTTGTCCATGATGATCCCGTTCCCGCCGAGAGCGACCTTGCCGAAGTAGTCTCCCGCGGGATCGTCGTGTTTGTAGGTCACGTCCACCGGTACCCAGCCGTAGCCTGCGACGAGGAAATCCGCCCAGACGTGGTAGCTCCCGTCGGGGCGCACGGCGACGAGGTGGCGCGCCGGGATGCCGCGGTGGCGCAGCAACGAGACGTAGATGGACGCGAGATTGCCGCAGTCACCACCGCCCGCGGCGAGGATCTCGCTCAGCGGGTGCAATCCCGTATTCGGGTTCAAGTACTGGTAGTGGCTCGCGACATGCTCGTAGGCCGCCCTGGCGTACGTGAGCACGTCCGGATTGCCGCTGGCCAGCGAGTCCGCGATCATGCCAATCGTCGCGTTGTCGGGATCGACATAGACGCCGCGGGGACCGGTGTACCGGGCGTAGTCGGGAGCGCTGGTGTCATAGGGCGGGATGGTCGTCACCTTGGAGAAGTCCACGGACAGCTCGTAGAGCGTGACGTCGTACGCGATGGCATAGCTCGCGCTGCTACGGGGACTCGGCAACCCCACGGACGGGAAGAAACGCAGGTAGAAATCGTCCGTGCCGGGGATGCCGAGCTGCGTGCCAGCGCCTGGCGCGAGGTTTTCGACGTCCTGGTAGACGTTGGTCTGCGGCGACGGCAGGATGACCACCAGCCTGGTCAGGGTGGCGTTCTGATTGTCGACCGTCACCGTCGAGGTGATGTGCCACTTCCGGGATTGACCCCGGACCAGGAATGCCCCCGCGTCGACGGCGGTCGCGGCATCCGAGGCCGCATCCGGCCCGCTCGCCAGATCGGATCGCCCGGCGTCCCGGCCAGCCTCGCGCGCATCGCCCCCCGTGTCGCGATCGCTCCCCGTATCCTGGCCCGCCTCGATCGCATCCGCCGCCACATCGCCCCCGGCTGCCACGTCCCGCCCCGCCACGGGCGTATCCACCGCCGCGTCGCCCCCGGCTCCCGTATCCCTGCCCGGCGCGGGCGTATCCACCGGGGCGTCGGCCAGCCCGCGCTCGCCGTCCGACCGAGCGACCTCGACGCCGGCATCCGACGTCGCATCGACGGCATCGCCACTTGGGTCTCCCGCCGCATCCGCGAACGGGCCGCCCCCAGGATCATCGGGCGGGACGGTCTCTGCCGTGTCGCTGCTGCCGTCGGCGGCGCCAGCACCGAGCGGGCCCTCCCTGCCGTCGGCAAGCTAGAGCTCGTGCCGCTTTCTCCTGTCGCGCAGTGATGGTATAGAGGAGGCGCCCATGGTCAGAAGTCGTCGGGTAGCCAGGCCGCCTTGGGACCCTCCGTTCCCGGTGCAGTGGCGTACCGACCTCGACTCGTGGACCGTGCGTCTGCACGCGCCAATCCTGCTGGAAGACGGAGTGATCGCACGGTGTGGAGACCTGCTGACGCGCGTTAGCGCCGAAGATGGCACGCCGGTCTGGGAGACTCGCATCAAGGGAAGCGGCGGCGGGTCGTTCTTCTTCGGCCACGAGGGACTCGTGGTTACGGAAGTGAACCGCGAGCCTGACCGGTTGTCCTCGGTGGTGGCCCTAGACGGACACGGGCAGCAGCTATGGCGGCTCGACCTCGATCTCTTGGTCACGCCCACCGGCGCGGCAATGGTGGAAGACGCCCTCTGGCTGGCAAGTCACACGTTCGGCGAGCAGGTACTCATACAGGTGGAGCCAAGGACCGGTGCCGTCGTGTCACGGCGAACGCTGAACTGGTATGTCACAGAGCTCATGGCCTTCGAGGAGGGCTTCCTTGCGAGATACGAGCAACCACGGGACACCCCGGCGCTGTTCAAGATGCGTTCCGACGGCACAGGTCTTGAAGCGTTGGGAGACGACCAAGGGCGGGGGGTGTGGGCGTTCCACCGTGCGGGCAACCTGCTCGTCACCGCATCCCGGGAAACGGGCGCATCCCCCGGACTCCTCCGCGTTCGTGATGTCCGTACGATGCGCGAGCGGTGGTCGGCCCCCGTACCCTCGAGTGTCTCGTGTGTCGCGGGCGACTGCGTGATCCATGTGGAGGGCACGCAGGAGCAGCAGGTGATTGTGGCTCGCGATTTCGAGAGCGGCCGGGAGCGCTGGCGGACGGAGCCGCTATCAAGGGAGGCGGCGAGACTGCTACCATCTGGACCGGTGGTGTACGGCTGGGTGATGCCGGGCGTACTCGTCCTCCGGGCTGCTGATGGCGTGGTAGTGGCGAAAAGCAGGGGAAGCTGCGGCCCCGCAATCATCGACGGAACGCGTGAATACACGAGCTGGCGCGACGCTGTGATCTGCACCAACGTGGCGGATCTTGGGGCGTAGGCAATCGCATCGGGAGATGGACGAGGAGCTTCTGCATTTCACCAGAACGACGCCGGAGCTGACGCGACGTCAGGCTACTGGAGGAGCTACACAACTACTACCAGTGCCCACAGCTGGCGGAGCACATCCCAAACGTGGATCTGGGGTACTGAGGCAGGCCAGTGGAGTTCTACGAGCTCAAGTTGACCAATGAGGAGCCGTATGCCGTGTTCCTGCGGGTGGGGGAGGTAGCATGGGCGCCCGAATGGCCAGTCTGTCCGGACTGTGGAGCGCGGATTGGGGTCCGAGACTGGCTGCCCCCGCACAACGTTCGTATCCAAAAGGGCAGACTTGGGGATCTCTGCACCAACCTGAGATCCTTTTTCGTCTCCGAACGAGCAAGGCAAGTACTCGAACGGGCCAAGCTGGTCGGACTGCGGTTCTCCGATACGCCCGTGTCGGCTCGTCGCAAGATCGCGCCGGGCTACCTGGTCTATCCCCCGCACACGCTGACGCTGATGGACGAAGAAGCGAGTGGCATCGTGCTGGAAGAGCTCGTGGGCTGCGACACCTGTCGCGTCGCCCAGCGGAAGCGGGTCGAATGCATCCGCGTCCAGGAGGCAACCTGGCGGGGCGAAGATATCTTCAAGCCGAGCGGGCTATTCGGCGTGATCCTGGTGACCAGCCGGTTCGTGGAAACGGTAGAGGCCGCGGCGTTGAGCAACTTCCACTTCGTGCACCAAGATCACTACCGCAAGGACTGGAACTGGTGACTTGGTGCTCCATTCCGCTCTGCAGCTTTGGTCCTCAGACGAACCCGAATCGGAGTGTGGAGAATGCCGTTCACGTTGCTGCTAACCCGCGGTTGCCCGTTCGCCTCTGGGTCTATCCGAGACGCGCTGGCGAGCTCCGCCGAGGCGGATGTGACTCCAGGGGAGCTCGAAGGACTGCTGAGCGAGCTGCCCGTGTCAGCCGCACCGGACGGCGCGTCGCTGGTCCGATTCCCGGACACGGATCTGCCGTGGTTCTCCGCGGCTCCGATCAGCCCTGGTGGCGCCGCGCTCTGCGTGAGCTACACCCACTCGGGCTTCGACCGGTGTTGCGCGGCACTGATTGCATTCGCAGTCGAACTCGCGGATGTGGCCGAGGCGCGGGTGTTCGATGCCACTCAGCAACTCACGCGTGAGTTGGCCGACGAACTCGTCGATCCGGAGTCCGCCTACATGGCACGCGAGTTCCAGCGTCGGATCGAGATCCTGGAGCAGATGGAAAACGCCGGAGGGGCTCCGCTCGAATACCCACTTGGACTGCACGACTGGGTGGACGACTACTTCAGATTTCACGTCCCCGTGGGCTCACTTCGAGGTTCTCGGGCGCGAATGACCGAACGCCTCGAGGCGAGTCTTCGCGCGCAGGACGACGCCTGGTTCCGGACCGTGTCGGACGGGGCCTATCTCCTCGGTCGGACGGGTGACGACGCGGGTCTAACTCGAGTGCTGCTCGCTGATGACGGCTACGTCCAGGTGTGGCCGCGCTACGGCATGGTTCCGTTCTCGGTGCCGGCGGGCCTCACGCTATCGGTAGCACGTCGTGTTGCCGACGCTGTGGGGCACGGGCAGCTGGAGTTCTATGGTAGGAACGTCGACGACGCATTGCTCAGCGAGCTGACCACGCGCGCGAAGGGGCATGGCCTCGACCTCTACCTGTGGATGATCGACACCTGGCCCAGCTCCAGCAATCCCTGACGCCAGAGGTGCCCGAGCAGCACCTATGACTTCGCGCACGTTCGCTTGAACTCCCGCCGCCCATACCCGCGCTGGCGCGGAGGACGATGTCGGCCAAACCAACCTTCTCAACTACGTGCTTCGCCCACCCATCGCCCAGGAGCACGTCACCCTCACCGACGACGGGCTGGTCGCCATCCAACTGAAGAAACCCTTCCGGGATGGCACCGTCAGCGTCGAGATGGACCCCTTGTCCCTGGTTTCCCGCCTTGCGGCCGCGGTCCATCCCCTGTAGTGGTCCATCGACAATCGCCAGCGGAAGGCAGCCAGGTTTGCGCACGTGGTTCCAGGCCAGGTCGACTTACCGAGAAGGCCTGCGGCCGCGCTTTGGATGTTTCGGCGATGCCTGAGGCGCGCCATTCGACGCTCCTTTGCGACGTCAGGCAGACGTCACCCTTGGGTATGGCGGGCGGGGGGGCGGGGCGCGGTGCGGCGTAGTTTACCTAACGCCCTATATCAGACACCTGAGTCGCGATGGGGGCGATGCGCCAATGGCGCTAGAATCGCCTGAGCCTAGCCCTTTCGAATGGGGTATTCCCACGTCGGCACGTTCCAGCTCTGTACCGAGCGGGCGCGCGCGGAGCG
>JAFGPX010000141.1 GCA_016935975.1 Deltaproteobacteria bacterium
AGATCGTCGAGGTTCGCCACGTCGGGCGCGAAGGTGCAGGCTCCGGCCGACGGCCTGACGGCATGCGAGCCCCGCGGCAGGCCCGAGAAGACATCGTAGCCGCGGCGGTCGGTGACCCTCTGGCCTGTCAGGGTTCCGGCCCGCGTCACCGCGATGCCCGGCACCGGCATGCCGTCGATGCTGACCACGTGGCCGCTGATGGTGCGCTCCGCATAGACGGGCGCCGGCGCGGCGACCACCGGCGCGACGAACACCGGGCCGTGGCGGTGCCTCCAGTAGCCGGGGCGATAGACCCGGCGATGCCCGTGTCGTTTCCAGCGGGCCGGCACCCAGACGTATCCAGGCTGCGGCGGCACGACCCACTGGCCTTGCCCGGACTGTTGTGGGCGCCACCTGGCGGCGTTCAGCTGCCCCTCGCGCTCGTTCTGCCCGTCGTGCGTGCGTCGTCGCATGGCCGCCACCACCCTCAACCTGCTGCCGCACGTGGTTCCCTCCGTCGGGCTCCGACAGTACGTCCTCACGGTCCTGCACGCCTTGCGCGCGCCTCGCCTACGATGGCCGCTTGCTGGGGGCGGTGTCGCAGCGCAGAGGACGATGTCGGCCGAACCAACCTTCTCAAATTCGTGATTCGCCCGCCCATCGCCGCCGAACACGTCACCCTCACCGAGGATGGGATCGTCGCCATCCAGCCGAAGAAACCGTTTCGGGATGGCACCGTCAGCGTCGAGATGGATCCCTTGTCCCTGGTTTCGCGCCTCGCGGCCGCGGTCCATCCCGTGGTGTCCGGAAGATGATCGGGGAGATTCTCGCACGAATGGCGCGCAACCCGACCGACTCCGTAGACGGGTTTCTTCGAAACGCGACCCACCTGATCCACGATCGGGATCCTCTCTTCACGGGGGCGTTCAGGGGCATCTTGCGGGACAGAGGGGTGACGTGCTTGAGGATCCCGGCGCAGAGTCCGACCTGCAACGCGTACGCGGAAGGATTTGTGAAGACGGCCCGAGACGAGTGTTTGCGCCATTTCGTGTTCTTCGGGGAACGGCACCTGCGGTACGTCATCACGGAGTTCATGACGCACTACCATCGGGAACGGTTCCATCGGGCGCTGGGCGGGCAGTCGATCCAGAGGTCGGCCGACGAGCCCGGAGGAGTGGCAAGGTGATCCGCCGGTCCCGGCTCGGCGGAATGCTCTACTTCTACCATCGGGAGGCTGCCGGACGGGCGGCGGTAGTTTCTCGGACACCACGGGTTCGACAAGGCCAGGGGCCTCATCAGTAGGCTCTTGTAGCCAGCCACCGTCTTGTGCCAGGAGTGGCTCCGCGCGAGCGCCTCGATCGCCTGCCGACCATCGGGTGCGCTACGGCAGCAGGGCATCCACGATCGTGCCCACCCAGGTTCCGGCGGCCGAGTCGAAGAGCTGCATGTTGGTCCGGTCTTCCCAGATGGCCCAGCCCACGCCTGCCTGCTCGCACTGCTTGCGCACTTCCGTCACCAGCCGCACGCGCGAGTCCATGGCACCTCCGTCCTGGGGGCCCCACTCGCCGTTGTAGACGGTGCGTCCCTGGGACTGGATGTAGCTTTTCAGATAGCCGACTTGGGCCGTGATGGTTGCCGGGCCGGACGGATTGGTGGCCGCGGGCAGCGTGTTGTAGTCGTCGAACCACTGTTTGGCCCAGGCGGCGGCGCTGGCCGCCGCGACGGGCGTGATGGGCGTGGCGGGAGGCCCCGGGTAGATCACCCCCGTGGTCATGTACTCCTCCCCGATCCAGCTCTTGCCCTGAAAGCTGAAGAGCTTCGGCTCGTAGAGATGCACGGCGACGAGCAGGTTGGCGTCGTCGGGCAGCGTGAGCGAGGACAGCTTGCTCGGATCGGCCCAGAACACGGTATCGACGACCACCAGTCGACGCGGGTTGCTCGCCCGTACGGCGGCGACCGCGGCGGCCGCGACGCCATTCCACACGCTGTCGAGCTCGGTGTTCGGCTCGTTCAGCAGCTCGAAGGCGACGGTATCGGGGCGATCCTTGTAGCGGCTCGCGATTTGCGACCACAGACCCACGAACCGCTCGCGCTGACCGCTTGGATTGCTGGCCATCTCGTCGTAGGCGTGCATGTCGACAATCACGGCAAGATTTGCGGCCAGCGCCTGATCCAGCACGGCATCGATGCGCGAGAAGAACGCGGCGTCGATCGTGTAGGGCGCGCCGCTTTGCGCGTGACCGCTGAAGCGCATGGGAATGCGCACGTGGTCGAAGCCGCGCTTGGCGATGAAGGGGAAATCGCTGGCCAGCACCTTGCCGCCCCAGTCGCCTTCGTTCGGCGCCTCCAGCCGGTTGCCGAGGTTGATGCCCTTCTTGAAGTGCGCCGCCGCGGCCGGGGGCTTGCCGAAGGTGAAGGGCTCGGGGCCACCCGATGTCGCGTCGGGGCTCGCGGGCGCGTCCCCGCCCGAAGCGTCGCGGGTGCTGCCGCCGCTGCCCCCCGTGGCGCCGGCACTGCCACCCGTCGCGCTGCCCCCGCTTGCGCTGCCACCTGTGCTTGCGGTTGACCCGCCGCGTTCGGTGATCCCCCCAAGGCCCTGCGCGCCTCCGCTACGACTGGAAGAGCCCCAGCCGCCGGAGCCGCCCGCTGCTCCACCGGAGCCCGTCACACCACCGGAGCCGACGACACCCCCGCTGGAACCGCCCGAGCCCGGGTTACCTCCGGTGGCTCCACCAGAGCCGAACACGCCTCCCGTGGCACCTCCGGAGCCGCCCGCGCCGCCCGCCGCTCGGCCACCGCTCGCCGACGAGCCAGAGCCTCCGCCTGCGCTCGTCTTCCCCGCCTCCGCGCTGCCCCCGCTACCCGGCCGTCCGCCGCTGCCGACCGTGCCGCCGGGGGTCGCGCCCCCGAGCGCAGCGGATCCGCCTCCGGATCCTCCATCCGAGGGGCCCGCGGGACTGCAACCTAGCCATGCAGCGGCCAGCAGGGCGCAGAACGGAAGATCTCGACGAACCGCGGATTGGCGCGACATGCCCCAGAGCATGGCGTGCGCCGGCCGACCGCGTCTTCGCCTTTTGTGGGCATCGAGCTTGCTAGGAATCGGTTCCCCACGGCGCGAAGGCGTTTTGCATCTGGTCGCGGAGCGATGTCTCGAAGAACGAACGCGGCGTACACGCGAAGGTCCGCTGGAAGATGCGGTGGCACTGCGAGTAGCTGCCGAACCCCGCGCCCAGCGCCGCCGCGAGCAAGCTGGGGGCCCCGCCGCCCACCGCCTGGATGAAGCGCAGAAGGCGTAGCCGCGAGCGGAATGCGGAAAGCGTCATGCCCATGTCGCTGTGGAAATAGCGGCTGATCTCCGTCGGGTACGCCCGTACCAGCCGCGCGATGTCCGAGCGCCCCAACTCGGGCTGCTGGTACAGCGACGCCATGGTCCGCCGGGTGACGACGTGCATGGCCTCGGCGGCTCGGCGCAGCGCATGGGCCTGGCGCCACAGATCGCCCACCCTCCGTTCGATGGCGGGGACGTCGCTGGCGCTGCCGCGCGCAAGGCAGATCGCCTCGATCTCGGCGAGCGCCGGCGTTGGCAAACGGATGTGGATGGGGCCGACGCAGGCGACGTCAGGAGTGTCGGCGAGAACCCTCATCGAGAAGTCGGCCGTGACCCCGATGACGAACAGGTCGAAATCGTCCGAAGCATCCACCAGCACGTGGTCCTGGCCAGGCGGCCACCACAGCAGATCGCCCCTCACCACGGGGAAGAGCTTCTCTCCCATCGCGAAGGAGGCGCTTCCGCCCGTCACCAGGTTCAGCTCGGGCTCGGCGTGGAAATGTCGCGGCCGGCGCGTGGCCGGCGCGTGGCGCCAGATGTGCGCCCGCGCCCGGGTCGGGATGGGGAAAGGCTGATAGAGCGCCTCGTCCACGTTGAAAAGCTAGCACGATCGAGAGTGCCGTCCGGGCCGGCCGGCGTGGATTTCCCAGAAAATGCGAAGGCGGCCGGAAGTCCTCTCCTTCGTCGGGCTCCGACAAGTCGTCTTCACGGTGCCGCACGCCTCGCGGGCGACTCGCGTGCGATGGCCGCTTGCTCGGCGCGGTCTCGCGCATCCTCGTCGCTTCCGTCCTCGGGTGGTACCGCCGCCGCACGGAGAGCGAACGCGCGGCTTGCCGCCAGAGCGGTGCCGTGAGCGTCCTGCACAGGGTCTCCGCCGACCTCAAGCTGGTGGGGCCCAGGGCATCGCCCGCTACCTGCGCCACCTTGGTCTGCCCACGTAAGAACCGGCCATGGCTATCCCCCCGGGACCTGGGGCCCACCCACCCTACGCCCGTGCTGCGCCACGTTGTGGTCCGGGCGCCTTGAGCCCGCCGTTTCGCGAGCTACCACGCCGAGCCAGCCGGCCGAGTGGAACCGGCGGGAGCGGCAAGATCGCCGGCGGGATAAACCTCGCCCATGTTCGGCGGCTGGAATGCTCTGGGCAAAGGCGCATCCTTACGCGGGGACAGGTGAGTCCTGGACTTGTGGTAGTAGGAAAGCTACGCGGTCACGACGCGACGGAAATGCTTCTCACCCAGGACGAGGACGTGATCCAAGCACCCTCGGCTGAGGAGAAGACTTCCGGACGAAGACCTGGCGAACCACACGTTACCGCGCGGCAAGCACGTGCTCGAACGCCGCTTGCACCGATGCGACGAGGGTCTCCTCCTCGCCGTCGCACAACGTGCGCACGTCCAGGCATACGGATCCCTCGCGCAGAACGGCGAGCACCGGGGCATCGCCAGCGAGAAGCGCCGAGAAGAGCGCGGCAGATGTTCGCGGCGATCTCGCGAGGGCCGCATCGCGGGGCACGAGCTTGATAGCCCATCCGGGCAAAGACGTCGTAGGCAGCGCCCCGCCGCCCACCTGGCCCGCGCTTGCCACGATCTCGCAAGAGAAATCCCCGTTGCCGAGGCGGGAAGCAACACGTTCCGCCGTCTGGCGAAGCACGTCCTGCGGGCGTGAAAGCATGCGAGGGATCGGTGCTTCCTCGGCGCGGCGTCGGTCGAGCGACTCGAGCACCATGGCCTCGAGCGCCGCCAGGGTCAGCCGCCCCGGTCGCATCGCCCGCATGATGGGGGCCTTGGCAAGCCGGGCGATCAGGTCTTTGCGTCCCGCGATCAAGCCGGCCTGGGGGCCGCCGAGCAGCTTGTCGCCGCTGAAGGTGATCAAATCGGCGCCGGCATGCAGGGCCTCCTGCACGCACGGCTCATGCCCTAGGGCGCCGCCGCCGGGCCGACGCAACAACCCGGAACCGAGGTCATAGACGCACGGAATCCCACGCGTCTTGGCGAGAGCGCCGAG
>JAFGPX010000142.1 GCA_016935975.1 Deltaproteobacteria bacterium
GCGCTACTTCGTGCTGCGCGAGTACACCCTGGGCAACGACGGCGACTTCAGCTACGAGGCGCTCTTCCAGCGCTTCGAGTCCGACCTCGGCAACGACCTCGGCAACCTGGCCAACCGCACCCTGGCGATGGCCCGCCAGCTCGGGGCTTCCTTCGACGAGCCGCACCGGCCGAGCTACTCCGGGGGCGATCCGCTGTCCGAGGAATCGCTCATCATGCGCCGGTGCGCGCAGGAGATGACCGCGGCGGCCAGCAAGGCCTGGGAGGACATGCAGCCGTCGCGCGCCCTGGAATCGACCTGGGCCATGATCCGCGCGGGCAACGTGTACCTGGATCGCACGGCCCCGTGGAAGCTGATGAAGGCCGGCCAGATCGCGGAGCTGCGGGAGATCCTCGTCAACACCTGCGAGCTCATCCGCCGCGCGGCCCAGATGGTCGGCCCGGCCATGCCCGAGGCGTCGCGCGCGCTTCTGCGCCAGCTCGGGCGGGAGCAGGACTACGGATTGTGGCCGGCCGCGGAATGGGGCGGCTGGCCGGGCGGCAAGCTGGGCGAGCCCAAGCCGGTCTTTCCGCGCATCGATCCCGACCGGCAGCGCGAGCTTGTCGCCTTCTGGCTCGACCAGACCCCGCCGCCCAAGGGTGTCTCCGCGCGCGGTGGCGTGCCCGGTGGCGAAATCACCATCGAGGAGTTCGCCAAGATGGACCTGCGCGCGGCCAAGGTGCTCTTCGCCTCGGCCGTGCCCAAGACCGACAAGCTGCTCAAGCTGGTTCTGGATTTAGGCAGCGAGCAGCGAACCGTGGTCACGGGCATCGCCGGCGCCTACAAGCCCGAGGAGCTGGTCGGGCGCACTGTGCTCTACCTCGCCAACCTCAAGCCCGCGAAGATCCGCGGCGTGGTTTCGCAGGGCATGATCATGGCGGCGGGCAGCGATCCGCTGTCGCTGTCGGTGTTCGACCGCGACGTGCCGCCCGGAACGAAGGTGAAGTAGCGAACGCCGTGCGTTGGCCCCGACGCCGGTCGCTTGGGAAGCACTCACAGGGAGCAACCGAGGAACAGAGCCGAATCGGTATCCGCGAGTCCCGTGCGCGTCTGTTTCTCGGCTGCTCCCTGTTTCTCCCCGGCCGACCGGCACCCGTGCTTTCTCGCATTCCTCCCATCGGCGAATCTGGCCGGACGTCGTGCGGGCTAGCAACTTTCTCGGACGCCGTCCGAGAAGGTTGGCATGAGCAGAAAACACCATCGTTCCCGAAGCCCTTCCTTCCACCCCGTCGCCGCGCTCGAGCCCGCGCCGCGCCTCGTGGCCATGTCCCTGGCCCAAGAGCTTGCCGCCGCGGTCGAGGCAGACGCGCAGGAACACCAGGATCTGGTCGACGCGGCCTTGGCCGTGGGCCAGTGGTTGGCCGACCAGGGACTGCCCGGCCGCTGGGATCGCGTCAGGCCGGCTCTGGTGCTCGCCTGCCTCGACTTCCTGTCGCCGCCGGAGCGCGAGCGTTTCCTCTTTTCGCTGGCGGGCCTCGTCGGGCACGCGGGGCTTCTGGCCCGCATTCCGGCCGCCGCGGCCCAGCGCACCCTCGACGAGGTCGCGGCCTTGGCCAAGCAAGAGGTGGTGCGCGTCTTTGCCCTTGCCACTTCGGCACAGCTCGGCCGCATGGTCCGGGCCATGCCATCGGCTTGATTCGGCACATAGGTCTGGCTAGCGTATGGACGTGCGCGCTCCGATCCACGCGGCCAAGACCGACTTGTCACGGCTCGTCCAGAAGGCGTGTCGTGGCGAAGAAATCGTCGTCGCGCGGGGGGACAGCCCCGTGGTCCGCTTGACCCCGATGCGTGCGTCCGGCAAGGGGCGGCGGTTTGGCGACACGAAGGGGCGGGCCCGCGCCGGTACAGCCTTCCTTGAGCCTCCATCGCAGATCGATCTCCGGATCTGGGAGAAGTAGGGCGGCAATCCCGCGCACATGCCCGCAGACTACACCCAGATCGTCGCCTCGCTACGCCGCGCCTGCAAGCCCGGGGTGTGGTCGGCGGGCGTGAATCTGGTGCGAGCCGGGGCGGTGACGGTGGAGTCGCAGACCGACGAGGAGATCGTGTTGCGCGTGCGCGCCGGCGGCCGCGCCGTGCCCGCGCAGGTGGCGCTCTACCCGGGCCTCGACGATTGGGACTGCGACTGTCCGGGGCGGCAGCGGCCCTGCGAGCATCTGGCTGCGGCGGCCATCGCGCTCGGCCAGGCCGGCCACGCCGCCGCCGACGGTGCCGAAGCGGCGATCAAGACCAGCGCCGAGGTGTGGGCGCGCATCGCCTACCGGTTCGGTCAGGCCGACGCGGGACTGACCCTGCGGCGCTTCGTGGTGCGCGCCGACGGCGGCGAAACCGCTCTCGCAGGCACCTTGTCGGCCCTGCTGGGGCGGCCCGCGGACGCGCGCAGCTTGCAGGTCGAGCAGTGCGATCTGCAGGCCGACCGACTGCTCGAAACCTCGGCGCGCGCCGTGCTGCCGCCCTCGAAGCTGGACGCCTTGGTCCAGGTGCTCGTGGGCTGCCGCATGGTCTTCCTCGACGGTCGCCAGGTGGTCATGTCCGAGGAGGAGGTCTTGCCCCATGCCGTGGTCACCGACGACGGCGACGGCGCCGCCGTGACCATCCGCCGCGATCCGCGCATCGTGGCCGTGCCCAGCGCGGGCGTGGTGCTTCTGGGCGACGAGCTGGCTCGTCACGGCGAGATCGATTTGTGCGGTGGCTTTCTGCAGAACCTGCCGATCGTTCGGCGCTACGGCGCCTCCGAGCTCGGCGACCTGGCCACGCGCATCCTGCCCGAGCTTTGCCGCCGCATGGCCGTCGAAGTGCGGACCGGCCGCTTGCCGCGCATCGTGCGCGGTATTCCGCCGCGCATCGCCCTCGAGCTGCGCCAGGTCGGCTCGTCGCTGTCGGTGCTGCCGGCCCTGGTCTACGGGCATCCACCCTGCGCGCGCGTCGACGGCGGCCGCCTGGTGCATTTGGGCGGCGCGGTTCCCGTGCGCGACGAGGCCGGCGAGCGCCGGCTTGCCGAGAAGCTGCGCGGCGATCTCGACCTGGTGTGCGGCCGTCGCAGCACCTTCGAGGGCGCGGACACGACCCGCTTCGTCGAGAAGCTGCGGCGCTGGCGGGGCGAGGTGGCGGGCGACGGCGCGAGCCTCGTGCGGGCGCGGGTGCGGCTGGAACCCGAGCTGCGTGTCGGAAGCAAAGTGGACGGAGCCTTCGGGTTGCCGGAGGTGCGCTGCGACCTGGATTTCGCCGTGCGGACCGAGGACAGGGGCGAGTCGCTCGGCATGGTGAGCGCGGCGGCCGTGCTGTCGGCCTGGCAAGAGGGTCTGGGCCTTGTGCCGCTCGAAGGCGGCGGTTTCGCACCCTTGCCCGAGGCGTGGCTCGCCAAGCATGGCCACGAGCTGGCCGCCCTGCTGGCCGCGCGCGGCGGCGACGGCCGCGTGGCCGCGCACGCCCTGCCCACGCTCGGCCGCCTCTGCGAGGATCTCGACCAGCCGCCGCCGCCCGGCCTCGAGCGCCTGGCCCCGCTCTTCGAGGCCTTCGAGCGTTTGCCAGCGGCCGCGCTGCCGTCCGACCTCACGGCCGTATTGCGGCCCTACCAGGGCGTGGCCGCCAACTGGCTGGCCTTCCTGCGCTCGGCTGGCCTGGGCGGCATCCTGGCCGACGACATGGGCCTCGGCAAGACCGTCGAAGCCCTGGCTGTCATGCCGGGCAAGACCCTGGTCGTCTGTCCCACCAGCGTGTTGCCCAACTGGAGAGCCGAGCTTCGCCGCTTCCGGCCTGCGTCGCGCGTGAACGTGTACCACGGCCCCACGCGTCGGCTCGACGAGGGCGCCGACGTCACTTTGACGACCTATGCGATCCTGCGGTTGGACAGCGAGGATCTCCGGCGCGAGCGCTGGGCCGCCGCGATCCTCGACGAGGCGCAGGCCATCAAGAATCCCGACAGCCAAGTCGCGCGCGCCGCCTATGGGCTTGCGGCGGACTTCCGTCTGGCCATGACCGGCACGCCGGTGGAAAACCGGCTGGACGAGCTGTGGAGCCTCATGCACTTCGCCAATCGCGGGCTGCTCGGCGGGCGGCGCGAGTTCGATGCCGAGTTCGGCCGTCCAATCTCGGACGGGCTGCCGGGTGTCGCCGAGGCGCTGCGCGGGCGCATCCGCCCCTTCGTGCTGCGCCGGCGCAAGGCCGACGTGGCGCCCGAGCTGCCGCCGCGCACCGAGGCGACCCTGGCCATCACCCTCGACGAGCGCGAGCGCGCGGTCTACGACGCGGTTCGGGCCGCCACGCAAAGCGAGCTGGTCGCGGCCCTGGGCGGCGCCGAGAAGCTCGACGTGATGAAGGCGCTCGAGGCGCTGCTGCGCCTGCGCCAGGCGGCCTGCCACGCGGGCCTCCTGCCCGGGCACAAGGCCGCGACCTCGTCCAAGGTCGAGGCCTTGCTCGAAGCCCTGCGGACCGCGGCCGAGGACGGGCACAAGGCCCTGGTCTTCTCGCAGTGGACGTCGTTGCTCGACCTCATCGAGCCCGCGCTCGGCCAGGCGGGCATCCCCTTCTGCCGCCTGGACGGCTCGACCCGCGATCGCGGGGCGGTCGTCGACGTCTTTCAGGACGTCACCGGTCCGCCCGTCATGCTGGTCTCGCTTCGGGCCGGCGGCACGGGGCTGAACCTGACGGCGGCCGACCATGTCTTCCTGTGCGATCCCTGGTGGAACCCCGCGGTCGAGGATCAGGCGGCGGATCGGGCCCACCGCATCGGCCAGGACAAGCCGGTCATGATCTATCGCCTGGTTGCGGCCGGGACGGTCGAGGAGCGCATTCTTGAGCTGCAACAGCGCAAGCGGGCGGTCGGCGATGCCGCGCTGGGCGATGCGGCGGCGGCGGCGACGCTCACGC
The DNA here is from genome assembly GCA_016935975.1 of Deltaproteobacteria bacterium. Taxonomy (GTDB): domain Bacteria; phylum Myxococcota_A; class Polyangia; order Fen-1088; family Fen-1088; genus Fen-1118. Next base: position 4,909 of record JAFGPX010000142.1, read on the forward strand.
GCGAAGACCTACTTGCCCTCCTAGGGTAGTTGGTGTCGTTGTCGATGGGAACCCTGGGAGGGTTCCCATACCCTCCCGCGCTCTGGCTCCGCCGGGCAAAGCCCGGCTACGCCAACGCGAGCACTAGCCCGCAGAGGCACCAAAGGGTCTTGCGGCTGCATGCGATGCGGGCTAGTTATGGGCTTTGACCGGAAGGCGAGCCGTGCCATCATGGCTGCCGCTTGGGAGGAAACCTCGATGCGCAAACTGATCGGCCTGTGTTTTCTGAGCGCCACTCTGGTGGCCACCTCGGCTCGCGCCCAAGGGATCTACATCGACCGCGGGGATCCGAGCGCGATCAGCGCGACCGTAGGCGGCGGCATAATCAAGGACGGCTGGGGCGGCGGAGCGATGGGTGGTTGGACCTACCGCGGCGTGTTCGACGTCGGTGCTGATCTCAGCTACTACAAGTACACGGGCGGCAGCAACAAGAACCTGTCGGGGATCAGCCTGACGCCGTTCGTGACCTTCCACGCGATCAAGGCGGAAGAGGACGAGCTGCCCATCTCCATCTCCGCCACGCTCGGCGTGCAGCGGCAGTTCTACACGGGCAACTCGCCCGTGGCGAACCCCGAGGGGTGGGGCCTGTACGTTGGCCCCTCGCTCTACCGGCGAATCGAGATGGGCGGCAGCATGCTCTTCGTTCCCGAAGTGCTGGTGGCCTACGATCTCAAGGCCACGCGCTACTACAGCGGGGCCCTCGACCAGTCCTCGGGGAACCTGCGCGACGCCAGCGGCGGCGCCGGCTACGCGACCGACATGAAGCACGGCGTGCGGGCTCTGCTCAGGCCGAACCTCCTGGTGAAGGCGGGCAACACGAAGTATCTGGTCATGCCCTATGCCGGCTATCAGAGCGGCTTCGTGGTCGGCGGCAACGTCGGAGCCATGTTCTAGAGCGAACGCCGAGCGCAGCCGCCGCCGTAGGGGCGCGATTCATCGCGCCCGTGTCCCGCGATTCCATCGCGCTCTTCTTCGAGGCATCGTCGCGTTCGCATCTTCCGGCGGCATCGTCGGGCGCAATGAATTGCGCCCCTGCCCGCGATCCATCTCTTGGCGCGGCGCGGATTTCCCTTCTACGGCACTACGGCATTGGCGAGTTCTGTGGCTATAATCCGCGGGCTTGGATCTCAGGTCGCTTTCCATCGCCGAACTGCGCGAGCGCGTTGCGCGCGCGGGTGAGCCCCCCTTCCGCGCGGAGCAACTCTTCCGCTGGCTGCACGGGCCGGGTGCGGGCGGCATGGGATCCGTGCGCATTCCGCTGGCACCCTCCACGGTGCCGCGCGCCTTGCGCGACGCCTTCCTTGCCGAGGCGCCGCTTGTGCCCTTGGTTCCCGACGGTAGCGTGGCCTCCGTGGACGGCACCCGCAAGTTCCGCTTTCGCACCCATGACGACCGCGTTGTCGAGAGCGTGCTCATACCCGACGACAAGCAGGAACGTAGCAAGCTGACCTTGTGCATTTCTTGTCAGGTCGGCTGCGCCTGGGGCTGCACCTTCTGCGCCACCGCGACCATGGGCTTTGGCCGCAATCTGACCGCCGGCGAGATGGTCGAACAGCTCTACTGGGCCATGGAGAGCGTCGGTCAGAAGCCGACCAATGTCGTCTTCATGGGAATGGGCGAGCCACTGCACAACTTCGATCAGGTCACGCGCGCCCTGTCCATCATCGAGCACCCGTGGGGCGCGGGGTTGTCGCCACGGCGGCTGACCGTGTCCACGGCGGGGGTGGTCAGCGGCATGGATATGCTCGGCAGGGTGCGGCCCCTGCCCAACCTGGCCATCTCGCTCAACGCCACGACCGATGAGGTCCGCGACCAGATCATGCCCATCAATCGGCGCTGGAGGATCGCGTCCCTGTTGGCCGCCGCGCGTCGTTTCCCCCTCGGGCACCACCGCCGTATCACTTTCGAGTACGTGCTCTTTGCCGGGGTCAACGACAGCGACGTGGATGCCGCGCGCTTGCCGCGTCTGCTCTCCGGAATTCCCAGCAAGGTGAACTTGATACCGTGGAACCCGGTTCCCGGCCTGCCCTTTTCGCGGCCCAGCGAGGCGCGCGTGCTCGCCTTCCAGAACCGGGTGCGCCGCCCGGACCTGCCGGTCTATGTCCGCACCCCGCGCGGGGACGACTCCGCGGCCGCGTGCGGCCAACTCGCGGCGCGCATCGACGAGGCGGGCCCCGAGCGCGTCGCGTTTGGACTGGTGGGGCACCTGTCGTGAACCAGCTCGCTGTGCATGTCGATCTGGCCTTGCCCCCTGCGAATCTGCGCCGGCGCGTATCCGACCTGTGGTCCCTGGTCGAGGAAGACATGGAGTCGGTCGAGCGGCGGCTGACCGAAAGCATGGACAGTCCCATCGGGCGCATCCCCGAGGTCGGCAGCCACCTGCTCGGCGCTGGTGGCAAGCGCCTGCGACCCCTGCTCGCGGTGCTCGTGGCGCGGGCCGGTGGCTGCGACGTCGCGGCGGCGGTGGCCGCGGGTTGCGCCGCCGAGCTGATCCATTCGGCGACCCTGTTTCACGACGACGTGGTGGACGGCGGCAGCGTGCGGCGCGGCCGTCCCGCGGCACGCATGATCTACGGCAACGGCCTGGCCGTGCTGGTCGGCGATTTCTGCCTGGCGCGAGGGCTGGATCTGGTCGCCGCGACCGGTTCCATCGTCATGGTGCGCACGCTGGCGGCCACGGTGACCGAGATGGCCGAAGGCGAAGTGGCGCAGCTCGAAGGCGCGGGCAACCCCGACGTCACCATCGCCTCGTACCTGCAGGTCGTGGATCGCAAGACCGCGTCGCTGATGGCGTGGTGCGCGCGCGTCGGCGGTCTGTTGCCAGGCGCGCTCGATGGGCCGCTTGGCCGTTACGGTCGCGCCCTGGGCCGTGCTTTCCAGATCGCCGACGACATCCTCGATTGCGCGGCCGGCGAAAGCACGACCGGGAAGTCGGGCGGCCGCGACTTGCAGGAAGGCAAGCTGACCTTGCCCGTGCTCTTGGCCTGCGAGAGCGACCGGGCCCTGCGCGCGCGCATTCGCGAAGGCCTACGGGCGGCGGGCATGGCGGCCGAAACCGCACAGACCATCCTGCTCGCCGTGCGGACGGCGGGCGGGGTCGAACGTGCCCGCAAGCGCGCCCTGGCCTTGACCGAGGAGGCGATTGCCGAGTTGGTGGTCTTGCCTGCGTCGCCGTACCGGGAGGCATTGGCCGAGCTGGCCCGGCTGGCGGTCGACCGGGTGGCCTGATGTCCGTGTCCGCTTCCGGCGCCGATGTTCGCGGCATGTTCGAGCGCATCGCTTGGCGCTACGACCGCGCCAACCGCCTTCTCTCGGCGGGCGTGGACGTGCTGTGGCGGCGTCGGGCGGTGCGGCTGCTGCTCGCCGGGCTGGGAGACTCGCCCCAGATTCTCGATCTCGGGGCCGGCACGCTCGACGGGGCCATCGAGATCCTGCGCCAGCGGCCCGCCGCGCGCGTGTGCGCCGCCGACTTCGCCCGCGGCATGTTGGCCGTCGGCCGGCGCAAGAAGGGTGCGGCCCAGGTGGCGGCCCAGGTGGCGGACGCGCATGCGCTGCCCTATCGGGACGGGGTCTTCGATGGCGCCTTCTCGGCCTTCTGCGTGCGCAACGTGCGCGATCTCGCCGGCGCGGCACGCGAGCTGCGGCGTGTGGTGCGTCCGGGCGGTCGCGTCGTCATTCTCGAATTCTTCCGGCCCGGGCGCCGGCGGCTTTTCTGGGACGGGCTTTACAACGCGCGCGTGCTGCCCCTCGTGGGTCGCGCGGTGACCGGTGATGCGGCGGCGTATCGCTATCTGCCCGCGTCGATCGCCGGCTTCATCACGCGCGTCGAATTCGAGGCGCGGCTCGCCGCCGCGGGCTTTGCCGAGGTTTCGGGCAGCGACCTTTTCCCCGGTCGCGTCGCTTCGCAGGTGGTGGGGCGGTGAAGATCCTGGTCGCCATCACGGGTGCGTCCGGGGCCGTCTACGCAAGGCGACTGCTCGAGGCCTTGGCGGATGCGCGCGCGGCAGATGCGCGCCTGCAGGTTGCGGTTTGTCTTTCGGACCGCGGCCGGCAGATCTGGCAACACGAGATCGGCGGGGAGCGAATCTCTGATTTTCCCGAGCACCGCAACGACGACTTCTGTTGCGCCTTCGCCTCGGGCTCCGCCGACTGGCAGGCCGTGGTCGTCGTGCCCTGTTCGGTGGGACGGCTGGCCAGAATCGCCGCGGGCCTGGCCGACGATCTCATCGCCCGCGCCGCCGACGTGGCGCTCAAGGAGCGGCGCAAGCTGATTCTCGTGTTGCGCGAGACGCCGCTTTCGCTCCTTCACATCGAGAACATGGCGACCGTCACGCGCGCCGGGGCCATCGTGCTACCCGCCACACCGTCGTTCTATTCGCGCCCCGCCACCCTGGAAGCGGCCGTGGACACCGTCGTCGCACGCATCGTGGACCAGCTCGGCGTCGCCGTGTCCCTCGCGCCGCGCTGGGGGGAAGCGCCGTGAGCCTCGACCCGGGCGCGGACATCTTCGGCGCGGGCCGCCAGGCCCTGGCCCAGGCGCGCCAGGCGTTCGGCGGGCAGGGATGCTTCTTCGACGCGCGCGCCCTGCCGGCCGGTCTGGTGCGCGTGCCCTACGCCTTCGGCGAGCCCGAGGCGGATCGGCAGCAGCGTCTCGCTTCGCTTGCCCAGGAAACGACAGCGAGAAGCTCGATCGTGCCCACCCCGGTGGGCCAGCCGCAGGGGCTCGACACCATCGCGTTCTTCGCGGCCTGTCGTCTGGCCTGTCCCCGGGCCCACCTTGTCGCGGACCTCGATCTTCTGGGCCTCAAGCTCGGCCCGCTCTGCCTGTCGTTCGGCGCCGATGCCATCGTGGCCTCCATCGTCGCCGAGCGCGAGCCTCGCCTGGGCGGCCGCGCGAGCAGCCGGGAGGTGACGCGCGACGAGGCCGCGCAGATGCTGCGCGCCTCCGGGTTTGCTCCGTACGAGCGAGCGGCCGGCGGGAAGGCGTGCCCGCGATGAGCTTCGCGCGCATCGCGGGTCGGGTGCGCAAGGGCGCGCCGCTTGCGCAGGCCGACGGCCTGGCGCTGTTCGCGCACCCCGACCTGATGGAGGTCGGCAGCCTGGCCAATGAAGCGCGCGAACGGCGGCACGGCGATCGCGCGTATTTCAATCGCAATCTGCACATCAACCCGACCAATGTCTGCGTGTCGGCCTGCCGGCTGTGCTCGTTCTCGCGACGTCGGGCCACCGACGCGGGCGCCTTCGTGCTCGGCGTCGACGAGGCGGTGGGCAAGCTGCGGGCTTGCCTGGCCGCCGGCCAACGCCCAAGCGAGGTTCACGTGGTCGGCGGGTTGCACGCCGGCCTGCCCTTCGACTACTTCACGAGCCTCGTTGCCGGGCTCAAGACGACTGCGCCGGATATCACCGTCAAGGCCTTCTCAGCCGTCGAGATCTTCTTCTTTCATCGCCTCTACGGCATGAGCATCGAGGAAGTCCTGCGGCGCCTCATGGCCGCGGGCCTGGGGGCCCTGCCCGGCGGCGGCGCAGAGATCCTCTCGCCGCGCGTGCGCCGGCTGATCTGCCCCAACAAGTGCGGCGCCGACGAGTGGCTGGAGGTGCACCGCGCGGCGCACCGGCTGGGCTTGCCGTCGAACGCCACCATGCTCTATGGCACGGTCGAGACTCTCGGCGAACGGGTCGAGCACCTTCTGCGCCTGCGCGAGCTGCAGAGCGAGACAGGAGGATTCCTCGCTTTCGTCCCCTTGCCGTTTCATCCGGAGAACACCGCGCTCGCCGAGTTGCCGGCGCCGACCGCGGCCGAGAGCCTGCGCGTCCTGGCCGTGTCCCGCTTGCTTCTGCCCAACGTGCCCCATATCAAGGCCTACTGGGTGAGCCTGGGTTTGGCCACGGCGCAGACCGCGCTGTGGTTCGGCGCCGACGATCTCGACGGCACGATCAGCGAGGAGAAGATCTACCACCAGGCCGGCGCGCGTACGCCGGAGGGGCTTTCCGCCGACGAGATCGTCCGCTTGATTCGCGCGGCCGGGCGCGTGCCCGTGGAGCGCGATACCTTCTACGCCCTGGCGCGGCCGGCCGCGGCCAAGGAGGCCCCGTGAGCGCGCGCCGGCTGCGCCTGGCTGCCGTGTCCTTCTTGAACGCTCGCCCCATCACCCACGGCATCGAGCGCGGGCTCGTCGGCAAGGGGCGCTTCGAGCTGTGGTTCGATCTGCCCGCGCGTTGTGCCGAGGCCGTGGCCGAGGGCGAGGCGGATCTGGCGCTCATGCCCGTCGCCAGCTACGCGGCAGCGAGAGGCGAGCTGCGCCTGGTGCCGGGCATCGCCATCGCGTCGCGCGGGCCGGTCCGCACCGTGCTGCTCTTGGGCGATGTCCCTTGGGAGGAGATGGAAACCATCGTCCTCGACGCGGCCTCGCGCACCTCGCAGGTGCTGGTGCAGATTCTCGGTCGCGCGCGCGGCCTGGCGCCGCGTTGCGAGAGCGCCGAGCACGATCGCATCGTGGATCTCGTCCGTGGTCGGCGCGGCGGCCTGCTCATCGGGGACGCGTGCTTTGCCGCCAGTCGGCGTTTTGCGCATGTCTACGATCTCGGCGCCGAGTGGACCGCGCGAGTCGGGCTGCCCTTCGTCTACGCCGCCTGGGCCGGCCGCCCCGACGCGCTGGCGCCCGGCGACGTCGCCCTGTTGCAGGAGAGCCTGGCCTTGGGCCTGGCCGAGCGCGAGGCCATCGCGCGTGGCTTCGCCGAGCCCAACCGCATCGACATCGAGACCAGCTTGCGCTACCTGACCCGGAATATCCACTACGAGCTGGGCGCCAGCGAGCTATGCGGGGCCGCCGCGTTCGTCGAGCGGGGCCACCAGGTCGGTTTGTTTGGCGAGAAGCCCGCCCTGCGTTTCTACGCGAATGAGGCCCGGCCGAGGCCGGCGGCCGCGCGGCTTTCGCCTTCGCTCGATGGTCTGCTGTCCGAGGCGGCGGCCGGGCGACGCCTGTCGTTCGACGAGGGCGTCGCGCTTTGCGCGTCCGCTTCGCTTCACGACCTCGGGCAAGCGGCCGACGCGCGCCGGGGGCACCTGCATCCGCACGGCGTCGCGACCTACATCATCGACCGCAACATCAACTACACCAACGCTTGCACGACGGCCTGCCACTTCTGCAATTTCCATCGCTCGCCCGGCGACGCCCGTGTTTACGTCCTCGGCGAAGACGAGCTTGCCGCCAAGCTGCGGGAGACGGTGGACCTGGGCGGCCTTCAGGTCCTGTTTCAGGGCGGTGTCAACCCCGACCTCGGCTTGACGTACTTCGAGGATCTGTTTCGTTTCATGAAGTCGAGCTTCCCGCTGGCCATCCACGGGCTTTCCCCCGAGGAGATCCGGCGGCTCGCCGAACGCGAGGATTTGTCCATCCCGGCGGTGATCGAGCGTCTGGTCGCGGCCGGGCTCGACTCCATCCCGGGCGGCGGCGCCGAGATCCTGGACGACGAGATTCGGCGGCGCATCTCGCCGCGGAAGTGCTCGGTGGGGACCTGGCTCGAAGTCATGCGCGAGGCGCACCGCTTGGGCCTGCGCAGCACGGCCACCATGGTTTTCGGCTTCGGCGAAGAGCCTCGCCACGTCGTGGGGCATCTCGACAAGCTGCGCGTCCTGCAAGACGAGACCGCGGGCTTCACCGCCTTCATTTGCTGGAGCTTTCAGGCCGAGGGCAGCAGGCTCCCCTTGCAAGGCGACACTTCGGCCACGCGCTACCTGCGCATGCTGGCCCTGGCCCGCCTCTACCTCGACAACTTCCCCAACCTGCAGGTGTCGTGGGTGACCATGGGTCCGGCCGTCGGTCAGGTCGGGCTGCGCTTCGGCGGCAACGACTTCGGCTCGGCGATGATCGAGGAGAACGTGGTGGCGCAGGCGGGCGCGGTCTTCAAGCTGTCGGCGTCCGAGATCGAAGCCTGCATCCGCTGGGCGGGGTTTTCCCCCCGGAGGCGCAACATGAGATACGAGTGGATCGAATGAACGGATTCACCACAGAGGGCACAGAGGACACGGAGGCGGAGGAGAAGGAAAGGGTTCGGATCCAAGATCCGGAACACCCTTCCTTTCCGGGCTCTGTGTCCTCTGTGTTCTCTGTGGTGAAAACCTTCGGCCGCATGGTGAAGTTCAGCCACACGGTGTTCGCGCTGCCCTTTGCGCTCGCGGCGACCGCCATGGCGGCGCGCGGCCACGGCATCACCTTCTGGCAAGTCCTGGCCATTTTGGTTGCCATGGCCTCTGCGCGCACTGCCGCTATGGGCTTCAATCGCATCGTAGACCGGCACCTCGACGCGCAGAACCCGCGCACCGCGGGCCGCGAGCTGCCTACGGGACGGGTCTCGGTGTTCGCGGCCGCGCTACTAACCGCGACCAGCGCCGCCGTCTTCGTGGCGGCGGCGGCCAGCCTTGGCCGGCTGTGCCTCGTCCTGTCGCCCGTCGCGCTCGCCGTCCTGCTCGGCTACTCCTTCACCAAGCGCTTCACCTGGCTGTGCCACTTGTTTCTGGGTCTTGCCATCGGCATGGCGCCGGCCGGCGCGTGGATCGCCGTGCGCGGCGAGCTGGGCGTGCCGGCGCTCTGGCTCGTGGCCGCGGTAGCAACGTGGATTGGCGGCTTCGATGTCCTGTACGCGTTGGCCGATCGCGACTTCGATCGCAAGACCGGCGTGCATTCCATTCCAGCGCGTTTGGGCGTCAGGGCGTCCCTGGCGATCTCGGCGGTGATGCACCTCGGCACCGTGGTCGCGCTCCTTGGCGCCGGGCAGGCCGCTGGACTCGGCGCCATCTACAATCTGGGCGTGTTCTTGGTGCTCGGCATCTTCGTCTACGAGCACAGCATCGTCCGCGCTTCCGACCTCTCGCGCCTCGACCTCGCCTTCTTCAACCTCAACGGCTACGTCTCTGTCGTGTACTTCGCCGCCACTCTCGTCGAGGTCTTGGTCGGGTAGCGAGCTTCGTAGGCACAGTAGGAATCGAACCTACAACCAACGGATTAAGAGTCCGCTGCTCTACCAATTGAGCTATGCGCCCGCACTAGGTTTTGGGAAGCGAATGTATGCCTAGGGAGCCCCGGTAAGTCAAGCGCGCCCGGAGGGACTCGAACCCCCAGCCCTCGGCTTCGAAGGCCGATGCTCTATCCAGCTGAGCTACAGGCGCAAGGCGTCCCGGGATCGCCCCGGGACAGACGGCAGTGATAGCATTCTCGGGGCAAGGGAGAAAGATGGAGTGCAGGCCGGCACCTGGCGACGGCGCCTGGCCACGCGCCTTGCGGGAAAAGGCCGCGCGTGTTAAACGAGCGGCCCACGCCCAGGTAGCTCAACTGGTAGAGCAACGGACTGAAAATCCGTGTGTAGACAGTTCGACTCTGTCCCTGGGCAC
>JAFGPX010000143.1 GCA_016935975.1 Deltaproteobacteria bacterium
GACAATGCGACGGGCAACCCGGGCACCCCGCCGGTCGACCCCAACGCCAGCACCGGCACGGGCGGCAGCACCGGCACGGGCGGCACCACCTCCACGGGCGGTGGCAGCGGCGGCGCCGGCAGCCGGGCGGGGGGCACGACGGGCGCGGGGGGCAGGACGAGCGCGGGCGGCACGAGTGGGTCGGGCGGCACGAGTGGGTCGGGCGGCACGACCAGCACGACTCCGTCTGGAGGCACCACCGCCTCCGGCGGGAGCGCGGCGAGCGGCGGCCGGACGAGCAGCGGCGGCACCAGTGGGTCGGGCGGCACGTCGGGCGCGACTTCGTCTGGTGGCAGGACTTCCTCCGGGGGTACGACAGGGGGCGGCGGGACGACGGCTTCCGGCGGCGCGGGCGGTTCGGGCGGCACGTCGAGCACGATTTCATCCGCTGGCGCGAGCGGAGCGGAAGGTGGCTCGCGCTCGGGCGGCTCGCCTGGCGCGGGTGGTACGACTGCATCCGGCGGCTCGCCTGGCGCGGGTGGCGCGACCGCCTCGGGCGGCAGTGGCGCGACCGGCACCGAGGTGCACGGCGGCACGGCGGGGCCGACCGCGACCGACGGCGGCTGCACCTGCAGCACCGGGCCCGCCGCCAACCCGCTTGGGCCCGCCCTCATGCTTCTGTTCGCTCTTGTCCTTCGTCTACGCCGCAAGGAGATCTGAATGTCGTCGTACCGTCCGTTCGCTCGCCGCTTCCCCGGGTTCTCTCTTCGCGCGCCGCTCGCCCTTTACGCGGTGGTCGCGCTCGCCCTGCCGGTCATGTGCGCCAGCCAGGCGCAGGCCAAGGCGTACAAGGGCGCCGAGGTCTACAGCAGCATCACCGTGCTTTACGGGCGCATGGAGATGCGCATGCGCATGATTCGCGGCAGCGGCCTGCTCTCCACCTTCTTCACGTACAAGAACGGCTCCGAGCTCTCCGGTGCGCAGTGGGGGGAGCTCGACGTCGAGGCGCTCGGCAAGAACGACGCCAAGGCCTGGCAGTCGAACCTCATCACCGGCAACCCGAGAGTCACCTCGGAAGAGGTGTACACCTCGCCGACCTCGCTCGCCGACGACTACCACACCTACCAGATCGAGTGGACGCCCGAGTACGTCTCCTGGTCGTTCGACGGCACCGAGGTCCGCAGAACCCAAGGCGGCCAGGCGAGCGAGCTCCGCGATCCGCACTCGCTTCGCTTCAACGTCTGGTCGAGCGAGGGCACCGGCTGGGCCGGCGAGCTGGACGAGAGCGCGCTGCCCGCCTACCAGTTCGTCAACTGGATAAGGTACTACCGCTACGAGAACGGCGAGTTCCTGCTCGATTGGACGGACGACTTCGACAGCTTCGATGAAAGTCGCTGGTCCAAGGGCACCTGGACCTTCGACGGCAACCGCGTGGACTTCGACCCGGCCAACGCGGTAGTCGAGGTGGGCACGCTGATACTCGCGATCACCAAGGAAGGCTCGACGGGCTTCTCCGGCACCGTGCCCATGGATCCGCAAGGCAACGCGAGCACCGCCCCGGTCGCACCGAGCACACCGACCTCGCCGGGCACGCCGTCGACGCCGGCCGGCTCCGACTCGGAATCCGGTTGTAGCCTCGCCCCGTCGCGTCCGTCGCACGAAGGTGGCGTTTGCCTCGCCGCCTTGTGCCTCCTCGTGTTCGCCAGCGTCCGCCTGGCGGCCCGTCGTCGGCGATAGGCCAATCGCCCTTTCCCCGCCGCATCGTCGTTCGCGCCGTCGCGGTTCGCTTGGGAGTTGCCCAAGGGGCGCTCCGGTCCGCCGCGCGTCGTCCCTCGCGATGCACTGCGAGGCGCTGCTGCCCGGATCCGTCCGCGGTTTTCCCGGATCTGCGACGGACGCGGTTCCGGACGCCCTTGCCTTGGCGAGTCGATCCTGCCCCAGTTCGGTGGCCCGGTCTTCCGGATCGCCGCGACTGCAGGTCCAGTGGCCCCGAGATCACCGGAACAAGGAGTCTACGCAACTTCGTCATTCGGTGCGCGCGACGCTTGCGGCGCTGGCGATCCTTGGCGGTGCGTGCTCGTCCAGCGGCGGAAGTATTGCGAGCGGAAGCGGGGGAACGATGCCCGCGTCGTGTGGCCGGCCGGACACGGGCGGAAACACGAGCAGCGGCGGCGCGGGCGGCTCGGCCAGCTCCGGCGGGGAAGCCGGGTCGGCGGGCGCGGTCGGCAGCGGCGGGAGCGCCGGCTCCGGCGGGACCACGGGGTAGAGCGCGTCGGGCGGGCAGCCGGCCTCCGGCGGGCGTGTCGGCGCCGGCGGATCGAGCGCCCGCGAGGGCGGCAGTACGGGCGCGGGTGGCGAGCCCGGCAGCGGGGGCGCCACCGCGCGCGGCGGCTCGAGGGGACGAGACGCGGGGCGAGACATGGGGCGGGATCTTCCGGCGGCCAGCGGCGGCTCCGGTTCGGGGGGAGACACCGGCGGCGGGGGCACGGCCGCCGGGGGCGCGACCGGGAGCGGCGGTGGCGGCGGCGCTGCCGCGGGCTGCGGTTCCGCGAACACCACCTCGCCGTGCGGTGTCAAGGGCACCATGTGCAGCCTCGAGGTGAACGGCAAGGAACGGACGTACCACGTGCAACTGCCGTCGGGCTACAGCTCGTCCAAGCCGTATCCGGTGATCTTCCAGTTCCACCCGTGGGGCGGCTCGGCCGAGGGGTCGCTGACCATGTACCAGCTCAATTCGAAGATACCGGACGCGATCTACGTGTCGCCGCAGGGGCTGCCTGCCGGCGGCAGCAGCCCGGGCTGGGCGAACAGCAACGGCGAGGACATCGCCTTCACGAAGGCCATGCTCGCCGATGTCCAGTCCAAATACTGCGTCGACAATGCCCGCATCTTCTCGACGGGGTTCAGCTATGGCGGCATGATGTCGTTCGCCATCGGCTGCGAGATGGGCGGGGTGTTACGCGCCATCGCGCCGATGGCCGGCGCGCTCTACAGCGCCATGAACTGCAAGGGTACGGGCCCGGCCGTGGCCATGTGGGGATCGCACGGCACCTCGGACTCCGTGGTTCCTCTCGCGGACGGACGCGCCGCGCTCGCCAAGATCCTGCAGCAGAATCACTGCGGCACCGAGACCACCCCGGTCGATCCCAGCCCTTGCGTCGCCTACCAGGGCTGCGACGAGGGCTTCCCGGTGATCTGGTGCGAATGGGACGGCGACCACGGGATCCCCAGCTTCGGCAGCAGCGCCGTGGCGGCCTTCTTCAAGCAGTTCTAGCCCGTGGGTCGATCCTCGCCTGCCCGTCCGACATCTCTGCCCGCCTGAGCCAGCTATGAGTCACCCAACGGAAGACCCGCCCGCGCGCCTGCGCGTCGCCGATGGCACCGACTTCGAGCGGCGCTTGCTCGACGCCGCCGCCAGCGAGCAACCGCCTCCCGAGCTGAGCGCCCGGATGGCGGCGGCCATCGGCATCTCGGCGGAAGCCTCGGCCGTCACCCTGGCAGCGAGCGCCGCGACCGGCACCTCGACGAAAGGGGCGGCGGCCTCGCGCGTGCTTTTGCCGTGGATTTCGGCGGGCGTGGTCGTGCTCGGCATCGGTGGCTTCGTGGGCATCCGGGCCTGGACCTCGTCCGTCGCGCCAACGCCCCGCGCGCCGCCGCCGGCCGCGGCGCCCGCCATGGCCCCGCCGCCGCCCGGCTCTGCGCGGCCAATCGAACCGGCGGTACCCGGCGAGGCCGCCCGCGCCCTCGCTGCGCCACCGGTCGCCCGCCGGCGCCAGGTCGCCGCGACCGCGCCGGCACTGCGCGAGCAGATCGCCCTTCTCGACGCGGCCCGGGCCGCGACGGCTGCCGGCGCGGGCGAGCGCGCGCTTGTGCACTTGCGGCGCTACGAAGCGCGGTATCCCGCCGGCGCCTTCCGGCCCGAGGCAGGCGCGCTCCGCATCGAGGCGCTCGTCGAGCTCGGCCGCATGGACGAGGCGCGCGCGCTGGTCGAGCAGTTCGTCGCCGAGCACGGGGCGAGCCCGCTGGCCGATCGCGTGGCCCGACTGGTCCGTGACGTCGGGCCGTAGAAGCGCACCCCTGGAACCGCACCTTGCGCCGCTGCCGAGGGCTCGACTCGATCCGCTCGCACTGCTTGCCTGATCATCGGTCAGGGCCAGCCCGGCGGCTGCGCACCCATCCGCAGGCGAAGAGCCTCCGCTTCCTACAGATCCCGCAAGGAGGCCGCGGCGTCGGCGTTTTCGGGGTCCAGCGCCAGCGCCTGGCGGTAATGGACCCGGGCGGCATCGTGCCAGCCCGCCATCTGGTATTGCCGACCCGTCCAGAGCACCGCGTCCTTGTCGTCGCGGTGGAACATGATGCGAAGAAACCTATGGATTTCCTCGGGCCGCCAGGACTTGGCTTTGTCGAATGCCACCATGAACTGGTAGTTGCCCTTGAACTGGACGTTTGCGTACTCCTCCGCCGTGTCGCGATTGCCGGGATCCATCAGGAGGGCGTCGCCATAGCTGGCGATGGCGCGGTTGTGGTCCCCCCGCAGATGCGCCAGGTCGCCTTGGATGGATAGTTGGGAGACTTCGAAGCGGTTCTGCAGCTCCGCGAAGAACGTCTCGCTGTCTTTCGTGGAAACCGGAGGCCGGCAATAGGGACGCACGCTGCTGCGCACAGAGGCTAGCGCCGCCAGAATCTGTTCGTAGCGGTTTACGACGGGGCCGTATTCGAGGATGGGAAGGTCGTCGGTATTCGCGGGGACGTCCTGCCCGGCGAAGCGCCTGAGCGTCTCGCCCGCCATGATGAACCCGTCCAACAGCTCGATGGCGTCGTCGACGCCCTCTTCCTTGAGGTCACGGGCAAGGTCGGCGTCTGCGAAGGCGGCGAGGAGCCGATCGACGTCGACATGGACCGGTCGTTGCGAGCCCAGCAGGATGGCGTTCGTGGCGGCGAGGTAGCCCGTCGGCCGGGCGAACCAGAGCGAGCTATGGGGAAACTCCTCGCTGAAGGTCTTCAGGATGGTTCTGAATTCCTCGAAGGTCAGGCCGTTGAGGGGCGCCCACTGGGAGATGAAGCCTCCCGGGTTGAGACGCCTCTTGCACAAGCGGTAGAAGTCGCGACTGTAGAGACTGGCGTTGCCGGCGTCCCACTTGGGATGAATGCTTTCCAGCGTCACGACATCGTAGGTGCCGGGCGAGGTCAGCATGTGGTTCCTGCCGTCCTCGAAGGTGAGATCGAGCTTGGAGGAACGGGCGACCCCGTGGTTCCAGCGCTCGAAATAGTCGGTAGCCCCGGCCACATCCCGCGAGAGCTCGGCGCAATCGATGGTCTCGACACCGTCGAATGCCAGGGCCGCGCCCGCGGTCATCCCCGAACCCAGACCCACCAAGAGCAGGCGGCGGGGATCCGAGTGCAGCAGGAGCGGCAGTTGCGAGATGAGCCGGTGGGCCCGCAACCCAACGCTCTCGGGATAGGGAGCGGCGTTGATGCTTCCGTTGATGATGAGATACCGATTGCGGTCGGGGGTTTCCAGCACTTCCACGATGCTGGCCGCCCCCTCGCGGTAGTAGATGGATTGGGACTTCGGCATGCCCGAGCGGCCGGCGCTGCTGTAGAGCTTGCCTTGCACGGGTGCCACGTAGACGAAAGCAAGGAACGCTCCGGCGACGGCCCCTGCCCAGACGTACCTGCGCCGACGTGATAGCTCTGGGGCGCTCGTGATCAGAACCAGGCCGAGTAGCGCCTGCAAGCCGCAGAGGAGCAGGATGCTTTTCGGGATACCCAGAAGGGGGATGAGCGCGAAGCCGGCCACGGCGGCGCCGGCCATGCAACCCAGGGTATTGAGGGCGTAGAGCGTGCCCACGTCCCTGCCGGCCGTCGCCGTGCTGCGCACGAGGATCCTGCCGGCCAGCGGCAGCAGAAGCCCCATCAGCACGGTGGGCACGAACATCACCAGGAACGAATACGCGAACTTGAACCACAGAGGCGAGGCCGAGCTGTTGTCGAAACGGTCGGGGTAGGAGAACTTCGCGAAGATGACGATGCTGGCCGCGGCGGCAAGCCCGATGAGAACTTGGATCAGTCCGAACCCGAACCAAGGCCGCTCGAGCCGGTCGGCGAACCTCGCGACCAGCACCCCTCCCAGGCCCAGGCCGAAAAGAAAGGTGGTGAGCATGGCGCTGAAGGCGTACGCCGAATTGCTGATGAAGAACGCGATGGCCTTGGTCCAGAGCACCTCGTAGCCCAGGGAGAAGAACCCAGATAGGGCGAAGGCTGCCAGCAGCAACCCCTTGCGCCAGGTGGGCTTGGCTTCGGCCGGGGGCGCGGCGAGTCCGTCGCGGCCGGACAAAGCCGCGGGAGCCGGAGCCGCCTTGTCTATCAACAGGGCCAGGGCCGCCACCAACAGGTTCGCGAGGGCCGCGCCGCGCACCGTCCAGGCAATGCCGAACGTTGGAAGGAGGAAGAAGCCCGCGCCAAAGCATCCAAGCACCGCGCCCAGGGTGTTGAACCCGTAGAGATGGCCCAGGTTGCGGCCGAGACCGGGTCTCGCCCGGTCGAGGTATTGAGTCAATACCGGCAAAGTGGCGCCCATCAGGACCGCCGGCGCCACAAGACCGAGGAAGCAAAGCAGAAACCTCAGCGCGTGGCCCAGATGAGGCGACGGTTCGAGAAGACCGTGAAGCGCCACGTAGACGGCGCTCAGGCCCGCGAACACCAGGGGCGTCAGGAGTGCGAAGAGGCCGATGCCCGCCTCCAGGAAGGCGTAGACCCGAAGGCCGTTCGGCTGCCGGCGAGCGAGCCAGCCGCCGAAGACGCTGCCGAGCGCCAGGCCCGACATGAAAGCCGCCATCACCAGGGCGACAGCGTGCAGCGAACACCCCACCATCGTGTGGAGGGATTTCGCCCACAAGACCTCGTAGACGAGGCTGCAGCCACCCGAGACGAAGAACAGCCATCGAATGGAACGGTCCGAAGCGACCTTCGTCTGGAGCGGTGCCTTCATGGGTTTCGCTCGTCCGACGCGGGGACTTCCGATCCGCAAAACGCCCATCGCGACCTAGCAGCCCGTGGCGAAAGTCTCCGCGTCGCCGTTCGGGCGGATTCCGGCCCGTCTGCCGAACGTGGAACCCTGGGAGGGTTCCAC
>JAFGPX010000144.1 GCA_016935975.1 Deltaproteobacteria bacterium
CGCCCCGGGTAGGCTCGGCGAGTCTCGGTTCTGCGCACCCGGCTCGCCGCTCCCGCTGTCCTCTCGGTGGAAGGGTCGCGCCATGGCGATACCTGATTTCCAGGCAATCATGCTCCCTCTGTTGAAGCACTTCGGCGACGGCCAGGAGCACTCGAATCGCGAAACGTGCGACATGTTGGCCGGGCATTTCCACCTTACGGAAGAAGAGTTATCCGAGTTGGTCCCGAGCGGCGGACAACCTCTCTTCTACAATCGGGTTGCATGGGCGAGATCGGACCTGAAGAGAGCCGGTTGCATCCAGCCCGTGAAGCGAGGCGTTTATCGGATAACGGATCGAGGCAGGAGTCTCCTAGCGAGGGGACTGTCCGCACTCACCATGCGCGTCCTCCAGGAGCTCGGCGACGGCGCAAAGACCCCGCCGGTCGCGCCTCCGCCGGACTTGCTAACGCCGGAGGAACAGCTCGACGCCGCGTACAAGACGATTCGTCAGCACGTGGCTGCGGACCTCCTTGAACGAATCAAGACCTGTCCCCCTTCCTTCTTCGAGCGCTTGGTCGTCCAGCTTCTGCTCGCGTTGGGATATGGCGGCTCGCAAGACGACGCCGGAAAGGCCGTGGGCAAGAGCGGCGACGGTGGAATAGACGGGATCATCAAGGAGGATCGGCTTGGCCTCGACTTGATCTACCTCCAGGCCAAGCGCTGGGACGCAACAGTTGGCCGCCCTGAAATCCAGAAGTTCGTGGGTGCACTGCAAGGGCAGAAGGCGAGGAAGGGAGTCTTCATCACCACCTCTGATTTCTCAAAGGAAGCGCGGGGGTATGCTTCGCAGGTTGGCACCGCGATCGTCCTGATCGATGGGGAGACCCTGGCCGAGCTGATGATCGACTGCGGGCTCGGCGTCACGCGAACCACAAAGTACGAGATCCCCCGCGTGGACTCCGACTACTTCGAGGAGGGCTGATCCGCGATCGCGGGAGCATGCCGCGGGCCGCATCATCGAGGACGGCGGACATGGCCACGACCTTCGACGCCTCCAAGGACGAGATCGCGCAGCTCTGCGCGCACTTCGCGACGAACCGCGACGGGTACCGCGCTCCCGGGGTCAAGGAGGCCCACGTTCGGCAGTCCCTGATCGATCCGTTCTTCAAGGCCCTGGGGTGGGACGTCGCCAACGAGAAGCGGGTCGCGCCGCAGTACCGCGAGGTCGTCCCGGAGGACAGCCTCGACATCGAGGGCCACCAGAAGGCGCCCGACTACGCCTTCCGCGTGGGCTCCCAGCCGCGGTTCTTCGCGGAAGCGAAGCGGTGCGGCATCGACATCAGCGGTGATCCCGCCCCGGCCTACCAGCTGCGCCGCTACGGCTTCAGCGCCCACGTGCCGCTCTCGATTCTGACGGACTTCGAGGAGCTCGGCGTCTACGATTGCTCGCTCCGGCCGCGCCCCGCCGACAGGGCCAGCCGCGCCCGGACCATCTACCTCCGGAGCGAGGAGTATCCGGACCGGTGGCGGGAGCTCTGGGACATCTTCTCCCGCGAGGCCGTCTGGTCGGGAGCGTTCGATCGGTACGCGCTCTCGGGCAGGAAGCGCGGCACCTCCGAGGTGGACGCGGAGCTCCTCAAGGACATCGAGGCGTGGCGCGAGGAGCTGGCCCGGAACCTCGCCCTGCGGAACCCTGGGCTCTCGCTCGAGGACCTGAACCGCGCGGTGCAACTGACGATCGACCGCATCGTGTTCCTCCGCATGGCCGAGGACCGAGGCCTGGAGCGCGAGGAGCGACTCCTCGACCTCTGCAATCGCCCGGGCATCTACCGGCGGTTCATGGAGGAGCTCTGCCGCGAAGCCGAGGAGAAGTACGACTCGGGGCTCTTCTACTTCAAGCCGGAGCCGGGGCTGACCGAGGACCCGGACCGGATCACGCCGCGCCTGGTGGTCGACGACAAAGTGTTCAAGCCAATCCTGCAGAGCCTCTACTTCGCGCACGGCTCGCCGTACCACTTCGGCGTCCTGCCTGTCGAGATCCTCGGGACGGTCTACGAGCGGTTCCTCGGGAAGGTCATCCGTCTGACTGCGCAGCATCGGGCGAAGGTCGAGGCGAAGCCCGAGGTGCGCAAGGCCGGCGGCGTGTACTACACCCCGGCCTACATCGTCGACTACATCGTCGCCGAGACCGTCGGGAAGCAGATCGAAGGGCGCAGCCCTGCGGAGCTGGCTGGGCGCAAGCGGCGCGCGCCGCCGTTCCGGGTTCTCGACATGGCATGCGGGAGTGGCTCCTTCTTGCTCGGCGCGTACCGTTGCCTCCTCGACCACTGCCTGAAATGGTACCTCGAACACGATCCGCAGAGCTTCCGCAAGGTCGTGCGCCAGGACCCGAAGACCGGCGAGTGGCGCCTCAGGATCCCGGAGAAGAAGCGGATCCTGAGAGCCCACATCTTCGGCGTGGACATCGACCCGCAGGCGGTCGAGGTCTCGAAGCTCTCCCTCCTCCTGAAGGTGCTCGAGGGCGAGAACGACCGCAGTGTCGGCGAGCAGATGCAGCTCTTCCAGGAGCGGGCACTACCGAATCTCTCCGCCAACATCCGGTGCGGCAACTCCCTAGTCGGTCCGGACTACTTCACCGACCGCCTGATTCCCGACCCGGAGGAGCTCCGGCGGGTCAACCCGCTCGACTGGGCGCGCGAGTTCCCGGACGCCATGGCAGCGGGCGGCTTCGACTGTGTCATCGGGAACCCGCCCTACATCCGCATCCAGACGATGCGGGAATGGGCGCCGCTCGAGGCCGAGATCTACCGGGAGCGCTTCCGCGCGGCCCGCGCCGGAAACTACGACATCTACGTCGTGTTCGTGGAGCGCGGCCTGCAGATCCTGAAGCCGGACGGCCGCCTTGGCTTCATCTGCCCGCACAAGTTCTTCAATGCACGGTACGGCCAGGAGCTCCGCGCCATCATCGCCGACGGCCAGCATCTCGCGCACGTCGTTCACTTTGGCGACCAGCAGGTCTTCGAGGGGGCGACCACCTACACATGCCTTCTCTTTCTGGCCAAGTCCGGGAGACACGAATGCGCATTCCTCAAGGTGGACGATATTACCTCATGGCGCCTTACAGGCGCCGCGATCGAGGGCATCGTTCCGGCCTCGACGGTCCATGCCACGCCCTGGAGTTTCCGCGTCGGCGGCAACGCAGTCCTCTTTCGCCGCCTGAGCGAAATGCCAGTCAAGCTCGGCGCCGTGGCGCACCTGTTTGTTGGGCTCCAGACGGACGCCGATGACGTTTTCATCCTCGAGAGCCTTGCGCAGGAGGAGGACCGCGTCCTTTGTGCATCGCGCGCAACAGGCCGCCAACACTGGTTTGAAGCCGACCATCTCAAGCCGCTTCTGAAAGGCTCCTTGAACATCCGCCGCTATCATCTTTCCGATCTATCCAAACGCCTCATCTTCCCCTACACGACCCGAGACGGCGAGTCCGTTCTCCTCAATGCTGCGGAGTATCGTGGCCGTTTTCCCCTAACCTGGGCCTACCTGGAAGAGAATCGACAGCGTCTTGCTGCAAGGAACCGAGGTCGGATGGGAGGCCAATGGTACGGCTACGTATACAAGAAGAACCACCTGCGCTTCGGTCTTCCAAAGTTGTTGGTCCCAGCAATCGCGACGGGTAGCTGTTTCGCTATTGACATGGAGGGACTCTACTACTTCGTCGGAAGCGGAGGAGGTGGTGGCGGCGCTTACGGCATTCTGCCTCAACCTGTCCCGGGGTTGTCGTCGGCGTATCTTCTGGGCCTCCTCAACTCCAGCTTGCTGAGCGCGTACCTGCGGAGCATCAGCACCCCGTTTCGCGGTGGATACATCGCCCTGAATCGGCAGTACGTGGAGCAGTTGCCGATCCGCACCCTAGACCTTCGCGATCGCAACGAACGAGCGCGGCAGGAGAAGATGGTACGCCTCGTCGCAGCCATCCTTGAGCTCCACAGGCGCCTCGGTGCCGCGGACTCCGCTGCGAAATCAGAGGTGCTCCAGCGCCAGATCGCCGCGACGGATGCGGAAATCGACCGCCTGGTCTACGAGCTCTACGGGCTGACGGACGAGGAGATCGCGATCGTGGAGGGGAAGGCGAGCTGATAGGCTCTCGCGATGTAGCGGTCCGGGGCGCGACCCGGGAGATAGGATCGCCATGTTCAGCAACACCATCTGGAACTGGCCCACCATCGCATGGGTCGCGGTCGTCGTCGGCATCCTGGTGCTCGGAGTCGTCATCTCCGCGATGGAGAAGCGGCGGCAGGAGACGGAGGCGGAACGGGCGAACGCTCTCGCGCGGCACGGACAGGAGGAACATGAGCACGCCAGGCCGCTACTCGCGCCGTGCCCCTCATGCAAACGCGAGATCTCGACGGCGGCAGTCGCTTGCCCACACTGCGGACAGCCGCTGGTCAGTCAGCGCCCATACATCCTGGCGCAGCAGAAACCGGACACCCATGTTCGGAATCCGGTCGCGCTCGGGTTCGGATTCGGCTGCGGGTGGTTTCTCTTCGGTTTGCTGCTTCTCGTGGTGCTTGTGATTGCAGGATGCATCTTCGGGCTTGCCCCATGCTTTCTCCTCGGCCTCGGGTCACGATGACCCGGTAGAGGCGCACTATTCCTCGTCCTCGGCGTTGTCGACATCTACGACATCAGTCCCGGCGAGCCCAAGGTATTCCCGGACCTGCGCCGCACGCGGTGATGTCTCGGCGCGTGCCGGTTGGCGTAGCCGGGCGCGCTAGATCTGAGTCGCAGGAAGGAAGCCGGGGCGGGCGGCCCGCCTTGTTGAGCCGAGATGGGTCGACTTCTGGCTCAGAGGGTCAAGGCGGGATGAGGAGTAGCCGAACCCCCTTGCCCGCCCCGGGCTGTTTCCAGGCTACGCGGGGCGGCCGGGGCCGTCAAGAGGCTGGATGGACTACCCGCTCTTCGCGATCCCCCGCGAGATGGCGTAGCCGCCGGCCGCCAGCCCCGCCGCAAGCACGGACGCGAGCTTGATCGCCCAGTCGGCC
>JAFGPX010000145.1 GCA_016935975.1 Deltaproteobacteria bacterium
CCGCCCGCGGCGGCTCCGGCGGCTCCAGCGGCTACACTACCGCCCGCGGCGGCTCCGGCGGCTCCGGCGGCTACACTACCGCCCGCGGCGGCTCCGGCGGCAAGCCCGATGGCGGCAGTCTCAAGGGCGGCAGCGCCGGCGGCAATCTCGACGGGGGCGAAGGCATCACGACCGCGCGCTTGCGCCGTTCGGGCTGCACCTGCGAGCTGGGAAACGCGCAGCAGGCAGGCTCGCCAGGCCCGATCTTGCCGTGGCTCGTAGCCGCAGCCACCCTGCTCGCGCGGGCGCGCCGGCGCAAACGCTGACACAGCCTTCTATTCAAGGCGGCACAGATCAGTTATGGTCCGCTTTGCCAACGGCTCGTTCTCGTTCCGGGGGTTCTTCCCCGTGGGGCGCGGGATGGGCATCAATCAAGAGTGAGGCATCGTGAAAACGCCTAGAGAGAACTACCATCCCATTCGTCGCCGTTACTGCGGGCCGGTTTCGGTCGTGGTCCTGCAGACTTTCCTCGCGGCGGCCGTCTTGGGACCCGTGCTTTCCTACACGAACGCAGCCGAGGCGGCGAAGAAACGCATCGACAAGCGGGAAATCGAGGCGCGGCAGGCTTTCGCGGCCGGGCGCTACCAGGAGGCACTCGACCTCTACGCCGAGCTCTACGCCGACAAGGTGCACCCGACCTATCTGCGCAACGTCGGACGCTGCTACCAGAACCTCAAGCAGCCCGACAAGGCCATCAACGCCTTCCGGGACTATCTGCGCCAGGCGAAAAAGCTGACGGCGAGCGAGCGTACGGAGGTGGAAGGCTACATCGCCGAGATGGAAGCCCTCGAGAAGCAGCAAGAAGAGGAAGCGGCGGCCGCCCAGGCAGCCGCCGCCCAGAAGGCCGCGGCCGAACAGGCGGCGGCGCAGCAGGAAGCCGAACGAGCGGCCGCCGCCCAAGCTGCCGCTCGAGCGCAGGCGGCACAACTGACCAGCCGGCCCGCCGAGCCCCTCGCCCCCGAGCCCACGCCTCTGTACAAGAAGGGCTGGTTCTGGGGTGTCGTCGGCGTCGTCGTGGTTGCGGGTGTGGTGGGCGGGCTCTACGCCGGCGGGGTTTTCTCCGACTCGTCCATTGCCTGCACCGCCGCGAGCGGCTGCTTCTAGGCCAGGAAGGTACCTTCACCATGAAACGTCATTCTGCATCTGCAAAGCTCGTCCTTGCCTTGGCCACCACGCTGCTGGCGGCGTGTTCGACCAGCGACGATCGTTCGCTCGTCCTGCTCGATGTGCAACTGGCGGCCGACGCCCCCACCCCCGAAACCATCCGCCTGACGGTGTCGGCCGGCACCGTCGTCAAGACCGCGGATGTGCCCTGGGCCAAGGCGGTCAACGGCGTCCTCCAGGTCGGGCTCTTCGTTCCCGAAGGCGTCGCCGGTCCCGTCACCGTCGTGGCCCAGGGGTTGGTCGGTGGAGCGGTGGTGGCCGAAGGCACGCACGGCCCCGTGGCCTTGAAGACTGGCGGCAGCGTGGGCCCATTCCCCCTCGTGCTGTACGTTCCGGTGGCGCCCCCGCCGGGCGGCGATGCCGGCGCAGAGGTCGGGGCCGACGCCGGCGTGACCGAGGACGCGCCGCCGGGCGAAGCCGGCGGCATCGATGCGACAGGGCCGTCGCCGGGCCGCGACGCCACCCCGTCCGAAGCGCGCCCGTCCGACCTATTGCCCGTGGACGGCGGCCAGCCCGACGCACCGGCCGACGTGCCGCTCTCGCCGGACGGCCCCGTGGACTACCCCGCGACGGAAATCGACGGCGGCGCCGACGCCACCCCGCCCCCGGTCGACAGTGGGCTCGAAAGCGAAGCCGGTCAGGCGCCGACCTGGCATCCCGCCGAGAATGTCGAGAACGACCTGCTCAGCCGGTCGTTCTACCCATCCCTGGCGGTCGACCCCGTAAGCGAGCACGTCTATGTCGCCTGGGAGGAAAGCACCGCGATCAAGGTGAAGCGCTGGAACCGCGGCACCGCGACCTGGGAGAAGACCTTCACCATCGACAACCGAGGCAGCCCCGCCGGGGCCACGCTGGGCGCGGACGGCAAGGGCAACGTGATTCTGGCCTGGCTGCAAGAGGCCATGGGCGGCGATACGACTCTCCACGGCGTCTGGGTCTCGCAGACCGCAGACGGTCTCTCCTGGACTTCCCCGGTTCACGTTGCCTCCGGGAAGATCTACGGCGACCCGCAGCTCGCGGTGGCGCGCAACGGCACCGCTCGCCTGGTCTATGGCCGGCAGACCGAAACCAACATCATGCCTCTGTTCACGGCCTACTACGACGGCGTCGCGTGGACCGAAAACCCGGACATCATCGATCCGGTAGACCACAGCTCCGGGCAAGATCCACGCCTGGCCATCGATGCCTCGGGCAACGCCATCCTGGTCTTCGACAAGGAAGACGGCGACGGGAAGGACAGCGTTGCCGCGGTCACCATGACCGGCCAGACCTTCAGCGACCCGGTCATCCTCGACGCCAACACCGTGCACTACGTCTACCTCGACCAGCGCAGCGTGGCCATGAACCGCAAGGGCGAAGGCGTCGTGGTGTGGTCCGAGTACACGAACACGACCAGCTACGACATGGTCATGTACGCCCGAAGCTACAACCCGTCCGTGGGTTGGAGTTCGCAGTCGCCGGCCATCGTTTCCTCGGGCGACATCTACGGGGTGAGAGCGGTCATGGACGAGCAGGGCGTCGTCACCATCGCTTGGCAGCAGACGATTGCCTCCGGCATGATGAACACCATGGCCATCCGGGGAACCCTGACCGGGACATGGAGCGACGTCGCCGTACTCGAAACCGACAACACCACGGGCTACTTGCTCACCGAGCTGGCGCGGCCGCAACTCGCCGTCGATGCCAGCGGCAACGTGCTCATCGTCTGGCGCAAGGAGATCGACACGGCCGAATTGGTCACCTACGGCGCCTATGCCAGCCGCTACGCCGACGGCGCATGGCTGCCGCAGTTCCGACTCGGGCAGAAGACGGGATACAACGTCCTGACCCTCAGCCTCTCGGTCGCGGACTCCGGTCTCGGTGCCGCCGCGTTCGTCTACACCTCGAACACGGGGGACGCATCGGATCCCGACTCGTACAACACGCACGTGGCGTTCTTCCGCTAGCCCTTCTGCCGGTCACCTGGAAGAAAACAGGGAGGTGACCGGCATTCCCGCTGGGCCGGGCTGCCGCGATAGCCAGCCGCGAGCAGGCGTTGCAGGGGCCGGAAGAAGGTGGGGCGCTTCGCGCACTCGGTCAGGTCGGGCCGACGCGCGAGCACGCGGTGGACCAGGCCGCAAAACAGGCAAACCGCGGCCATGCCGGCGCGGTCCAGTTGTAGTAGCGGCGGCTGTAGGGGCAGGCAATCGTGCAGTACCGACAACCGATGCAGCGCTCCCAGATCTACCCGACGATTCCGTCGGCGGTGCGATAGGTCGCGCCGACCGGACAGACCTTCGCGCACGGGGGGCCTCATAGTGCATGCAAGGGATCGGCAGGGGACCGCGCGGCACCCCAAAAGCGGGCGCTTCTCCTTCGGCAGACAGCATGTCCATCCAGTGGATGGGCCGCGACTCGGCCGCAGCCGGCCGGCCGAGAGGCGCCACGTTGTTCTCGGCCGCACACGCCACCACGCAGGCCTGGCAGCCTACGCAGCGGTCGAGATCGATGGCCATGGCGAAGCGATGCCCGCCACCCGGGCTCGCCGCCGGCGCTCCCGGCCGTGCGCCTTCGTGCACATGCGCCCGCATCACCAGGCGCGCCGACGGCGATTCCACGCCCACCCGGTCGCCGTCCGCGATTCCCGATTCGCGTGCATCCGAGACCGAGATCTCGATACGTGGCTGCCACGGATCCCGTCCGGCCAGCGGTAGCTCGGCCAGCCAGGGCGGATGGCGGATGCCACCTTCGCAATACCCCGGACCGCGGAATGGCACGAGGATGAAGGCGGTAGGGCTTCAGAGTGTGGGGCGGCCCTTCTGTTCATCGTACTTCGTGCCAGAGGACTTCTATGCCCTCCGTGCTAGGTCGACCTACCCCCGGCCAACAGCCTTCGCTAGCCCTCGATGCGACGTTGAACGAGATGTGACGACTTGGCTTCCGCCCAGGGAGCCGGAACCCTTCCCATCCGGTCTCTGCGTCCTCTGCCCTCTCTCTGCGCTTTCTGCGGTGAGAAGCATTCCTACTTCCTGCCGGGCTTGACCGCCTTGCCTGGCGCGCAGGTCTCGAGGATCTCCTCGGACTTGGCCTTGGCCTGGCGCTTGACCGAGGGCAACGCCGCCAACTTGCCTTGCTCGGTCTTGGCCCCGGCGCAATCGCCGCGCGCCACGAGAATCTTGACGAGCTCGTAGTGGGCCAGCGCGTTTTGGCCGTCGAGCGCGACGGCACGACGGCATTGCGCTTCGGCCGTTTTGGCGCGCAGGTCCTTCTCCACCAGGGCGCGGCAGTAGTCGGCCGCCACCACGCTGTCCTTGGGCAGAAGCTTCGCCGCCTTGGCCAGGGCCTCCACCGCGGCCGCGACCTGTTTGCGCCGCAGCTCCACGCGACCGAGCCCGCTCCACGCGGGCGCAAACTTGGCGTCGAGCCCGGTCGCCTTGCGCAGCTTCTCGCGGGCCTGGTCGAGCTGGCCCTTGTCCGAGAGCAGCAGCCCCAAGTTGGTCAGAATGACCGCGCTCTCGGGCAGCAAGCGCGCGGCTTGGCGGCATTCGGCGAGAGCGCCGTCGAGATCCCCGTTCTTGCGCAGCACCGAGCACAGGTTGGCGCGGCAGGTGCCGTCGTCGGGCCCGCTCCGCAAGGCGCGCCGGTAGGCCGCGGCCGCCTCCCGCGGCCGGCCCTGTGCCTCGCGCAGAAGACCCAAGTTGAAAGCCGCGCTGCCGTTCTTGGGATCGCTCGACAGCGCCGCCTGGATTTCCTTTTCGGCCGCGGCCAGCTCGTTGCGGCCGAGCAGGATGGCGCCCAGGTTGTTGTGCGCGGGGGCGAAATCGCCGTCGCGGACCAAGGCCTGCCGATAGGCCTTCTCCGCGCCCGCCAGGTCGTTCTTCCTCTCCAGGACGACGCCGCGCAAATAGGGCGCGCGCGCGTCCTTGGGATCGCTCTTGGCAGCGCTATCGAACGCCCGCAGAGCGCCCGCCAGGTCGCCGGCCCGAAAGAGCTTCTGACCGCGTTCGAGATCGGCCGCTGCGCCCTTGGCGGGGGCCGCAGGCGGCGGCGCCGCGAGCAGCGCGAGTATGACCAGTCGGGTTGTCGCGAAGAGTATCATCATGCCCAGAGGTTCCGACGGACTTGCGGGCCGGGTCAAGGGCCAGCATCAGCCACCCAGGAAGGATGAACAGGGAGGACCAGAGGAACAGAGCCGGAGAACCACGGATTGCCCGGAGTTCGTGGACGCTCCGCCCTGCCTGTCCGCCTCTGTTCCTCCGTTCCTCTTTGTTTTCCCTCAAGTGACCGGCGTTGGGGCTACGATCCCGTGGTCTGGTACAAGATTCGGATCTCGCCGGAAGGCAAGGCGCGGTCGTAGACCCGGAGCTCGTCGATTTCGGCATCCAGGTAGGGATCGTCCGTGAACTGCGACCTGCCGAGAAAGGCGTAGTCGATGGCGCCCAGATCCTCCGGTGTCGCGAGCGATTCCTGCGTGTCGACCGACGCACCGTCGATGTACAGGGTAGCTTTGCCGGCGCTCGATGTCACCGCCACGTGCTTCCAGGCGCCGGTGGGAATGGCGCTGCCCGGAGCCGCGACTTTGCGTGCGTTGCTGTAACCGTCCGTGGTGCTGCTGAAGCTATGCTCGTTGTTGCTGAAGGGGTCTCTCAACACAAAGGTCATATAGACCGTGCCCGTCTCCGTGTTCTGGGCGAGCTTGGCGTCGATACCGAGGTCGAAGATCCTCTGGAACGCCGTGAACGTCGTGACCTTGATCCAGACGGCAATCGTGAAGTCGGCAGCATCCTCGAACACCGCAACCGGAATCGAAACATAGCCGCTGCCCGCCTGGAATAACCGCAGACCGTTGCCGATCTTGCCGGCCGCGAAGCCGTGCCCCGCCGTGGGACTGCCACCGTCGGGCAATGGCCCAGTCAAAAGCGTGCCGTCATGGCCGTTGCCGGATTCGTCGGGCAAGGTGGTGCCGTTGGCCTCTTCGCACGGGTAGTAGACCACGAGCCCGTTTGACGGCGGCATGTCCGGGCCCGTATCCGCAGCGTCGGCTCCCGCCTCGGGAGCATCCGCACTCGTCGCGCCGCCCGTCCCCGCGTCGGGCCTGCCCCCGGCGCCGCCAAGGGGCACGTCGGGGCTGCCGCCCGTGCCACCCGCGGCCACGTCCACCGCGCCGCCCGTGCCACCCGCGGCCACGTCCACCGCGCCGCCTGCGCCGCCCGTCCCGGCATCGATCTCGCCACCGGCACCACCCATGGCCACATCGTTGTCCGCGTCCATCCCCGGCCCGTCGGTGCGAAGGCTGCCATCGACGGCGATCCGTCCCCCGGCGTCGAGGCCGCCGCCCGTGCCCATGATGCCGCCGCCGCTGCCCCCGGTTCCGGCCAGGCTCTCGGAGTCGACCGCAGCATCGGTCACATAGCCGCCGGTGCCGCCGCCAATCCCCCCCGTCCCCCTCTTCCAGGGCTCCTTGAGATCGACGCATGCCGGGCAGAGCCAGGCAGCCAGCCCCAGCGCGAGCAGAGGCCGCGGCCACCTCGGCCGCGATCAGGGAACCGGTCCGGATAGATGCCTTCTCACGAACACCTTCTCGGGCAAGCTTGCCGCGGCAGCGCACATCGCCGAGCCGCGTGCGGCCAAGTATGGCGCAGTGCTGGCCTCATCTGCTCCCCCTCGCTTCGAGCAGCGCCTGCTTGAGCGCTTCCGCGAGCCCGTCGATGCGTGCCTCGTCCGCGATCTTCTCGCCCGTGGCCTGGTCGCGCACGTAGAAGATGTCGGCCACGCGATCCGCGGCCACCCCCACGCGCGAGCGGTGGATGTCGAGCCCCTGCGCCGCGAGGGTGCGGGCAATGGTGTACAGCACGCCGGGCTCATCCTCGGTGAACACCTCGACGATGGTGAATCCCTTGCTGGTTTCGTTGTCCACGCCGACCTGGGTGGGCGGCACCTTGGGTCTGGCGCGCTCGAAAAGGGGAAGCTGTCGCCGCCGCTTGGCGACCAGCGACTCGACCGTGGTCTTGCCCGAGAGCACCGCCTCCAGGTCCCGTCGGATCGAATCGATGCGGTGCTCCTCGGTCACGGCCCCGTCGGGCTCTTTGCGGACCCTGAAGATGTCCAGCGCCTCGCCGAACTCGTCGCCGCGCGCCTCCCGTTCGCGCGAGTAGATGGCGGCATCCAGGATGTCGATACGATTGGCGTAGAGCACTCCGGTCACCTTGGACAGCAGGCCGGGCTGGTCGTCCGCCACCAGCACCAGATCCGAAAAGGTGCCGCGCTCGTTGTGCGTCACTTCGATGGCGCAACATCCCCTGCGCTGTCGCAGCAGACGCACGTGCGCCGCGATTCTCTCCGCCTCCTGCTCGGCGAAATAGCGGTCGGGCAGGCCCGCGAACGCCTCCTGGACCGAGTCCGAACGCGAATCCTCCCGCAGAAGCGCCGCAGCCTGGCGCTGTCGCTCCTCCACCAGCTCGGCCCGTTCGGCAGCCAGCAGGTCGGGACCGCGGCGCATGAACTTGAGCGTGCGGTCGTAGAGATCGAAGAGCAACACGTACTTCCACCGGGTCATGTTCTTGGGCCCGGTAGAGGCCAGGTCACAGAAGGTCAGCAGGAAGAGCTGGCGCAGCTTCTCCTCGGTACCGCACAGGCGCGCGAAGAAGTCGAGAAGCCCCGGATCCTGCAGATCGCGGCGCTGCGAGTTGTGGCCCATTTCGAGGTGCTCGCGCACCAGGAACTCGACCAGCTCGACCTCCTCGGCCGGCAGCCCGAGGCGCTCGGCGATGGCCCTGGCGAGCTCGGCGCCCTTGCCGGCGTGGTTCGAGCCGAGCGGCTTGCCCACGTCGTGCAGGAGCAGGCCCACGAAGAGGGCCCGCCTCGAGACGACCTCGGGGAAGACGTCGCAGACCTCGGGATACTCCTCGCGCAGCTCCCCGCGGGCGATGGCCTTGAGCGTGGCAACCGCGTACAGGGTGTGCTGGTCCACGGTGTACACGTGGTAGATGTCGTGCTGCACGCGTCCGCTGATTGGCAGCCACTCGGGCAGCAGAGCGGCGATGAGGCCCGTGTCCTGCATCTGCTCCAGGCGGGAAGGCGTGGCGGCATCGTTCAGGTCGGTCAGGACATCGAGGAAGCGAGCCGCCGAGTCGGGATCGCGCCGCAGAGACTCGGCGTGATTTGCGACGATCTCGGCAAGGCTGTCCAGCGTGGCCAGAGCGATGCCCGCATCCAGCTGTTGTGCAACATGGAATAATCTAATCATTTCGGAAGGATGCCTCTCAAGAATCAAGCTATCCTTCACCTCGAGCTCGGGCCCGCGCAGGTGGAAGCTCGCGTCCGCTCGCGCGCCGGAGGGGCCCGCCACGGGCCGCAGCCTTGCGCGCGCGGAAGGTCGCTCGCATATGCGCTGCATTAGACGCGCGGTCGTGTGCTGGATGGTGCGCGCGTGGGTCTGGAAGTCGTGCATCAAGGCCTCGACCGCGGGCGTGACCGCGGGCTCGTCTTTCTCGTCCACCGGGCCGAATTCCGGGTGGAACATGGGCGCGATCTTCTCCTGCAAATCGAAGCGTAGCTGGTCTTGCCGGCGCCCGGCCGAAAGCTGCAGTGCCGCGCGCAGCCCGAGCATGAAATCGATGGCCCGCGCCATCGCTTCGGCCTGCCGAGGCGACATCTCGCCCAGCGCGGCCAGCTCTTCTGGAGCCGAGACCCGAAAGCGCGCCTGGGCCGCCCAGCGGCCAACGCACAGATCGCGGATCCCGCCAGGTCCGTTCTTGAGGTCCGGCTCGAGCATGAAGATGGTGTCGCCGAAGCGCGAATGGCGGTCTTCCTGCTCCTTGCGCAGCCGCGCCACCAGGCTGTCCGGCGTGGTGCGCGCCACACGCGCCTCGTAGCGCGTGATGAAATCGTCGGCCAACCCCCGATCACCGATCAGGAAGCGAGCGTCGAGCAACGCGGTGGCGGCCGCAAGATCCTTTTGGGGCAGGCCCAGTCCGTCGCGCACCGAACGCACGGCCTGCCCGGCATCGACCTTGGCGTCCCACAGGGGCACCAGAATCGCGTGGGCCAAGGCCTCGACGCGAGCGTCGGGCTCCCCCGCGCACAGAAAGAGCAAATCCAAGTCGGAATAGGGGGCAATCTCGCGGCGGCCGAAGCTCCCGGTCGCCAGCACGGCCACCCCCGAGGAGCCGCCGATCCCGGCCTCGGCGAAGTGGAAAGCCAGCATGTGGCGGACGGTGTCCTCGACCGCCGTCGCCAGGGCGCGCGCGATGGCCAGCCCACCTTCCCCTGCCGCCACGGCGCAGCCGGCCGCGTCGCGGGCGGCCCGCATGCGAGCAGCGATCCAGGGGGCGTCTGGGCGGGGGCGCTTCTGCATGTCTGTCAGGGCATGCATACCCATTCGGCGACAAGAAGTCGAATAGGCGTGTCAAGCCGTCAGACAAACAAAAGGTCTCTCGCCGGCGTTGACGGCGTGCTCGGGCTGCGGCACCGTATGGATCATGTCGGCAATCGAACTGGCCCCACTTTCGGATCGACTGGACGAGGACGAGGTCAAATCGCTGCGCAAGCTCCTGGAGCAGGTTGGCGCCAAGCTGCCCCACATGGAAGAGCACACCACCCAGACCTTCGCCAAGCGCCTCAGCGAAGAGGCCATGACCGAGTTCATCGACCGCCTGGATGCCCACGACGTCGCCGCGGACATCTACCTGCCGCTCGAGTTCGACGGCCCCCTGACCGTGGGCGACTTCCGCGTGGCGTCCGCCTACGCTTTGCAGGAGACATTGGAAGAGATGAAGGAAGAGCTGGCCATCGAAGACGACGACTACGACGAGGACGACGAAGAAGACGACGAGGAAGAGATGGATGAAGGCAGCGTGATCGAGGCGCAGATGCGCAACATCTGGCAGCTGGTCACCGACGCCTGCGGCGAGTCCATCGAGAAGAACTTCCCCCTCCACCTGCGCGTGTGAGCCCGGCCCGCCGTGACCGACCTCGTGCTCACCCTCATCGGCCCCGACCGCCCCGGCCTGGTGGAGGCGGTTGCCGAGGTCGTGGCCCGGCACGGCGGCAACTGGCTGCAAAGCCGTATGGCGCGACTGGCCGGCAAGTTCGCGGGGATCCTGCGCGTCGAGATCGCCGAGGACAAGGCGCAGGCGCTCCTCGCGGCGCTGGCCGAGCTGGCGGCGCGCGGCCTCAAGATCACGGCCGAGCCCAGCAACGAGGCCGGCCTGCCGGCCAGTGGGCGCACCCTGGAATTGGAGCTGGTCGGCCTCGACCGCCCCGGCATCGTGCGCGAGATCTCCCAGCTCTTCGCCAGCAGCGGCGCCAACGTCGAAGAGCTGGCCACCGACCGCAGCAGCGCCCCGATGTCGGGCGAGATGCTGTTCTCCGCCAAGGCGCGGATGCACCTGCCCAAGGACGCCGACCTAGGCGAGCTGCGCGCCGCTCTCGAACGCCTGGCCAGCGACCTCGTGGTCGAGATCCGCCTGGTCGAGACCGCTCTCGAAACCAAGCCGCAGCGGGCGCCGCGGTAGGAAAGCGCGGGAGCGCGCAGGGCAATGCGCAAATAGTGCCCGGCTACCGCGCCTGGACTATCATGTGCGCGTGTCTTCGCTTGGCCGCATCGCTGGGTACGATCTCAGAGAGCTGCTCGGCTCGTCGGGCCTGACCGAGACCTATCGGGCCCGCGCGCCGCACACGGCTTCCGTGCGCTCGGTCGCCCTCAAGCTTCTCCGCCTCGACTGGCTGCCCGAAGAGGCCCGCGAGGCCGCCGCGGTCAAGTTCCTGGCCGCCGGCCATCGCGCGCTGGCGGCAACGGTCGGCGGCATGGGCCGCATCGTCGAGGTTTCCGATGATCCGGCACAACCCTTCGTGGCCACCGAGCTGGTACCCGGGGTCGACATGCAAGGGCTGGTTCAGCTCGCGCGCCGGCGCGACGAGACGGCTGTGGGCCTCGCGGCGCCGCTGGTCGAGGCGCTGTGCGGGCAAGTGGCGCGCATCCTCACCTCGGCGCACGAGGCGAACCCGCCGCTTCCGCACCTCGGGCTCCGCCCGAGCAGCGTTCGCGTTACGCCTGCGGCCGGGGTCGTGGTCGTGGACTTCGGGGTGGCCGCCTCGCTGCGCGGCCTGGGCGAACAGAGAATCTCGAGCTGGTACTTCCTGCCGCCCGAGCTGCTGGTGGCCGAAGAGCCGAGCGCCGGCGCCCATGCCGGTCAGACCGCGGATCTCTATTCCCTTGGCGCCCTGCTCTTCTTTCTGCTTTCCGGACGACCGCCGCTCGAGGCAAGCACCCTGGCCCAGCTCGTCGAGCAGGCCTGGGAACCGCTCCCTGCCTTGCCCTCGATGCCCGAGCACCTGACGGGCGCCATGCGTAGGCTGATGGCGCCCGATCCGGGAAAACGGCCGGCCTCGGCCCGCGAGGCCGCGGAGCTGCTGACGAGCGGCACCCTGTCCGCGCAGGAGCGGCGCGACATCATCGCGGGAGCCGTGCGCGCGCTGGGCATCACGGCGCGGCCCAAGAAGACGACCGGGCCTGCGGCCGCGCCCGCCGCCGTGCCGCCACCTCCCTTCGCCAAGCCAGCCCCAGCCAAGCGCAGCGCCCGCCGCAGCCAATGGCGATGGCGCCTCAGCCTGGCCGGGGTCACCCTCGTTGGACTGGCTGCGGGCTTTGGCGGGCTCTGGGCCTACCGCGCGCGCGTTCCGGTGGACTTCGTCGAGAAGGAGAGCGCCCCAGGCGCGCGCGTGGAATCGGCTCAACCGCTCAATACGATGGAGATCCCTCCCACCTCGGAGCTGGGCGCGAGAACGAACCTCGACGCGGACGTGCCTTCCGACCGCGTCTACGTGCCCGCGCCCAAGCGCAAGTTGCCGCGGGTCCCCGGCCACCTGGACATCGACACGGTCCCGACCGGCGCCGATGTGTGGGTGGACGGGGTGCTGCGCGGCACGACCCCCGTTGATTTGACCCTGGGCCCGGGCGGACACCGCGTCGTTCTGCTCAAGGAAGGCTTCCGCATGCACAAGGACGTGTATGACACCACCGATGGCGAATGGATCAGGCCGCACCTGCGGGCCGTGGTCGAGCCACCGTCCAGCGGCGCCTTCGTGAACGTGTACTGTCGTGGCACCAGCCGCTTGCCGATCTTCGTCGACGAAGAAGACACCGGCCATCTCTGCCCGGTCAAGATGCTGCCGGTCCTTCCCGGACAGCGAAAGATCGCGGTCTTCGTGCCGGCGCGCAGGGACTTCGTGTCCAACGAGGTGCTCGTACGCTCGGGCCCCAAACCGCAGTCCGTGACCTTGCAGGATTGACTATTCCAGCAACTCGGTCCAGTTGAGGCGGTTGTACTGGCCGGTGCCCGTGGCCGGCGGCAGCGCCAGGCCCGCAACCACGCCATCCGGCGAAACCCCGGTGACGTTGTAGGGGCCGCCGGCGCCGAAGATCATGATCTGACCGCGCATCACGACCGGAGAGGTCACCGGCTCGCTCGCCACCATGGCGCCGACCCGCTGCTCGACATCGCCGCTCGACATCTCGTGGACGGTGAAGAAGGTCTCGCCCTTGGTGCAGCCGTCGGGCGCCGGGGCATACCACATGGTGTAGACCTGGAAGCCGCTGGCGTCCCGCTTGAGAACCCCGAGCGGCGTGGCCGTCGGCCGG
This sequence comes from Deltaproteobacteria bacterium, assembly GCA_016935975.1. Classification (GTDB taxonomy): domain Bacteria; phylum Myxococcota_A; class Polyangia; order Fen-1088; family Fen-1088; genus Fen-1118. The sequence continues at coordinate 12,824 of JAFGPX010000145.1, forward strand.
GCGTTGAGTGGCATCGACTGCGAGCAGGTGATGACTCCGTTCGCGTCCATGGCGGTCACGCCGCAGATCTCGGCGTCGTTGCCGACCGTCAACTCTATCTTGCCGCCGTTGCCCCACTCGGTGTCCCTGACGACGGCGGTGATGTTGCCGTTCACGTCGGTCTCGGCCTTCTCCTTCCAGAAGATCAACTTCGAAGGCGGCAAGTCGGTCGTGTCGAAATCCAAGTTCGAGTTGGTCACCTGCACGGGGTAGATCTCGTGCGCGTGGTTGGTGACCAGCGAGTCGCGATCAATCTGCGCCACGGTCGGGCAGAAGTGCAGCGGATGGTCGCAGCCGAAGTCGAGCGCTGCAACTGGATTGCCACCCAGGAGATAGCGCCACATGCGCCCCGCGGTGTCGCCGAAGTAGGCCGCGATGATCTTGCTGTCCTGATTCTTGGCGAAGTCGCGCGCCGTCGCCACGTCGGTCAGGTTGGTGTACTCCTGCGCGCAGCTCGCGGCCGGGGCCAGGCTCTTGTTGGTCACGATGGTGCCGTCACGCGCCGCCGAGGTGAGCAGGGCGCGCCCTTGCGTGGTGCTGCCCGTGGTCACGGGATACCCCGAGGTCATGATGATGCGGTAGTCGTCGAGCGACGAGGTCTTGTTCATCAGGAAGGCCGGCAGCGATATGGTGTTGCCCAGCGCATCGTCGTAGGCGGTCTTCTGGGCGCCGTAGCCCGAGTGCCACTGCACCCTGAAGGGCGGCTCGGCCAGGCCGTTGCTGCCGAACGGGTCGGTCACGTCCAGCATGAAGATCTCGCTGCCGCCGTAGCCCTCGGGCATGAGCAGCAGGGTCTTCCACACAGCCGTCTCGGCGTCGGCGCAGTTGGCAATGCACAGCGATTTGGCCTTGGGCGAGTCGGCGAGACCGAAGATGTGGTCATAGGGGCTCGGCCGCTGGCCGCCTTGCGTGTACTGCCGGCGAATGACCGGCAACATTTCGGGCGGCGCGAAGGCGAAGGCCTCGGTGCCGGCCGAATAGGTCGTCGTACCGATGGTCGTGTCCTCCAGGAAGAAGGCGTGCAGCATGGCATCGGACGAGCCCACGTAGACCAGGTGCGGCCGGTTCATGTAGCGCTGGAAGAAGGCGTGCCCGCCCGGCAGCGGGATGTCGCCCGGGCTGGCGATGTCGAGAGGCGTGGAGTTGACGATGGCGCCCAGTCGCGCACGGTTCCCGAAGGTCGGATCGCCGATGGCCCAGCGTGCCACGCGTTCGGCTTCCTCGGGACTGGCGCCCAGGCCCAGGGCCGCCAGAGCGGCCTTGTTGGTGATGCTACCGTCGGCCGCGATCTGGAACTTGACCATGTCTGTGCCGTCCCAGGTGTAGATGCGGCGGGCTCGCCAGTCCATGGCCTCCAGCTTGGTGTAGGCGTCCCACACGATATCGGGACACATCATGTTTTCGTCGTTCACACAAGGGGTGTTCAAGCTCATCAGGTCGTAGCTCAGCAGGTGCCCCTTCCACTCCGGGAAGTCCATGCGCGAGTCGAGCGCATAGCGGCCCTCGGCCACCGTGGTGGCCTGCTGCGTGCCGGCCGAGCTGCTGGTCGGCGCCGTGGAGTAGCTGCCCCTGACCGCGTCCAGCACGGCCAGCTCGATGGCGTCGTTGAGCTCGTCCTCCCGCTGCGCCAGGAGGGCGAAGGGGGCGACCCCGTCGCCATCGGCGTCGGTACGGCCGGCGCGCGCGATGTTGTCGTTGATGACGAGCGGCGGCCCCGCGGCGACGTCGCCCGAGAAGCCGATGACGTAGGTCCTGACCCCGAGGTCCTTCCACAGACGGTAGGCGGCCAGCACCGAACGGCAAAGGCACCCCGCGGCCTCGGGATCGGGCGCGGCGCACTCGGCCTTGTCGCACAGCGAGAGTCCGCTGGCGTCGATGTCGCCCGGCCCGTTGGCCGCGCCGTCGGTGATGAGGAGCACGTAGTTCGAGCGACAGGCCACGGGATCGACCGGAATGCCGCGAGCCGCGTCGCCGGTCTGGAGCGCGCTCATGTAGTGGTAGACGCTGTTGTCGGGGTTGGCGCTCACGCTGTCGTTTCTCAAGGTGCAACCGGTGGGCGTGCTCCAGTACGCCATCAGACCGCCGTAGGACGCGTACTCCAGCCGCTTGCCGATGGTCTGGACCTGGCTTTGGGCCAGACTCATGTTGTCGTCGTGGGCGGTGTCGATGTACGGCGCGATGGCGCGGCCGCCGCACTGGGCGCCGCACACGCCGGTGGTTTCACAGTCGGTGAAGGAAAACGGCGGCGGCAGGCCTCCGTTGTAGTAGTTGCTGAGCGCCTGGTAGTAGGTGAAGTTCTTGGCGTCGTGGACGATGTTCTTGCCGGTGTAGCTCGGCATCACAACCATGGACGTGGCGTTCCCGCCCACTACCCCGTCGTACTGATAGAAGCTGCCCTGGTACTCGCCCGTGCCCACTCCTTTGACCTCGCAAATCTCCCCGCAGAAATTCTGCTCCGCGTCCACATAGCTATCGGGGCCCGTGCGCACGGTGTAGCGGCTGTTCTGCATCAGGCGCAGGGTCATGGGCGTGCCCGAGATCACGCAGTTGGGACTGGCGCCCCAGGCCGTTTCGAAACAGCCCGCGTTGATCAGCTTGTCCTTGGACTCGAACTCGGTCACCGTGCCCGTGGTGCCCCCACCGGTCATCTCGTAGTACGGGAAGTAGCCGTCCTGGTAGTAAGTCATGAGCCCGAAGTTGACCACGTCGTAGTTCGACGAGATGACGTTGTTGATGGCCCGTTTGGCGATCACCATGCGCGAGGTGGCGGGGCCGCAGGAATCGCCGCTGGCGCAGTCCTTGTTCGAGGCACAGACCGTTAGGGACGCGCGGCACATGCGGATCGGCCCGGGCAAGGCCTTCTTTTCGGTCGACGGGCCGCAGATGTCGCTCGGCACCGCGGGCGGGATGCACGTGCTGGGCGTGGCCGGCACGCAGGTATTCGGCACAAGCTGGCAGGTGTTGGTCTGCTGCCGGCAATACGTGGAATTGCTGGGGCAGAGCTCGCACGGAGTGAACCCCTTCTCGCAAGGATTCGGCGGGCCCACGCAGGCGTTGGTCCAGTAGATGCACGTTTCTCCCGGGTTGCACTGGTTGTTGCTGTTGCAGGTGTTGCCGTTGAGCGAGCAACGGCCCTTCTTGGTGCCCGGGCACTCGACGGTCGTGCGGCAGGTCTCGTCCGTGCCCTGGCACTTCTGTTTGGTGGGACAGTCCGCGTGATCGCTGCAGCCCGAGGGCGGCGTGCCGCCGTTCGCGCAGTTGCCCGACGCCTTCTGCGGGCAGACCGCGTCCGTCTCGCAGACCTTGCTCGGGTCTTCTTGGCAATTCCCCGTGGTGCCGCACTTGTCGTCGAAGTTGGTGCACGAGGTGCTTCCGCACGGCGTGTCTCCGTCCATGCACCGGCCGATGGCCGCGCAGCCGCCCTCCGTCGTGCAGGACAGCCCGCTGTAGCTGCACTTGCCGGACACGGCCGGACAATCGGCGTCGGTCGTACAAGCCGTCTTGCTGACCGAGCAGACCTTGGCCGACGGCATGCACTCTATGTCCGAGCCGCAGCTCTGGCTCGCGTCGGCCGAGCAGGTGCCGCGCCGGCAGTCTTCGTCCGAGTAGCACGACTTGCCCGAGGCCACGCAGTTGCCCATCAGGCCCGCCTGCCGGCAGTTGTAGCCGTTGTCGCAGTCCACGCCCGCCTCGGCCTTGTAGTAGAAGGTGCCGCCCGGCACGCCGGTCATGGAGCCCGAGGTGTCGAGCACGATGAGCATGTTGGCCTTGTGGATCTGGCGCTGGATGATGACCAGGGGGTTGACGCGCGCGTCGGCCCCCGGTACCAGGGCGAGGCTGCCGACTGCGGCCAAGGCGGCCGTCGCCCAGAAATGCATGCGCAACCGCGGGCTTGCCGGGCCGCGCGCCCTCCTGGAAGCGGTCTTCTTCACGTGTCGGACCATCGGCGGATTGACGCTTGCCATTGAGGCGAACTCCCTCTCAACATTGCAGCTTTTGCGAACCAGGAACTTTTTTCACCATATAAGTAGTATGTTGGCTTACCTTCTTAATTGAGCATCAAAGCAACTCTGCTGTTCCTGCGGGGATCGCGCGACCGGCTCAGGACTCTTTGCCCCTGCTGTCCGCGCACGGGTTCCAGAGCCAAACCGCAGCAACAACCGGACCAGAACTCGTGTAGTCCCCTTCCCCACCCGTGTCGCTTTTTCGGCGGACCAAAGCCCGCTATGGTTGCCCAGATGCCCCGTCCCGCTCCCGCCCCAACCGCCGCCATCATCGTCATCGGCGACGAGGTGCTTTCGGGCAAGGTCGAGGAGCAGAACGCCCGCTTTCTGGTGCGCGAGTTGCGCGCGCTCGGCGTCGCCGTGCGCCGCATCGAGGTCGTTCCGGACGTCGAGGACGAGATAGCATCCGTCGTGCGCGCGGCGGCCGCGGCCCACGATCATGTCTTCACCAGCGGCGGCGTCGGCCCCACGCATGACGACGTGACCGTCGCGGGAATCGCCGCTGCCTTCGGAGTGCCCGTGGTGCGCGATCGGTATCTGGCGGACCTCATCCGAGAGGTCGGAGGCGACCGCTTCTTCGAGCGCGACTTGCGAGGGGCCGACGTGCCCGAGGGCGCGGTGCTGCTCCGAGGCGACGGCAGCCCGCAGGCGCGCTGGCCCGTGGTGGCCATGCGCAACGTCTACGTGCTGCCCGGCGTGCCCTCCATCCTGCAGCGCAAGTTCGCCACGATTCGCGAGCGCTTCCGAGCGGCGCCCTTCGTGAGCCGCCAGCTCTACTCGCGGGAGTGCGAGGGCGCCATCGCCGATGCGCTCGACAAGGCCGCGGCCGACTTTCCCGGCGTGGCCATCGGCTCGTACCCGCACCTGGACGCGCCCGACCACAGGGTGCTGGTCACCCTCGACGGCCGCGACCGAGCCGCGGTCGAAGGCGCCTGCGCCCAGCTACTCGCGGCCCTAGGGCCGGCCATCGTGCGCGTCGAGTAGGCTTTGCCCTCACCCGCCCGGCTGCGCCGGGCGACCTCTCCCCGCTGTCGCGGGGCGAGGTGACATGGCCGCTGCGCGGCCGCTGCACCGAGGCAGATGGTGCTATAACGCGGCCGTGGCCGAGCTACCCCAGAACGTCAAGGGAATGAACGACATCCTGCCGCCCGAGGTCGCGAAGTGGCAGTTCGTCGAGGAGAAGGCGCGCCAGATCCTCGACGCCTTCGCCTACCGCGAGCTGCGCACGCCGATTCTCGAGTACACGCCGCTTTTCCAGCGCACGGTCGGCGAAACGACCGAGGTGGTGGAGAAGCAGATGTACACCTTCCCCGACCGCGACGGCAGCAGCGTCAGCATGCGCCCCGAGGGCACCGCCTCCGCGGTACGGGCCTACATCGCCCGCTCGCAATGGAATCGCGAGCCGGTCACCCGCTGGTACTACCTGGGGCCCATGTTCCGCCACGAGCGCGCCCAGCGCGGCCGCCTGCGCCAGTTCCACCAGATCGGGGCCGAGGTCTTCGGGATCCCTGGGCCGTCCGTCGACGCCGAGATGATCGCCATGCTGGTGGCGCTGCTGCTCGACCTGGGGCTGGCGGCGGTCGACCTGGAAGTGGCGGTCAACAGCCTGGGCGATCCGGACGAACGCGCCACCTACCGCGAGGCGCTGCGCGCGTACTTCTCGGCCCACGCCGACAAGCTGGACGATTTCTCCCGGCGGCGGTTGGAGAGCAATCCCCTGCGCATCCTCGATTCCAAGGATCCCCGGGTGCAGGCCCTGGCGGCGAGCGCCCCCATCCTGCTCGACACGCTCGGCGAGAGATCCCGGCAGCACTTGGCGGCCGTGCGCGGCCACCTCGCCGATCTGGGCGTCGCGAGCCAGGTCGATCCGCGGCTCGTGCGCGGGCTCGACTACTACACCGGCACCACCTTCGAGATCAAAGCCAAGGTCGGCGGGTTGGGCGCGCAGAACACCCTGGCGGGCGGCGGACGCTACGACCGGCTGGTATCCTCGCTGGGCGGCCCCGAGATTCCGGCCATCGGCTTCGCCTTGGGTGTCGAGCGCGTGCTTCTGGCCATGAGCCAACCGGCCGAGAGCTTCGAATCCGGCCTCACTCTTTACGTCGCCGTGCTCGGCGAGAAGGCGCGCGCATTCGCCCTGCCGCTGGCCCATCGCCTGCGCCTAGGCGGGATCCGCACCGAAATCGAGCACCGCGAGATCGGGCTCAAGGCTCAGCTCAAGCGCGCCGACGCCCTGCGCACGCGGTTGGCCCTCATGATTGGCGACAACGAGCTCGCCGCCGGCAAGTTCGTGCTGCGCGATCTCGTCAAGCGCGAGCAGAGCGAGGTGCGCGCGGACGAGATTGAGCCGCGCATACGCCAGGCGATGGACTAGGGGCTGCCCGCCAAGGGCGCGATGGAGTGCGCCCTGGTTGCCCAGATGACGTTGGCGGAGGCGGGCCTTGATGGGCGGAGCCAGAGTGGGTCGGGGTCTGGGAACCCTCCCAGGGCCCCCGTCACTACGACCTGCGGATCCGCGACGCCAGCTCGAGGACCGCGCGACCGTGGCGAAAGACGCGCACCGTGCCCGTGGTCTGCGACACCACCACGGCGATGGCCTCGGTCTCGTGCGTGATGCCGGCGGCGGCCATGTGGCGCGAGCCCAGCCCGAGCGGGATGCGCACCTCCTTCTCCTCGAAGTTGAGGTAGCGGCCCGCCGCCAGCACCACGCCGTCCTCGCGCAGCACGAAGGCGCCGTCGAGCACGGCGAAGGCGCGCAGGGCGCGCTTGACCTCGGGCGAGAGCATGTTGCGCTCGTCCTCGGAGTAGCCCTGAAACGGGTTCAAGCTGAGCGGCCGCGACTGCTCCATGACTCGGCTCGAGTCGCCGATGACGAACAGCGTCCCCACCGGCCGCCCCTCCCAGCCTTCCACGCCGACGGTGACCGCGAGATCGATGAGCGCCTCGAGGATCTCGGCCGATACGCCCTCGCTGCGCAAGAACCCGAAGCCCACGTCCTCGTCGTCCGGGCCCACGTCGACCACCAGGATGGAGTCCGGCTTGCCCACCGTCCGCGCCGACAGCAGGGCCACCACCACCTCACCCTCGGCGTAGAGGCCGCGAGCGATGCCACCGATCAGGGCCAGCTTCAGCTTCTCGGTCCGTCCGAGGTCGTACTGGGGCAGCGGAATGACCCGGACGCCCGAGGCCTCGACCACCGCGCGCTGGGCCGGGCTGACCACGGCCTGCACCAGCTTCTTGCGCGCCGTGGCCTTGCCGCGGAAGACCTCCTCGGGCAGGAGCAGATCGCCGACGTAGAGCAGGTGATCGAACGACCGCTTCGAGGCCAGGGCAACGGCCGACTTGATGACCTCGATGTGGGTGGCGCGCGTCTTGGCCATGGCGGGCTCCGAGGGGCTTCATGTTACGCGATGGTTCCGTCGGCGCAAAGCCAGGATCGCAACTGGATTCAAGCCATCTACGGAGCCCGGTGGTACTCCTGAGTCCTGTCCTGCCAACCGTACGCATCCCCCTGGCGGACGAGGCGGATGATGCGCAGATCGGGCAGGCGCGTCAGGACCTCGTCGAGATCGGGGGCCTCCTCGCGCCGCGCCTGGCCCACGATGCGTTCGCCGCCGAAACGATACGCCCCGGCCGGCGGCAGCGGCGGCTCGGCCAGAAGAAAGCGGAGGCGCTCGGCCAGGCCGGTCGGCAGCCACACGAACGACGCGGGGACGTCGGCGAGCACGACGTGCTCCGGGCGCGGCTCGCGCTTGTTGGCGAGGAGCTTGATGGCCAAGTCCAGATCCTTGACCCCGCCGCGCACGAGGAAGAGTCGGTGTCCGCGGCGAAGCCCGTCGTTGACGGCTGCGTCGGCCGCGGCCACGGCCTGGCGGTACAGACGGATCTCGCCGGCGCGATGGTGCCCCGACAGAATACCGAGACAAAGAAGGAATGCCACGGCCGCTCCGACCACGAGACGGCTGGCGGCCCCAAGCGCGATGGCCGCGAGCAGGAACAGCCCGGCCGCCGGCAGGTAGAAGTAGCGCGCGCCCACCACCCAACCGGCCGCCGGCAGCGGCAGCAACGCGAGCCCGGCGAAGATCGCGGCGAAACGAGACAAGGGGTGTCGCCGCCACGCGACCGCGGTCGTGGCCGCCAGCAGCGCCACCCCCGCCGCCCACGCTGCCCACTCGGGCAAGGGCGCGTACGCGGTCACGGCATGCACCAATCCCGAGGCGAGCTGTATTCCCCGCCCGAACCACGGCGCGGAAGGATCGTCGGTCCCCCCTAGCCCGCCCAGGATCACAAAGCGTGCGACAAGAAACACGGCCAGCGCGCCCAAGTGTGGCGCCAGCGAGAGGAGCACGGCCTTGCCCGGCGACGATCCCCCTTGCTGCCTGACGCGGAACCAACCCCCGGCGAAGAGCAGCGCCGGCAGCACGAGGGCCGTCTCCTTGCAGAAAAAGGCCAGCGCCGCCAGCAGCACGGAGAGGGCACGCGCCCGCCGGCCGGACCCCAGGAAAGCCACCATCGCCCCCAGCATCGCGCTCGCGGCCAGCAAATCGGTGCTGGCCGAGAACCACAGCGCGGCTTGCCGCTGCGCCGGCGCGACGAAAAAGAGAACTCCGGCAAGAAGCGCCGTGCGCTTCGCGAGCCCAAGCCGAAGCCCCAAGTTGACGAGCAGAACGGCGCACAGCAGGTGGAGCAAGAAGGACACGAGCGCGAAGGCCCAGGCCCGCCCGTCCGCGAGCCGTTCGAGGACCCACCAAAGCAGCATGGGCAGAGGCCGGTAGTACTCCCCGCCGTGCTTGTCGGAAACGAAAGCGGCAAGTGGATTGTCTTCCAGTCTGCCGTACAGGCGGAAGATGTAGTCGTCGCTCAAGAAGGTGGTCGCCGCCGCGAAGTCCCAGCCGACCAGCGCCAGCAAGGCGACGGCAGCGAGCGGCCAGAGAATCTGTTTCCCACGCAACTGCAATCGGCTGGAATCTAGTCGAATTCCCGGGCCAGCGACGCAGAAGAAACCACCGAGGCGCACAGACCATGGAGACATCCGTCCGGCGACCACAACAAGGACATCGGCCATCCGCAGCGCGTCGGCAGGAGATGGGTTGAACCACAGAGAACACGGAGGACACAGAGCCCGGAGACGGCATGAGGTTTTCGGATTGAGGCTTCTCAAACCCGTCCGTCCTCTGTGCTCTCTGTGGTGAGTGGTTTTGTGCGAAACTCGCCTGCGTGAATCCGGCGTCGTCATCCGCACCAGCACCGGCGGTCACCCTGCGCTTCCGCGCGGGGACCATCGAGATCGCCGGCCGGCCGGCCGACACCGCCGGATTGCCGGCGTCGTGGGACGAGCGCAGCGCCTGCCTGCGCGCGCCGGCTTGTGCGTACGCCGCCATCGTGCGCGGCCTGCGCGCCCGCGGCGTCCCCTACAGCGACCAGGCCCGCCGCTACGACACCATGGCGACTTCGACGCTCGTCCACCGCGAGCCGCGCCCGTACCAGACCGCGGCCCTGGCCGCCTGGCGCGCGAACGGTTTTCGCGGGGTCGTCGTGCTGCCCACGGGCGCGGGCAAGACCCTGGTCGCCCACCTGGCCATAGACGACCGCAAGCGGTCGGCGTTGGTGGTCACGCCGACCTTGGATCTCGTGCGCCAGTGGCACGACGGCCTCCTCGCCACCTTCGGCGGCACCATGGGCGGCAACATCGGGATCGTCGGTGGCGGCGACTACGACGTGCGCCCTTTGACCGTGACCACCTACGATTCCGCCTACCTGCACATGGAGCACCTGGGCGACCGCTTCGGCCTGGTGGTGTTCGACGAGTGCCACCACCTGCCCGGCGAAAGCTATGCCCTGGGCGCGCGCCTGTGCCTGGCGCCCTTTCGCCTGGGTCTGACCGCCACGCCCGAGCGCAGCGACGGCCGCGACGCGATCCTCGACGAGCTCTGCGGGCCCGTCGTGTACCGCAAGGACATCGTCGAGCTGGCCGGCGAGTACCTCGCCGACTACGAGACCGTGCGCGTCAGCGTCGATCTATCGCCCGCGGAGCGCGCGGAATACGAGCGCGAACGCGCCATCTACCGGCAGTTCGTCGGCGACAACGGCATTGTCATGACGAGCCCGCGCGGTTTCTCCGACTTCATCATCCGCTCGTCCCGCAGCGAAGCGGGACGTCGCGCCTTCGCCGCCTACCGCCGCCAGCGCGAGATCGCCTTCACCGCGCCGGCCAAGCTCGACTACCTCGAACGGCTGCTCTTCCAGCATCGGCACGACCGCGCCATCGTGTTCACGCAGGACAACGCCACCGTCTATCTCCTGTCGCGCCGCTTTCTCGTCCCGGCCATCACCCACCTGACCAAGGTGAGCGAGCGCAGCGCCGTCCTGGCGGGCTTCTCCCGTGGCGAGTACGCGGCCCTGGCCACCTCCAGGGTGCTCAACGAGGGCGTCGACATTCCCGAAGCCAACGTCGCCGTCGTCATGTCGGGCAGCGGCTCGGTGCGCGAGCACGTGCAGCGCCTGGGCCGCATCCTACGCCCGCGCGCCGGCAAGCGCGCCGTGCTCTACGAGCTCGTCACGGGCGGCACCAGCGAATCCATGACCAGCACGAGGCGTCGCGACCACGTTGCTTACCGCTGATCTCGTCCACGCGCGCCGCCGCGGCGACAGCCTAGTGGTCGTGTCGCTTCCGCATGCCCAGCGCCCACGCGCGCTCGAGCTGGCCGGCACGGCGCTTTCCTTGGTGCGCGCGCACCTGGGGCTGCCGCGCGGAGCGCTGCTCGAGGCGTGGAGCCAGGTGGCCATCGCGCCCGCCGAGCAGCGCTTGGCGCGCGGTCTCTTCAAGCTGGCGCTCGACGCCTGCGAGTTCGAGGAGGGCGCGACGCTCGCGCCCGTCGAGCTACGCCGCGAGATCTTCACGGCGGCCGCTGCCGCGCGTGCTTCGGGCCGCGACTTCGACCGCGCCGCCATACTGGCCGGCGTCGCGCGGGCTCACGGCGTGGAGGCGGATGTGATCGAGGAGGCCCTGTACTCCGACCTGCCGAGCGCGCACGTCCTGCGCAAGGCCGACCTGCCTTCGCCCGAGGGCCTGCTCGCCCTGCACGACCTGGCCTCGCACCAGGCGGTATTGCTGCGCGCCGTGCGCGTGCAAGCGCGGGTGTTCTGCGCCGGCGCCCTCGACTATCGCGCTCTCTTTCGCACGCTGAAGTTCCACCGCCTGCTCTACGAGATCAGCCGTCAAGACGGGGACAGAGGCTATGCCATCGACCTCGACGGGCCCATGAGCCTCTTCGAGCAGACCACCAAATACGGCCTCAACCTGGCGCTGGCCCTGCCCGCCATCATGGCCTGCGCTGCCTGGGAGGTGCGCGCCGACGTACGCTGGGGCAAGGACCGCCGTCCGCTGCGCTACCACCTCAAGGGCAGGAAGGCTTCTGCGCCCATCGACCACGCCGCCGAGCTTCCCGACGAGGTCGCGGCCCTGCTCGCCGACTTGCCCCGCCTGCAGTCTCCCTGGCAGGCCGCGCCCTCGGAAGCGATCCTGAGCCTGCCCGGCATCGGCGTGTGCGTTCCCGACCTCGAATTCGTCCACCGCGAGAGCGGCCAGCGCGTCTTCCTGGAGGTGCTCGGCTTCTGGAGCCGCGACGCCGTGTGGAAGCGCATCGAGATGGCCAAGGCCGGCCTGCCCTTCCCGGTCGTCTTTGCCGTCGGCAAGCACTTGCGCGTGAGCGAGGAAGCCTTGCCCGCCGAGGCCTCCGCCACCCTCTACGTCTACGCCCGCACCCCGCAGGCCCGCACGGTTCTCGAACGCGTGCAGGCCGTAGCCCGACGGTAGCTCGGAATGCGGGATCGTCTACGGGAAGAACCGCAGAGGACACGGAGAACACGGAGGATGGGATAGTCCAGATCTGTGTTCGGGATCCCTCACCTCCACCACCACACGTGGCTTGGGTAGCGACAAGACGGCTCCGCATGGTCCTGGGCACGGCAACGCCGCCAGCATCTCGCACCGGGATCCGAACCCCTTCCCCTCCGGCTCTGTGTTCTCCGTGTCCTCTGTGGTGAATCCCTACCGGCCTACTTCGGCGTCGAGGCCAGCGCCTGTTTGAGGGCCTCGTTCCTCGGATCGGTCTCCAGGCCACGCTCGAACATGTTGCGCGCCTTGGCGTTCTCGCCGGCCTCGCGATGCAGGTTGCCGAGCGCCAGGTAGACCTCGGCCTTGGTGATACCCGCGGCCTTCTCGTCGAAGCTCTGCAGGAGCAGGGTACGCAGGTACCGGCGCGCCGACTCGGCATCGCTCTGGCGCAGCGACAGGCGCGCCAGCGCGCCGAGCACGCGCGCCTGGGTCGGATCGATCTGGTAGGCGGCGACGTACCACTGCTTGGCCGCGGCCAGATCCCCGCGCTCTTCGGCGAAGCCGCCCAGCATGCCTTGAACGCGTGCGACGTCCTTCTGCCGCCTGGCCTTGCCCATCTGCTCGACGAGCTGGCCCAGGACGACCTCGCCCTCGTCGACACGGCCCGAGGCGATGAGAGCGCGGCCCAGGTTCTCTTGCACCGCGAGATCGCCGGGGCAGAGCTTGACCAGCTGTTCGAGCGGCGCCACCGCCTCGCCCGGTTTGCCGAGCGGGCCGAGGTAGAGCGACGCCACCTCGGAGAGAATCGACTTCCGCTTGGCCGGATCCTTCTCCAGCGCCAAGCGGGCCAGTAGCTGCACCACGAGCTGGGCGTGGTCGCCGGTCTTGCGCGCCAGCGCCTCCAGTGCGACGACCGCCGGCAACCAAACCGGATCGTTGGCCAGCGCCAAGCGATACAGAGCCGCGACGTCCTCGGGGCTGCCGCCCGTCGCCGCGGCCACGGCCGCGCGCCGGCAGAAGACATCGGCCTTCTCCTGCACGGTGGCGGCGGCATCCGAGGCCTTCGCCAACGCCTCGCTGGCCTCTGGCCAGCGCTCCTGGCTCTCGTGAATGCGGGCCACGGCCAGAAGCGACGGGAAATGCTGCGGGTCGCGCGCCAGCACGGCGCCCAGCGCCTCGAGCGCGCTGTCCTCGGCACCAAGCTTCTCGCCCCAGATCGCCGCCACTTTCACCCGGCACGCCAGCTCCTCCTCGCGGTTGCCGCGTTCGGCCTCGGCGTCGGCCCGGCGTTCGAGCATCTCGATGAGCTCGTGCCAGCGTTCGAGCGACGTGAGCAATCGCTCCGTCTCGGCGAACGCCGCCGCGTTCTGCGGATCCGCCGCCAGGATCTGCTGCAAGTAGACAAGAGCGCGGTCGCCGTCGTTCAGGTGCTCGGCTGCGTTGCCGGCCAGCTTGGCCAGCACCGCAAGCTGTGCGGCTCCGGTCAGCGCCGAGGCTTGGCGCAGCAGGGCCTCCTCCAGCGCCGCGAAATCGCCCCGGCGCTCTTCCAGCTCGACCAGCGCTTCCAACGCCTCCGGGTTGTCGCTGTCGGCGTCCAGCGCCTCCTTGATCGCGTTCACCGCTCCGTCCACGTCGCCGAGCGGTCCGGCCGTGATCGCGACGACCTGCATGAGCACGGCGCATCGCTGTTGACCATCGTCGAGCATGCGCGCCTTCTCGCGCAGGATCTGCACCTGCTCTTCGCGCTCGCCCGCTGCTTCGTAGAGGCGGGCCAGCTCGTCGATGGCGGTCTGGTCGGTCTCGTCGCCTTCGCGGCCCAAGCGCCAAGCCGCAATCGCGGCCGCCAAGTTGCCACTGCCCTCGTGCAGACCTGCCGCCTCGCCGTAGAGGGCCAGCCGTCTCGCCGGATCGAGCTCCAAGGCGCCTCGACGTTCGAGGATCTCGGCCAAGCGCAGAGGATCGCCGCGGCGGCGGTACAGCCCGTCCAACGCCTCCAGGGCCGCCACGTTCTCGCTATCGGCCTCCAGCACGCGCGCGTAGAGCTGCAGGGCCGCTTCCTCGCTCGCCGGCTCCGCCGATTGCAGGCGCAACCGAGCTGCCCGCATGGCCATCTCGGCGAACATCATGGGCTCGACGGCGTCGAGCACGGCCTCGATGTGCTGGGCTGCAAGAGCGAGAGCGCCGCCCGCCTCGGCCACGCGCTCTAGGTTGGTGACGGTTTCGTGCGAGCTCGGCTCGGCCACGAGCGCCCGCCCCAGCACCTCGAGGGTGCGCGGCAGGTCGGCGAGCTTGCTTTCGCAGATCTCCGCAATGCGACGCAACAACGCCGCCCTGTCGCTGGCGTCTTCGAGGATGGCCAGCCGGGCCTCGAGCAGCGTCACCAGCCCGACGAAGTCGCTCTCCTCCTCGGCCAAGGGCTCGAGAATGTCCAGCGCCTCGACGGGCGGCTCCGGACCCAGGGCCAGCGTGCGCAGAGCCGTCACGGCCTGCGCGTGCTTCGGCACGGCATCGAGCGCCGAGCGAAACGCGGAGATAGCGCCATCACGCTCGCCGAGCAGCCCCAGACGCAGCTCGCCGAGGGCCGCCCAGAAGTCCGCCTGTTGCGCCGGCTGGGTGGCCACCTCGGCCTCGCGCGCCAGCACGTCGGCCAATTCCTGGTGGCGGCCGAGCTGCCGCAGTATCACCTCCTGACGCGAAAGCGCCAGGCTCTCGCCGCCGGGCAGTGTTTCGACTTCCCGCCACAGCTCGACGGCCCGCTCGGGCTTCGCCAAGGTGTGTTCGTAGAGATCGGCCAGGCGGCTTCCCAACTTGACTTGCAGCTCGCTGTCGTAAACCGACTTCAGGCGCTCTTCGTAGACCTCGGCCAGGCCGACGAAATTGCCGGTCTCACCCGCCAGTCGTTCGAGAGCGGTCATGGCCTCGGCACTGGTCGAGTCCTCGGCCAGCGCGCGCGCCCAGGTGGCGAAGGCCGCCGCCCGGTCGCCGAGCGCGACTTCCTCTACCTGCGCCAGATCGGCCAGGACTTCGAGCCGCTCGGCGGGCAGGTCGAGGACGGAAAGGCGGAGGCTCAGGCACTCGCGCAGCGCTTGCCATTCCTGCCCCAGACGCAGCAGCGGCTCCAACGCTTCGAGGGCCGGCAAGCGGCAGTCTTCACCGCGCGCCAGCGCCCACAGCGCCGCGCGCGATTCGCCATGGCTAGGATTGCCGTCGAGGATCCCCCGATAGCGCGTGATGGCATCGCGCGGGTCGAGCAGCTCGTGCTCGGTGACGTGCGCCGCCTGGTAAAGGAGCGTGTCGCGTTCCACCCCGGTGCCCGTGAGACGGGCGCGCCGGTCGAGAACGTCGACCAGCTCCGCGTGCCGTTTCTCGCGCAGGTAGACGCTGGCCAGCATGTCGAGGGCATCCATGTCCTCGGGCGCCACGTCGATGATTTGCCGCAGGTGCTCGGCGGCGTCGGACAGCTGTCCCAGTTTCTCGTCGAGCAGCTCGGCCGCCTGGAAGTGCAGCGCGCGCAACAGGCGCGCATCCGTGCTGCTCTCGATCTTGTGTTGCAGCGTCTCCACCAGGTTCTGCCAGTCCTCCGTCGCAGCGTAGAGGCGCGCCAGAGCGTCCAGTGCCTCCACATTCATCTGGTCGAGCTCGAGCACCGCGCGCCAAGCCGTGATGGCCTTGGGCAGGTCGGCCAGCGGCGCTTCGCACAAACCGGCCACCCGCCGGATGAGGGCTTCGCGCCGGGGCGCTTCCACTACGGCCTCGGCATGCTTCTCCAGCGTTTCGCACAGCTCGACCGTGCGCCCCGCGTCCTCGAGCAGACGCTCGAGCGCCACGAAGGCGTCCTCGTAGTCCGGCCGCGAGGCGAGGGCCGCGCGCCACGCCTCGATGGCGCGCTCGGGATCCTTGATGCGGGCGTCGAGGATGTTGGCCTTGTGCGCGCACAGATCCGCGCTCAAGTCGGGATCCACCGCCAAGGCGATGCCCTTGTCGAGAATCCCCACGAACGCCTCGAACTCGCCCAAGCCCGCGGCCTGCGAGTCCACTTCGACCAGGGTTTCCGCGTTGGTGACGTCTTCGAGCCAGGCGCGGCCACGCGCCGCCAGCGACTCGCGTTGCCGCCCCAGGTGCATTTCGAGAGTCGCGATCTCGCGCAAGGCCTCGATACGACGCTCGGTATCCTCGACGCTCTCCAGACGGATCTCGAGTATGTCCGCAAGCCTGCGCAGGTCGCGGATGGTGCGCAGGGCCGGTTCGAGCAGCTCGGCCACGCGTGGGCGCAGCTCGCTTTCGGTCAGCAGCGCCTCGAGGGCGGCGACGGCTTCGACATTGCCCGGCGTGCGCAGCAAGACCTCGCCGTAGTGGTCCACTGCCGTGGCGGCGTTGCCCAGATGCTCGGCCTCGACTCGCGCCAGACGAATGGTCAGCTCGTCCTTGCCATGCGCATCCTCGGCGCTCGCGATCATCCACACCAGGTGGTCGCGCAGATCGTCCCAGCGCGCCTCGCGCTCCAACAGGTCGGCCAGCGCGGCGGCGGCACGCGCGTCGGACGGATCGAGATCGAGAATGGTACGCAAAGCGTCGATGGCGGCCAGCGGCTCGCCGAGCTTCTCGTCGCTCAAGTGGGCGCTGCGATGCAGAAGCGCCACCTTCTGTGGCACGGCCTCCACGATGCGGGATTGCTCGTCGAGCAGGTCGCGCAGCTCGCGCCACGCCTCCCAGCGCGTGAGCGCTTCCTCGTAGATCTCGCTGGCCGCGCGCTCGCCGGGCAGGGCTTCGAGGTAGCGACGGTAGTAGCGTCGCGCGTTGTCGTGATCCCCGAGCTCCTGGTCGTAGACGCGAATCGCGATCCGCACCACGGCCAGAACCTCGTCGGAGTTGCCCGCTTCTTCGTCGAGGTACTGGTCGAGCAGGCGACCCAGGTCACGCCAGCGGTTCTGCTTGGGCGCCAGCCGCACGAGCTGCTCCTGGGCCTCGGGGTCGGTGGGCCGTTCCTGGAAGACCCGGCCGTACCAGTTGAAGGCCTCGTCGAGATCTTCGATCTGCTCTTCGTAGACCTGCGCGATCCGCTGCGTCCAGGCCAGGCGCAGCGTCGGATCCTCGCTGAACTTCAGGCGCAGGCTGTCGATGCCGACCAGGTCCTTCCAGGCGTTGCGCTTGATGTAGACCGCTTCGAGCAGATTGGCCGCCTCGACGGCCACCTCGGGGTCCGAAAGCATGCCCTCGAGAATGGCGATGGTCCCGGCGTGCTCGGGCTCGCCCGCCAGCACCGCGCCCAGGTATTCCAGGGCGCGGTAGCGGTTGGCCAGTTGCTGCAAATGGATCTCGGCCAAGCGGAAACGCAGATCGATGGCCATCCCCGCCGACACGCCCTGTTCCAGCCGGCGTTCGAGCAGACCGGCCAAATCCTCCCAGCGGCCAAGCTCGGTGTACAGGTCCTCGAGCGCCGCCACCGCTTCGCCATTGGTGCTCTGGATGGACCACACGCGCTCCCAAGCGATAATGGCCTCCTCGTGGCGACCGAGCTTGCGCGCCAGCAGCGCGGCCCGCCGCCGCAGGGCCAGCTCGGCCTTTTCGCTGCCAGCCAGCTCGGCCCGCCGCAACAGCACGTCGAAGAGATGTTCGTCATCCCCTTGCTGCTCGTAGATGCGCTCCAAGGCTTCCAGCGCGTGGTCGTCGTCGGGCCGGCGTTCGACGATGCGGCTGTAGTAGTCCGTGGCCAGGGATAGGTCGCCCAATTTGATGGCCAGCTTGGCGACGGTCTGCTGCACCCGCATGCGGATGGTTTCCGCGAGGATGTCGGGCTCGATGGCGCGATAGAGATCGATGATGTCGAGAATGGTGTCCTCGCCCAGCGCCGCCGCCACCCGCTCATAGGCGTCCAGGAGGCGGTCCAGCTCCGGATCGCTGGTCGCGTCCTTGATGGCCGCGGCCCAGGTGACGAACGCGGCCTTCTTGTCCTTGAGCTGGCTCTCCTCGATGCCAGCCAACCGGGTGCGGTAGCCGACGCGCGAATGGCCATCCTCGGCCAGGGAGATCTGCACGCGCAGGATGGCCGCCAGCTTGGCGTGCTCGCCCGCCTTGGCGTAGATGGGCTCCAGGGTCTCGGCCGCGGCGAAGCGCAGACTGACGTCCTCCGCGCCGAGCAGCGCATCCACCTCGGCCTGGGCGGCTTCGTCCCTGGGCTGCAAGCGCAGGATCTCGCGCCAGCGGTCCAAGGCCTCGGCCGCTCGGCCGAGCGGCCCCTTGAGCAAGCCGGCGATCTGGCGCAACAGATCGATGCGCTCGCCGTCGTTGCCCGCCAGGGCCAACAGGCGTTCGAGGATCTCCAGGTGCTCGGCCGGCAGGGCTTGCGCCTGGTACAGCCGGACGAGCGTCGCGAGCGCCTCGCGATCCTCGGGCATCTCGTCGAGAATGGGCCGCACCGTGGACACGGCCTCGTCCAGATCTCCAAGCTCTTTCTCGGCCAGGCCGGAGATGAGGAAACGCATGTTGCGGCGGGCCGGCAGGTCGAGGTGATCCAGCCAGCGCTTGAGCAACTCCACGCGCTCGCGGGTTTGCTTCGTCCTCTGGAATATGCGGTCCAGGTTCTCGAAGGCGCGCGTGACCGCCTCGCCTTCGCCGTCGAGCAAGCCGCGATAGGTTGCCACCGCCGCGTCGAGATCTTCGAGACGATTCTCCTGTAGATCGGCGACGCGCAGGAGCAGTCGCCCGCGTTCGTCGGCGTCGCCCGGCCATTCGGCGCGAGTGCGCAGCACGTGCACCAGGCCCGCGATGTCGCCGGCGTCGGTGTAGAGGCTCTCCAGCGCCTCCGCCGCCGGACCGCCGGTCTGGGCATTGCCCGGGTCCAGGTCCAGCACGCGGCGCCAAGCCGCGATCGCGGCTTGGCGATCCACTAGATACGCCATGCTCAGGCGAGCCGCGCGCGAGAGCAGATCGGCAATGCCGGCCACGTCGGAGGGATCCCGCTTGTCGGCCAGGGTCTGGTAGAGAACGATGAGATCGCCGTAGCGGCCAAGCGAGCCGCCCAGCCGCTCCGCCTCCGCCAGCGCGCGCTCCGCATGCGGGTCGAGATCGAGCACGGCCCGCCACGTGTCGAGAGCCTGCGCCGACGACGACAGCTTGTCTTCCTGCAGCTCGGCCTTGCGCTCAAGCAGGCGGATGACCCCGGCTTCCGTGGCCGTCTCTTTCTCGATGTCCAGGATCTCCACCAGCCGCTGCCAATTGCCGCTCGCCCGATAGAGCCCGTCCAGCATCTCGGCGGCGCGTGGCCGCTCCGCCTTCGCCGCGAGCATGCGCTCGAGCAGAGGCACGGCCTGACCGTGGGCGGGCACCAGGTCGAGGATTTCGGCCACCAGATGCAAGGCTCCGGCGGCGGCGTCGAAATGCGACAGCGCGAGATCGGCCCGTCGGGCTTTGATGTCCGCAACATCGCCGCGCGGCACCAGCGCGGTTTCGGTCACGAGCAAGTTGTCGAGCTCGCGCCACTTCCCGGCCTCGGCGTAGTGGCGTTCGAGAATGCGGTAGGCTTTGAGGTCGTTGCGATCCAGCTCGATGATCTTGCCGAGAACCGCCGTGGCGTGCTCGCGATCGTAAAGCAGACCTTCGTCGATCTCGATGATCTGCCAGAGCAGCTCGATCCGCTGCCGGACGTCGGGGAGATGCCGCTCGCGAGCCGCGATGGTGTCGCGCAAGGCTCCCCAGCGCTCGGCGTCCTTGCAGATGCGGCACAGGGTCCGGTACGCGCCCATGTGCAGCGGATCGATCTTGAGCACTTCGCGCAGCGCCGCCTCCGCGTCGGAGAGCCGTTCGGGCTGGCGCTCTTCCACGTCGGCCACGAGCATGAAGAGCTCCTGGCGCAGCCCCGGCTCCTCCGTGATTTCCAGCACGCGCCGGGCGCTCTCGGCGATCTCGGGCAGCTTGCCCACCAGCTCCGCGAGCTGCACCAGGCGCTCGCGCACGGCCAGATTTCCCGGTTCCAGTTCGAAGATGCGGCGCACGGCGCCGTAGGCGGCCACCGAGTCGCCGAGCGGACCGGCATAGAGATCGGCGAGCATCTCCAAATGCGCCTTGCGCTGCCCATCGTCCTTGGCCACGCGGGCGAGCGATTCGAGCGCGTCCGCCCACTTGGCGTAGTTCTCGGTCAGCTCGTAGTAGGGCGCCAGACGCGAGGCCACGGCGGCGACGTCGTCCTCGCAGATGGCGCCGGCCGCGAACATGCGCTCGAGCCCCTCCACCGCGCCGCTGGCGATGTTGTCGAGCTCGAGGGCTTGCAGGAAGGCCTGGGTCGCCTGCTTGTGCTCGCCCAGCTCCTGCTCGCACACCTGCCCGAGGTGCACCAGGGCCGCGGCACGGGCCGCCTCGTCGCCCAGGCTCGCCTGCCGCATCAACACGATGGCCAGGCTGCGGAAATCCTGCTGCGCTTCGAGCAGACGCGCCAGCTCGCGCAGGGCACGCAGGTTCTCCGGCTCGACCTCGACCGCCTCTTGCAGGCTGCGCGTGGCGGCCTTGCGATCGCCGAGCTTGTCTTCTTCCAGCCGGGCGATGCGCAGCAGGGCCTCGGCGCGCAGCAACGGGTCGGTCATGCGGCGCTGCCGCACCTGCTGCAGTTGGACCAGCTCCGCCCAGCGCTCCTTCTCGGTGAAGAGCTTGATGAGCGCCAGCTCGGCTTCGGGATCCCCGGGCACCTCCGCCAGAATGGTCTCCGCGAAACGCTGCAGGTCGGTCGGCCGGTCCACGTGCGAAACCAGCAAGTCGAGACAGCGGCGCAAAAGGTAGAGGCGCTCCTCCGGATCCGGCCCCTGCCTGTCCCCCATGCCCTGACGCTCGATGAAGAGCGCCAGCAGCATCTCCCATTCCTCGGCCTCGCCGCCCAGGCGCTCGAGCTCGGCCCGCACCTCGAGGTCGGTGGGGGCCAGCCGATAGGCGCGCGCGCACCACTTGAAGGCCAGCGCCTTGGCCTGCAGCTTGTGCTCGCAGACGGCGCGCGCCCGCGCGAGGATGGGCAGACTCTCGTCCGCCGACAGCGCCGGCGCGGATTCGGGACCGAGGATGATCTCGAAGGTCGCCACCAAGCGGCCCCAGCGCTCGGTCTTCTCGTAGATCTCCGCGGCCTGCCTGGCCACGGCGCGGTTCTCGGGCTCGGTGGCCAGAATGCCTTCGTAGGCCTTGATGACTCTCTCGTTCTGGCCCAGCCGGTTGCGCGCGATGTCGGCCACGCGCTCGAAGGCGCGCACGCGCAGGCGCATGTCCGGGGTGCGCTCGGCCAGACCCGAGAGCACGTCGCACAGATCGTCCCAGGCGTTGCGGCTCGCGTAGATCGCCTCCAGGGAGTCGATATCGCCGACCTGCGAATAGGCCTCGCGCAGGGCGCGCAAGACCCGCGGGTTCTCGGGCTGCGCCGCATGCACGCGGCGCAAGGTATCCAGCGCGGCACGACCGGCGCCCAACTTCTCGAGCAGGATGAGCCCGCGCTTCTCGAGCAACGCGCAGCCCTCGGTGCTCCCCTCGCCGCCCGTGGACTCGGCCAGACGGCCGAGGATCTCGGTCAGGGCCGGCCAGCGCTTCTCGCGCTCGTAGAGCCCGACCAGGGCGGTGGTCGCGCCACGGTCGCCCGGCACGATCTCCAACACCTCGTTCCACAGCCCGATGGCCTGACGCAAATCGGCCAAGCGCTCGGCGGCGAGCACGGCCATCTCGGCCAAATGGTCGCGCCGGGCGCCCGCCGCGAGGTAGGGCAGCTCGCGCCGCAGGAGATCCAGCAGGGCGCGCCAAGAGCGGCCGCGCGTATAGATCTCGCGCAGGGTGGTGCGCGCTTTGTGGTCCTGCGGATCCGCCTCGAGGATCCTTTCCAGCGCGGCAATGGCGTTGTGGTGGTTGCCGAATTTCTCGATCCACAGGGCGGCGATGCGGTGATAGAGCGCAACCCTTTGCGCGACGTCCGCCGTGGCCTGCGCTTGACGGGCCAGCACGCCGGCCAGGTCGCCCCACCGCGACTGCGCCTCGTAGCGCTCGGCCAGGGCCAAGAGCGCCTCTTGGTGATCGGGGCGCAGGGCCAAGATCGCCGCGTAGGTGTTGATGACCATGGTTTCCAGCTTCAGGCGATCCCGGTAGATGGGGACCATGTCGAGATAGCAGCCGACCTTGCCGTCGACGTCGCTGGCCGGCAGCGATTCGCACTGTTCCTTCAGGAGCTCGAGCAGCTGGTTCCACTTCTCGGCCTTGGTGTACAGGCGTCGCAGAGCCGTGACCGCCTCGGGCAGCCCGGGACGGATGCGCACCAGAAGCTTCCAGGCATCGATGGCCTTTTCCACGAGCTGCGGCCGCCGTTCGGCCGCCGTGGCCATCTCGATGCCGAAGCGAATGCGCGCCTCGGGATCGGTTTCGTTCTTCTGCGCCTGGCCGAGTAGGGCGAGCAACTGCTGGATGTCGTCCTTGGCCAGGTAGTAGGCGCGGTAGAAATCGATGACCAGCGGGTGGAAGGGCTGCACTTTCCTGACCCGACGGAAGCACTGCTCGGCCTCTTCCATCTTGGACAGGCGCTTCCAGTAGATTTCGCCGAGCGCCAGGGCGGGCGCCACCTCGGCGGGGCCGCGCTTCGCGGCCTTGAGCGCCGCCTCGTAGGTCTTGACCAGCGTATCGACGTCGGCGCCCGCCAGCGACTTCTCCAGGGCGCGCTGGGCCCGCTCGTCTGCCGGGCAGGCGGCCAAGGCCCGGCGGTAGTGCTCCTGCGCCTCCGCCGGCTGTCCGATCTTCTCGGCCAGCCGTCCGGCCTCGACCTCGGCCGCGGCCTTCTCTTCCGGCGTGGTGGCGTTGGCGATCCGCCGCGCCAGATGCTCGGCCAACTCGGGGTGCCGGCCCGCCGCGGCCAGCACCCGTTCGAGGGCCCGATCGGCGCGGCGATTGTGCGGGTCGAGCTCCAGGCCGCGGCGCAGAAGCGCCTCGGCTTCGGCCGTGACATTGCGGTGACGCAAGAGAAGCTCGGCCTCGGCCACGAAGAGAGACGCGGCCTCCGGGCCGTCCCCCGCCGCCGCGGCCTTTTCGGAGAGCGCCTCCGCTTGCTCTTGCCAGGCGGCTCCCTCGGCGTCCAGCTCTCCTTGCAGGGCCTGCGCCTCCGCATGTTCGGGCTCGATCTGCAAGGCCTCCTTGAGCGCATCGCGCGCCGCTTCGAACTGCCACAGATCGCCCCAGCAGAGTCGGGCCTTCTCCAGCAGGAGCTGCACATGCTCGGCCGGGGCCCGCGCGAGCCCAAGCTCGGCATCGACCAGATACAGGCACAGGCCGGGATGGTTGGCCGCCGCGTGGAAGGCGCGCTCGGCCGCGAGGGTCTTGGCCAGTTCCTCGGCCGCCGCGCTTGCGGACTCGGAGGCACCTATCCCGGAAAGGGCCTCCCGTGCGCTCGCGTCCTCGGGGTCCAGTCGCAAAGTTTCAAGGGCAATGGAAAGGTCGTTGGTCATGTGGGGAATCCAAGCCTCCGCGCCGGTCAGGTAGCCTCGGGACAGGTTCCTGACTATAGCGCCGAACGCCCCCGCCCGTATCGGTAAACCCGCGCCCAAGAAACGCTTTTGCCGGCGGGGGCTCGGCTGGCGTTGCCCCGCCGGTCAAGCGTCCTTTCGCGGTTCCCGACCGGCCCGCCTGTGTGTATGCTGCCCGATGCTGCAACTCCCCCCAACCGGAGGCCCACCATGAAAACAGGGATGACCGGGAAGCCATCTACCACACTGCTGATCCTCGCCGCGGCGCTCGCAGGGACCGCCTGCAAGCAGGAAGCCGAGGGCCCGCCGCCGTGCTGCAAGCAGATCGACATACCGCCGGGCGTGCCAAAATTCATCATCGTCGCCGACGACGTGTCGGGGCCCTCGGACGGGCTGAAGGTCATGATCCGGGCGGGCATGCTCCAGCCGGTCAAGCGCGACCAGATCTACGCGCCGATGAAACTGCTCTACGCGAACGTCATGAAACGCACCATCCTCGAGCCCATCCATTTCGAGGGCTGGTTCTACGCGTCGGAGGCCGAGGCCCGAAGCGGTGGCGAAGGCAAACTCATCGCCAAGGTCGTGCGCGAACAGACCGATCGCGCCCCCAAGTGCGAGAACAACCTCAAGTACGACTTCGCGGAGCAGATCGAGCGGGCCTTCATCCACAGCACGCGCGGCGAGCAGGAGCTGCAGGAGGATCTCAACGACACCTGCCATATCGCCGAAAAGAAGAAGGTGGAACGCTACGACGAGAAGTTCCGGCTCAAGACCAGCTACAAGGTCGATGTCGGCAACCAGGCCGTCGAGATCAACTACCCCTACGTCGAAATGGGCAAGGACGAATACGTGGCCAACCTCAAGATCAACTCGGCGATGGCGGCCTGGGCCGAATACATGACCTCCATGTTCGCGAAGGCCGAAGAACTCAAGTCCCTGACCTTCGTCGGCATGTGGAACGACGAGCCGGTCGTCAAGATCTCGGTGTCGCGCGAGCAGTTCAACAACATCCTGTCCCGCCTGCAGGAAACCGTCGCCGCGCACGCCGCCATCACCTTCCAGAGCATCGGCATGGGCGCCAAGAGCTCCGAGGCGGCCGAAAAGGAGCAGGAGCAGTTCAAGAGCAAGACCTACAAAGACGCTCTCGCCAGGCTACCCAAGGAGCAGGTCAGCGTCTCGCCCAAGCTCAAGTGGGTGGGTGGCTGGAGGCCGGAGAAGAAGTGGGGCGGGAAGAAGAAAGGCCGGAGGTAGAGAGCGCAGAGGAAGACGAGAGCGCAGAGGGGTTCGGCCTTGGGCCGAGCCCCTTTTCTTGTGCCGGCTCGCAGGCTGCGCGAGGCGCGGCCTGCGAAGCGCGGCTCGCGGGTCCCGTGGGGGTGGACGTGGGCGTCAGCGAGTTCGCGGGCGGTACGCGGGGAGCGCGGGCCACGAACGTACGCTGCAAAACGCGCCCGCCAACCACGACCCGCGGGCCGAACACGCTCACGCTACCGCTCGCGGGCACACGGTGCGGACACCTGGCCGGCTTGCGTGGCTCCTGCAACAGCCGCTCTCGAGATGATGGGAAGGGCGAGCCAGAAGAGAAGGGCCCGGACTTCCGTCCGAGCCCCGGTTTCTGTTCCCTCCCTACCCTCTGCGCCCTCCGTTGTCGCTGCTACTGGTACAGGACGACGATCTCGACCCGGTGGTTGGCGGCGCGGCCCGCGGCGGTACGGCCGTCGGCGATGGGGTCGGCGCCGCCTTGCCCGTTGGTCATCATGCGCCTGGCCTCCACGCCGCGGGTGACCAAGGCGTTGTACACCGTCTGGGCGCGCGCCGCTGACAAGGCCAGGTTGGACGATGCCCTGCCGCGGCTGTCGGTGTGACCGATGACCTGCACCGGGAAGCTCGCGTACTCCGGCTTCTTGAGCAGCTCGCCGATGGGATTCAGCACCATGTCCTTGCCCGCTCCAATCACGGTCTGTCGCTTGATGAAGAGCAGGGTGGCGGGCACGGAGATGACCACGCGCTGCAGCGAGCCCTTGATATCGCGGCGAACGTTGACGCCGGGTAGGCGCAAAGCGTCCGCGTGGAAAGCGTCGGCCTTCTTGCGAATCGCCTCGGCCGCCGCATCACGTTCGTAGCTCGGCTTGGCCGCAGCCGCCGCGTCCTGGGCCGTCTTCTTGGCGATGCCGGCGCTGGCCTGGGCCTGTTCCATCTGCCCGGCCTGGAACTCCGCCTGGGCCTTGGCCAGAATCTGGGACGCCGACTTGTAGAGCTCGGGCGCGTACTTCTCGGCGTCCACGGTGTCCGCGGTCTTGAGGGCCAGCTCGGCGTCGGCGATGCGGTCGCCGGTGTCCGCACGCAGCTTCTCCTGCGCCAGTTTCTCTTCGTTGGCCTTCTTGTCCGCGGCCATCTGCGCCGCCAGCGACTTCATCTCCTCGCTCTGTTGCGCCGCCTTGTTGAGCAGGCCGATCTTCTCCTTCTCGTCGTCGAGATCCTTCTGCACCGCCTTCTGCTCTTCCTCGATCACCGCCAGGGCGTCCTCGGCCTCGGCGATGCGGGCATTCGACTTGTCCTGATCGGCCAGCGCCAGGGCGTGCCGGTAGAAGATCTGCCCGAGCAGGGCGTGGTTGACCGACTCGCCCAGATCGTTGCTCTGCCACTTGTCGGTCGCCGCTGCGAGCGCCTTGTCGGCCTTCTTGCACAGGTCGGGCGCCCGTTTCCGCGCCGCCGACAAGCCGGGATCGGCGCGCAGCTCTTCGAGCGCGTCCAGCTCGCGGGGTTTGGGCGGCGTCGCGCACCCGACGACAAGCGTGGTCACGAGCAAAGACAGGAAACAAGAACGAAGCATGGTGGACATAGCGATTCTCCCAGTCTCTGCGGTCTTCATACCTTGCCCTCCAGTCGCGCCTTCTCCAGTTTGGCCTTCTCGAGCGCCTTCTTGGTTCGCGCGAGCTGGCTCCTCGCTCGCTTGACCTCGTTCTCCTTGGCCACGACCTGGGCCGCCAACTTGGCGGCCACCAGCCGCTGGCGAACCATGTTGGCCTGCGCATTGCAGCGATCGAGCACGATGCGTACTTCCTCGTACTTCTCTTGCGAGCGCAGGGTCCAGGCGTTGTCCAGCCACGACCGCATGAAGGTGATATCGGTGTTCACCGTCTTCTGGTCATCCTGCCGCTCGAGATCGTTGGTGGTCTGCTTGAGATAGTCGATCTGCCGCTGCAGATCGTCGGCCTCGCCGGCCCGCGCCGCCAGCGGTACGGCCAGGAAGGCCAAGAACAGGAAGATGGTTGCGTATCTCGTCATGTTTTCCTCGTCAGGTTGCGCTCCGCAGATATGTTCATGGCTAGGCGCTTGCCACGTCAACCTTAAAAATCGAATGCGCCGGAATCCCGCTCCGCCCTCTTGACGAGGCCACCACGCTCGCGGCATACATTGGCGTCCTCGCAACTGCTTCTGGTGGGCGTAGCTCAATGGTAGAGCATCGGACTGTGGCTCCGAGGGCTGGGGGTTCGAAACCCCTCGCCCACCCAGGAAATGCCCGTTGGGGCGTGACGTGGCCAACTGGAAGTCGAGCGCGGCCGCCGGCACGACGCCGTCATCGCGGATCCGCCGACCGCGTCCGCCGCGCGCCCCTCGCGGTGTCCGACGAAGCGCCCCCCAAGCTCATCGCCGTGGCGGCCGAGCCGCCGCCACGGGCCATCGGAGTCCTCCGGATCTCCGCCAGTAGCCGCCGCGGTCCCGCCCTGCGACGCCATGTCGAGGAAGGCATTCGCGTGTCCGGACGGCGCGGTGCGCTCCCGAGAATAGGCGGGCTGCCGCCCGATTCCCCCGCTCCGCCTGGCTGGCCGGAGTCACCCTGTCTGGAAATCCACCGGCTTTTCGGCCACGAGCGAGTAACATGTTCCGCGGCATGAGAAGACTTCTGCCCGCCGTGCTGATGACCGCCGCCTGCGGCACGAACGAGTCGCTCGTGCTCGACGCGGCCGCCGAGCACTTCGCCAGCGACTTGCCCGCGCCGGCGGGCGATGCGCCGATTTCCCTCATCGTGGATTTCGCCGTCGAGAACTGCCCGGATTTCGATCCCGTCAAACGCACCTGCACCGGCAAGGTTCCACTGGCCGTTCGTTTCGTGCCGCTGGCCACCACCACCATCACCAACTACTTCTGGTATTTCGGCGACGCCCCGGACTACAACACCGAAACCGCGCCCAACCACGTCTACGCCGCGCCCGGCGTCTACCACGTCACGATGGTCGCCATGGGCACGAGCGGGGCCGTGGTGACCAAGACCCACGCCGACTTCATCGTGGCCCAGGCCAACACCGTGGGCGATCCATGCGAAGACAACGCGCAGTGCGAGCCAGGGACTTTCTGCCTGTGCCCGCCCGGCGCCGCCTGCACCGGCGGCCCAGCGCGCGGCATGTGCACCACCGAGTGCTCCGCCACGGGCCTGTGCGGCGAAGGCCAAGTCTGTGCCGGCCTGCGAACCAGCACGCCGCAGTCACCGGAACCCTGGCAGACCTCCCTGTGCCTGCCCGCATGCACGACGGACGCGGACTGCGGCGCGGGGCTGCGCTGTCGGCCCCTGCCGCCGGGGCCGGCCGGCATTTCCTGGGTGCGCGGCTGTTTCTCCGAGATACCGCGCGACGTCGGCGACCCGTGCATGGACGGCAACGGCGACCGACGCGATGACCTGTGTGCGAGCGGGATGTGCGCCGACATCGGCGCCTTGGGCATGTGCACCGCGACATGCCAATACGACTCCTGTCCGCCCGGCTCGGACTGCGCCATGCTGGGCGACGGACGAAAACTGTGCCTCCGCCCGTGCATCGGCAGCTACACCTGCGCCAGGGATCCGCTGCTCACCTGTGTCGTGCCCGGCTCGGGCGATCTCGGCTACCGCGTGCCCAGCGGGGGCGGCGCCAGTTCTGCCTCGGTCTACTGCGCGCCCAAGCCCTGCACCGCGAACGACGACTGCCTGCCGACGGGAACCTGCGTAGTCGCGGCCGGCGGCGGCCATTGCGTGCGCCGGTGACCGCCTTCCCCGGCCTTCGAGTCGGTAGCGACCCGCGGGTCTGGCTGCGTTGCGGGTGAACACGCCCGCGAGGATGAGCCATGCGGCGGCCAGCGGCCGAGCGCGAGGGAAGACGTGCCCTACTTGCCGCTCGGGGCGGCCAGCGCCTTGCGCACGGCCACGAACAGATCCTCGGAGTCGAACGGCTTCTGCAGGAAGTGCTCGTTTCCCCCCGGTGGCCTGCGTCGGGCCAGGGTGGCCCGGTCGTACCCGGAGATGAACAGCACCGGCAGGGCGGGCCGCAGCTCGCGCACGCGGGCAACCAGCTGTTCGCCGCTCATCTCGGGCATCACCACGTCGCTGATGAGCAGGTGGAACGGCTCATCGAGCCGGGCGAGAGCTTCGAGACAACGTTCCCCGCTCTCCACGCTGGTCACCTGATATCCCGCGGAGCGCAGGGTCACTTCGATCGACCGACGCACCATCGCGTTGTCTTCGACCACGAGCACGCAGTATCCCGCCGCGTCCGTCCCCGGCGACGCGATCGCGGTTCCCATGGCCGGCGTGAAATCGCGCGGATGCGTCTCGGTGATGTGACAGGGCAAGTACACGGAGACCGCCGTCCCCACCCCGGGCCGAGACTCGATGTCGAGGCGCCCCCCGTGCTGCCGCACGGTGGCGTGAACCACGGACAACCCCAGCCCGAGCCCGCCGCCCGGGACCTTGGTGGTCACGAAGGGCATGCACGCGTGCTTGAGCAGCGCGGGCTCCATGCCGCACCCGCCGTCTGCCAAACGCACCCGCACCCAGCGGCCAGCAGGCAACTCGCCAGCCCTACCTTCACTTTCCACCCTGGCGACATCGACGTGCAAGACGCCACCAGCCGGCATGGCGTCCTGAGCATTGAGCGCCAGCTCCACCATCGCCTGCTCGAGCAGCCGGCGATCCACACGCACGGTTTCGCTGGCGCCGGCGGGCCCCATCTCGACCGTGATGTCCGGACGCAGCCGTGCGCGTAGCGCGGACAGCCACTCGCGAGCCAACTCGCCGATTTCGGCCCGGTGCAGTGCAAGCTGGCGTTGCGGATCGAGCAGGGCCAACCGCTGCGCGAAGGCGCGCGCCGCCGCCGCCGCCTGCTGCAGGCTCTCCAGGCGCGTTCGCAGCACGTGCCCTTGCGGCAGCTCCTCGCCGAGCAGCGTGACGCCGCCGAGCACCGGCGCCAGCAGGCTCGCGAAGTCGGCGGCGATGCGGGCCGCGAGTGCCTCCATCCCCTGCAACCCGGGGCCAGGCGCCAAGCTCAGCCGAGTGCTCGGGCCGGACGCCGGCTGGCGCCCTTTCACATCGCCGTCTCTCCCAAACGGAATCACCGCACGCGCAGAATACCACCCTCTGGCCGCTTGCCAATGCCGCCATGCCGGGCTGGGCGTGGACAACTCGGCGCTGCCACCGTAGGTTCTGCGCCATGGCGGAATCCGTCTTCGACGTCGCGATCCTCGGCGCCGGCATCAGCGGGCTTTCCTTCGCGCACCACGCGGCGCGCGCCGGCTTGCGCTGCCTGCTGCTGGAGGAAGCCCCGAGCCCGGGCGGGTGCATCCACACGGCGCGCACGGGCGACGGCTTCTGGTTCGAGCTGGGGGCGCACACCCTTTACAACTCCTACGGCGCCCTCCTCGACATCATGGCCGCGTGTGGGCTACTCGACGCCATCCAGGGCCGCAGCAAGGCCCCCTACCGACTGCTGGTCGACGGCGAGGTGCGCTCGGTGCCGTCGCAACTCGCCCTGGGCGAGCTGTTCGCCTCGGCCTGGCGCGCCTTCACCTTGCGCAAGCCCGGCCGCACCGTCGGCGACTACTACGGACGGCTGGTCGGTCGGCGCAACTGGCGGCGCGTGTTCTCGGCCCTGCTTGCGGCCGTGCCGTCGCAACCCGCGGACGACTTCCCCGCCGAGATGCTCTTCAAGCGCCGGCCGCGACGCAAGGAATTCCCCCGCACGTTCACCCTCGACGGCGGCCTTTCCACTTTGGTCGAGCGTCTGGCGCGCCAAGAACGCCTCACCTTGCGCACGAGCGCCGGCGCCGTGGCCCTGGAGCGCGTGCCCCCGGAATTCCGCGTGAGCTGCGCCGACGGCAGCAGCGCGCTCGCCCGCCATCTCGCTCTGGCGCTGCCGCCGGACCGCGGCGCGCGCCTACTCGCTTCCGTGTTGCCCGCCACCGCCGCCGCCCTGCAACGCGTGCGCACCACCAACATCGACTCGACGGGCGTTGTCATGGCCAGAGTCGACTTGCCCTTCCCGCGCCTGGCCGGGCTGGTCCCTCTGGACGACGTCTTCTTCTCCGCGGTCAGCCGCGACGTCGTGCCCGACGCTCGCCGGCGTGCCCTGACCTTCCATTTCCGCAGCGGTCTCGGACTTGACGATCGCTTGGCGCGCATCGCGCGGGTCACGGGCGCCAGGCGCGACCGCTTCGCCGAGACCGCGGAGCACCGGACCTGCCTGCCCTCCCCCGCTCTCGGCCACACCGACATCGTGCGGGCCATCGACGAGAGCATCGCGGCCAGCCGCGTCTACGTCACAGGCAACTTCTTCGGCGGCTTGGCCATCGAAGATTGCGTGCTGCGCTCCGCCGCCGAGGCGCAGCGCCTTGTCCGCGAGTCTGGCTAGCGCGAGTAGATGAGGATCTCGCGGTTGCCATCCGCGTTCTTGCGCGACACCGCGATCTTGTTGCCCCCGGCGGACCAAGGGTAGGTCTGCTTGTCGGGCAGCCCGATCTCGCCGATGACGGACACCTTGCCGCTCCCGGGATCCAGGCTGAAAAAGCCGAGCGCGAAGCGGGCTTCTTCGTCCATGTCGCCCTGCTTGCGGCCCGGCCGATCGGCGAGCAGGGAGAAGACGATCTTGTTGCCCACTTGGTGTTGTTGGAGCGAGGTCGGGTCGTAGTCCCTCACCGGCACCGTGAGGTCGAGGGGACGTACCTTCTCGCCGGGGCCGACCAGCTCGTACCCCTTCTGGCCCTCGGCCAACACGATGACGGCGGACTGGTCGGGCTTTTCGCCGCGCTTGTGCACGTACTCGAGGAAATTGGCGAGCTTGGGTGGCGTCCTGCCCGGCCCGGCCTTGCCGCTCTTGACATTCCACAGCGCGAACTGCGGCGGCCGGCGCACGTCGGTCTTGCGGTCGTACGCGCCCGGCTTCTCCACCATGGCCGCGAAGTGACTGTTGGTGAATCCCAGAAACGTCGCCCCGCCGCCGCCCACGATGGTGCCGTTGCTCTCGACGACCACGTCTTTGAGCATGAGCGTCGAACCATTGGGCTTGTAGGCCTGGATGGTGAAGCGCCGGCTGCCCGAGGGCTCGTTCGTCTCCGATACCGCGACGAAGGCCTTGGGCGACATGGAGAGCTCGCAATCGTCGAAGCTCTGCGTGGTCCGGCGGATGCGCCCGTTGCCATCGACGATCGCCGCCCGCCGGCGGCCTTCGTTCGAAACCACGAACCAGTAGCCGGAAAGCCCCAGGATCTTCTCGGGCGTGGCCGTGAAACTCGAGATGTCGGTCGCCCGCGCCTTGCCGCCCGGCGGACCGATCAATATCTGCACCGCTCCCTTGGCCGTGAAGCGAATCGTGGCCAGTCGGCGGCCGCTCTCGTCGAACGCGAAGGCATCGTGAAGCATGCCCTCGCCGGCGGTGACCTTGCCCGAGGGCTTGAGCTGCTTGGGCGCGGCAAGAGCGGACGCAGCCTGGAACGAGGCAACCAGGAGCACGGAGAACCCAAACGAGGTACGCATCATGGGGCGCATCCTACTTCAAGATGGGAACCCTGGGAGGGTTCCCAAACCCTCCCGCGCTCTGGCTCCGCCGGGCCAAGCCCGGCTTCGCCTACGCGCTCGATGCGAACCCCGGTAGGGTTGGCGCGAAGGTCCCGAGGGCCAGCCGGGTCCGCACGCGATACAATGCTCGCCGTGCACGCGTCCCTTCTCTTCGCGCTGGCGCAAGCCGCGCTCGTCACCGTGACTCCGGGCCCGGCCGATCGGTGCCCCTCCTCGGCCCAGGTCAAGGCGGCGCTCGAGCTGCACGCGCCGAAGCTGGTCGCGCCGCGCCTCGACGACGACCCCGCGAAACAGCTGTCGCTGACCTTGTCTGGCTCTCCCGGCAACGACCTCGGCGTCACCCTCCTCGACAACAAGGGCCGCGTGCGCTTGTACCGCATTCTGCCTGCGCCGTCCGCGGACCGGGCGCGCGACTGCGCCGCCCTCGCCGACACCATCGCCTTCATCGTCGAGCGCTACTTCGAGGAAGTCGAGTTGCCCTCGCTTCCCGAGAAAAAGCCGCCGCCACCGACTCCGCCGCCGCCGCCACCACCACCACCACCTCCTCCTCCCTCGCCCCCACCCGCGCCACCGACTCCGCCGATCCCCGAGGAATCCTTCGCGCCCAGCATCGAGTCCCCCACCTTCGCCCTCTCGGCCAACGGGGGCAGGCGCTTTCCGGGCAGCTTCGAAGACCTTGGGGGGTGGGAGTTCAAGCTGGGGTTCGGCCTGGAATTGGCCGCGCTCGGCGAGGGCGGCTGGCCGCTTTGGACCGAGCTCACCAGCGGCATCGTCGGCATCGTCACCCGGCCTTGGGACTACGAAGGCAACAAAGGAAGCTCGGCCGGCAACGCCACGGTGGTCCGCTCGGGAGCGGATCTGGCCATTCTCCTCGGCCGGCCGACCTGGAAAGGCAAGCTCTACGCCGGCCCGCTGGCCGCCATCGAGCTTGTTTGGCTCGACGCGACGTCGAACGACCAGATCCAGCACGAGATCCGCACCGGCGCCGCGGCCGGTGTGCGAGCCGGGTACCAGTACTTCTGGAAAGAGCGCTTCTTCGCCCGACTTGACGCGACTGGCTGTCTGGCCATCGTGCGACAGAGGATCGCAACCGTGAGTCACCAGGACGTCGTTCTTTTCGCGACACCACCGGCCTATTTCACGGTTTCGGCCGGGGTCGGCATCTGGTTTTGAGGTGGGAAGTTGACGAACGCCGTAGCACAATGCCTCTAACGGACGGGAAGGCGAGTATGGCTTCGAACCAGTTCACGAGAACGCCGCTGCCGAACCAGGCAGTCCTGGCCGACGCGGAGCTGGTGAGGGCTTGCCGAGCCGGAGACATGACGGCGTGGCGCGGGCTCTACGACCGCTACGCGCCGCTGGTGCATCGTTTCTCCGCGGCGCTTGGCGTCCCCGTGGAAGAGCGGGAAGACGCGGCACAGGACATCTTCATCGCGGTCTTCCGCAGCCTCAGGCATTTCCGTGGCGAAGCGCAGCTCTCCACCTGGATCTATCGTATCGCCGCGCGCCATGCCATTCGCCTGGGTCGCCGGCGTCGGGCCAGGGATCTGATGCGCCTCACGATGCTCAAGGAGAAGCCCCCCATCGCCATCGATCCCTCCGAGCATTCGACGCATGTGGCGTTGTTGGATCGGATGCTGGCAAAGCTGCCGGCCAAGAAGCGAACCGTTCTGGTGCTTTTCGAGATCGAAGGACTCTCCGCCAAGGAGATCTCGGAGGTCGTGGGTTGCCCCGAGAATACCGTGTGGTCGCGGCTGCATCACGCGCGGGCCGAAATGGTGAAGGCGGCAAGGAGGATGGTGTCATGAAGTGGCTTGAGACGCCGCATGACGAGGGCGAGCACCTGTTGCGAGAGGGCCTGGAGCAAGCCAGAAGGCGAACCGGCGACGAGATCATGCACCGCCGGGTGTGGGGCAAGGTCAACGACGCACTGGCCCGGCCCAAGCTACGTTTCTCGGGTCGCCTCGCGCTGGCGAGCGCCGCCCTGGTGCTGCTGTTCGCCGGCGGCTTGTTCGGTTTTCCGCGCCTGGCCGCGTACGTTGCCTCGCCCGACACGACCGTGGCGACCGCCCCCGAGGTTCCCGCTTCTCCGGCGCCGCCCGCCACGTCGGCGCGCACGGCTCCGGCTTTCGCCGAGCCGCAGTCCGCCACGGCCGAACAAGCCGCGCTCCTCGAAACGGAACGGGTTCCGGGCCATGTCGTGCGCACGCGCGGCGGCGAGAGAGCGCGGGTCGCCCTCGGCGGCGGTGCCGAGGCCGAGCTGGCCGAGAACTCGGTCATCACGTGGGACCGCCAGCGCCGTCCGTCGATCGAACAAGGCAACGCGCGCCTGTCGGTTCCCCGTCAGCCGCCGGGCTGGCGTTTCTCGCTCACGGCCGGACCCTACGTCGTGACCGTGGTGGGCACGAAATTCGAGGTCCATGTCGCCAACCGCACCGTCGGCATCGGGGTCACGGAAGGCGTGGTCGAGGTCTGGCGAGGCGGGCGCTCCACGCGGCTCGTGGCCGGCGATTCCTGGACCGGCCCGCTCTATCCCGACGAGGCGCGTGCCGCGAGCTTCGCGCCTTCCGTGCGGCCACGTTTGCATGCGCCGCCGCTTGCCAAGCCAGCGGCGTCCGCCAAGGCCGCGCCGTCGGCGAGCCGTGGTCCGCAGAACGCACGAGCCGCATTGCAGAGCGGCGACACCGGCAAAGCCGTCGAGATTCTCACGCGCACCGCCCAGGGCAGCGGGCCGGCGGCGGAGAACGCGGCCTACGAGCTTGGCCGTATCGCACGCTACCATCTCAACCGGCCGCGCCAGGCGGTTGCCCTTTGGGACAAGTACCGCATCCGCTTCCCGTCCGGACTGCTGCGCACGGAAGCCGACCTCTCGATTGTCGACACGCTGTCGAGCCTGGGGGACGTGCGCGCGGCCTTGACCGAAGCCCAGGCCTTCCTTTTGCGCCACCCATCGAGCGAGCGCCGTGCCGATGTGCAGAAGCTGGTCGAACGCCTGCGCGCCACGGAGTCCGCGGCCGGACAACGGTGAGCGCCATGCTCCCGCGCGCCCTGGTGGCCGGCCTTGCGTTCGCGCTGGCCGCCTGCACTGACCAGGTCCTGCTCAACGACCTGTGGGAGGACGCCGGCCCGGATCTCGCCAACAACAAGGACGTCGGCGCCACCTCGCAAGGGGATGCCAGCTGCGTCACCAAGTACATCCAGGTCACCTACTGGCCGCGCTCCGCCAAGCTGCTGATCCTGTTCGATCGTTCGACCGCGATGCAGTCCTCTCTGGGCAGCACCAGTCGCGAAGACGCGACCGAGTCGGCCCTGATGAGCGCCATCGCCAGCTATCAAGGCAAGGTCATGTTCGGCTTCGAGCAGTTTCCACCCGATAGTAGCGACAAGGCCTACGCCGATTGCGAGGACAACGACTGCTGCGCCGGCTCCGTGGTCGTCGAGCCGCAGTACAACGCCTACAAACGCATCAACGGCTCCCTGCGATGCGGAGATGCGCAGGGCTCGCCCTGCCCGACGCCCAGCTACCAGTCGGCCTCGAGCGCGGCGCTGGTGCAAGCGCGGGACTGGTTCTGGTCGAAGAAGAAGTACGCCTCCGCGAACGAAGATTGGTACACCCTGCTGGTCACCGCCTCGGAGCCCGGCTGCTCGCCCGCCGGAGACACCCGCGAACCCTGCAGCAGCGCCAAGAGCGCCGCCACCGACCTGAGCAACTTGGGCGTTCGCGTCGTCGTGCTCAGCGTGGGCTATGCTCTCGGCTCGAATTCCTGTCTGACCCGCATCAGCGAAACCGGATCGCCGGGGCTGCTGCCGGCCGGCATGAACACCCTGTACACGCCCTCGAGCGGCAGCGGGCTCTCGACCTCCGTAACCGACTTCGTATCGGCGGTGGCCAAGACCAGTTGCACCCTGAACCTGGACCTCAACAACGTGCCGCCGCCCGAACAGGCCCAGCTGGAGATGTACATGGGCACGACCTCCATCCCGCAGAACGACGCCAACGGCTGGTCGTTCGCCGATGCCGGCACCTCTACCATCCTCCTATCGGGCTCGGCCTGCGATCAGTTCGCGGCCTCGCAGGTCTTTCTTCTCGCGGGTGGCTACACCTGTTCGACTTGCGGCGATAGCAACGCCTGCCCGTAGCTTCCGTCTGTCGGTGAACTCGGATCCTCGACCGCCTGTGCGCCATGGCTACCAGGCTTCGATGGCGCCGATCGAGGGGATGGACGAGGTCAGGGGGATGGTGTCGATGCCCCGCGCGCCCATGACCGCCAGCTCGTAGCGCACCCGGGCCAGCGGCAGCTTGCTGTTGGCCGTGTCCACCTCGACGCTGTACTGGGCGTAGGCCTCGCCGCTGATGCGGCTCGGCTCGTCGGCAAAAAGGCTGTTCCGCGCCAGGTAGGCCTCGACCTCGGCGGCCTTCTCCACCGGCACGTTGAAGAGCAGGAGCACCTTGTTCTCGGCGTTGATGGCGCCGTACAGGTTGAGCAGGAACATGCGGAGTAGCTGCAGCTTCGCCGCCTCGCCGCGTATCTTGGGGTTCACCCAGATCGACGTGCCCGAATCCATGATCTCGTCGATCACGCGCAGGCCGTAGTTCCGAATGGCGCTGCCGCTCTGGCTGATCTCGAGCCCCACGTCGGCGCCGCCGTTTAGCACCTTGGCCTCGGTCTTGCCCCAGGTTTCGTAGATGAGCACCCCGCGGTCGATCTTGGGCGGAGTCGAGTATTTCTGCACCGAGAACTGGCCGAACGACGCCGCCACGCCGGCTTCGTCGAGACGGCCCATGATCCATTCGAGCGCGAGGTAGGGCAGCTCGGCCACGGCCGTGACGAGCGGCTTGCGGGCGGCCAGATCCTTGAAGAACTCGACCGCGCCGCCCGGCTCTTGGTCGGGCCTGGCGATGCCGACCAGACGCACGCTACCCCGTCGCAGCGACAACACGCGCCGCAGCTCGATGTCCTGCCGGTATTCGTACTTGAGCTCGAGCACGCGCTCGCGAATCCAGTCGTCGCCCGCGATGGCCACGTCGAGCTCGCCGATACCGAGCTGGGTGGCGAACTCTTGCGGCCGGCCGTCCCAGCCGTAGAGGAAGGGCACGGTCACGAACTTGCTGGGCCCCCCCGACTGATAGCCGGCGGTGCGAAAGCCCGCCTGCTCCAGAAGCTCCACCAGGTTGCCGCCCCGGTT
Organism: Deltaproteobacteria bacterium; assembly: GCA_016935975.1. Classification (GTDB taxonomy): domain Bacteria; phylum Myxococcota_A; class Polyangia; order Fen-1088; family Fen-1088; genus Fen-1118. Next base: position 50,174 of record JAFGPX010000145.1, read on the forward strand.
GGGATCCGCGAGCGAGCCCGCGGGCATGCCGATACGAAGGACGTCGTCACTCATGAGGGCGCCAATCCTGCCCCGCAATCCGGCTGCTGTCACGTCTTCATGGAACGAACGACCGTGGCGACCGCATCACGCTGCTGTTAGAGTGAAACCCGTGCGTCGTGTCTCGGTCGCTATGCTGGTCGTGCTGCTCGGCGCCGCGGGCCGCGCCCGGGCCGAGGACAAGCCGGCGGCGACGGCTGGCGTGCTCGCCAATCCGGCCACATCTCCGCTGCCCGCCGCCGAGGCGACGCCGCCAGCGCCGGAGCAAACCCCATCCGCTCTGCCGCCGGCTGGCGGCTCGCCCCCGACTGGCTATCCGCCGGCCCAGCCCTTCGGCTATCCACCGGGCTACGGCTATCCGCCGCCCGCGTATCCTCAGGGCTACCCTGCCTATCCCTACGCCTACCCGCCTGCGCAGCCGCAGAGCCCGCCGGATGCCGGCCCCCCTGCCCCGCCGACGCCCGAACCGCCCGCGCCCCTGCCCACGGGCCGCTGGCGGCTGGGCGGCTCCCTGGTGCTGTTCCCGCAAGGCTACCTGTCGTTCGACCATCGGCTCGGCGGGGAATCGATCGACAACTACGCCCGGTCGACCATTTCGAGCCCCGGCATCGCCGGCTTCGCCGAGGTCGATCTCGTTCGGTACCTCTATCTGGGCCTCGCCGCGCAGTTTCTGCCCTGGGTCGAGTGGACGCAGCCCGAAGGCTCGAGTGCGCGAGGCTCGACCTGGGGTGGCAGCGCCCGCGAATTCGATCTGCTGCCGCACATCGGTTTGGCCTTCGCCACCTCGCCGCGCCTGCGCATCTTCGGCTACCTGGGCGCCGGCTATTCGCTTCTTGACGCCTCCGCCGTCACGGGCCCCCAGTACATCGAGCTCGAAACCATGCACGGCTTCGTCGTGCAGACCGGAGGCGGCGCGCGCTTCGCGGTCGGCGAGCACGGCTTCTTCGCGGTTCGCGGGTCGTACCAGCGGGGCTATCACGGCCAGGAGGAGCGGAGTCCAACCACCGGCCTATCGAGCGAGGCCCGCCTGCGCTCCAGCTTCATCGGCTTGCACGGCTCGGCCGGCTACTGGTTCTGACCGCCGAGAGCCCCGCCAACTGCTTGGCGAGATCGGGCCGCGACGAACCTACGATCGCATCGGGCCGCGCTACACGTGGACGACGTGCCCGCCGCCGCGGCCCGGTTCGGACTGCACCCTGGAAGTGGGCAACTCGACGTCGTCCCGGTCAAGCCGGCCGACCGCAGAGTCAAACAGCGCTCGCGCGAGGAAGGCGGTCTGCGCCGCGTCTCCCCCAGGCGGATGGCCGCGGATCTGGGCGACGGCACGGCTTTCGCGGCCACGCTGCGCTGGCTGGCCAGGCACGAGGCGCAGTGGTGTCGTCCGATGCCCGAGCGCATTTCCCCGGGCACGACCGGAGCGCGGCGGAAAGCGCCGGCCCCGGCTCTCGCTCAGCTCGCCAGGACCGAAGCCAGCACCCGGCTCATCTCGGACAAGTCGTAGGGCTTGGCCAGGACTTCGCAGAAACCGTACTGCCGGTAGTTGGCCATGACCGGATCTTGGCTGTAGCCGCTCGACACCACCACCTTGGCGTTCGGATCCAAGGCCAGCAACTCGCGCACCGCCTCGCACCCCCCCATGCCTCCGAGCACCGTCAGATCCATGATGGCGAGTCCGAAGGGATTGCCCTCGTCCCGCGCCTGGCGCCATAGATCGACGGCCTGGCGGCCATCGCAGGCCAGCGTCACCCGGTAGCCCAGCGTCGAGCTGATGCGCGCGGCGATGTTCCGAACCCCCTCCTCGTCGTCCATGATGAGAATGCGACCGTGGCCTCCCCCGAGCGCGGGCGGGGGCCTGTCGCCGGCGGCCGGCACGGACGCGACCGCGGGCAGGAGCACGGTGAACACGCTGCCGCCCCCCGCACGCGGCGCGGCCCAGATGGCGCCTTGGTGGTTGCTCACGACGGAGTGGCTCACGGCCAGACCGAGGCCGCGCCCATCGGGCTTGGTCGTGAAATACGGATCGAAGATGCGCGAGCGATCCTCCTCGGAGATCCCCGGGCCCCGGTCGGCAACGCTGATCGCCACGTAGTCGCCGGGCGAAAGCCCGCGCACCTCCGCCTCGCGGAGATGGCGGTTCTGCGCCGTGATCGCGATCTTGCCGGTGCCTGCCATGGCCTGGCTGGCGTTGAGGACCAGATTGCGCACGACCTGGCCGATTTGCCCTTCGTCGCCGTCGATGGCCAGCAATCCGTCCGCGCAGTGGAGGTCGCACGCCGTGCCCCGGCCGCGCAACGCCAGGGACGCGCTCTCGCGCAACAGCCCGTCGGGCCGAAAAGCCCGGCGCACCGGCTCGCCGCCACGGGAGAAGGTCAGCAGTTGCTGCGTCAGGTCGCGGGCACGTAGGGAGGCCTGGATGATCTCCGCCACCGCCTCCAAGGCCGCCCCATCCGCGGCCAGGCTGGACCGCAAGAGCGAGGCGTTGCCCAGAATGGCGGTGAGGATGTTGTTGAAGTCGTGGGCGATGCCGCCCGCGAGGATGCCCACCGAGCGCAGCTTCTCGGACTGCAGCCGCTCTTGCTCGAGGGACTTCCTGTCCGAGAGATCGCGAACGACGCTGAGGACTTGCTCGATCCCGTCCTTCTCGATGACCGAGGCGTTGATGAGCACCGGCACGGTGCTGCCATCCGAGCGAGCGTATTCGATCTCCAGATCCCGCAGCATGTTGCGCTCGGAGCAGGCCGCGATGGCACCGGCCTGGCGGGCGCGATCGCGCTCGACCGTCCATTCGGCCACCGCGCGTCCCCGGATCTCCTCGACCGTCCGGTGTCCCGAGATGCGCGCGTACTCGGCGTTCGCGTCCAGCACGCGCCCTTGCCGATCGACAATCACGAAGCCGGTCGCCGTGGTTTCGACGAGCGCCTTGTACTTGCGCTCGCTCTCCAGCAGCGCCGCTTCGGCCCGATGCCGCATGATGGCGCCGACCAGAGCCTCGCCGACCAGCCACAGCAAGGCCATCTCGTCGTCGGTCCACGCGCGCGGCCGCCTGACAGCGTCGATCCCCACGAAGCCGCCCAGCGTGCCGCCATGGACTATCGCCGCGCACACGAGCGAGCGAATACCAGCCTGCTCGAACTCGGCCCGCTCCGGACCGGCTTCGGCCGGCAGCGCCGCGACGTCGGGCACGGCCACCACCTGGATGCGGCGCAACTCGCGCATGAACCATGGAAACCCCTCATCCGTGGGCAGGTTCTGCAGCCGCTCCCTCTGGGCGGAGATGCCCTCGGCGACCCACTCGTGCGTATTGCTCATGGAGCGTCCGTCCGGCGAGAACAACAACACGTAGCTGCGATCCACCCGCATGAATCGGCCCAGCTCGCCCAACGCCTCGAGGATGCGCTCGTCGAACTGGCGCGGCGGCATGTCGGCGACCAGCCGGGACGAGATGCGCAGAATGATCTCCTCGAAAGAGGCCTTGCGCTGCAAGGCCTCCTCGGCGCGGACCCGTTCGGAGATGTCGACCACGTAGCCCTGCAGCCCGATGGGACGGCCGTCCTTGGTCAACACGCTGGCGTGCACCAGGCCGGGAAAGACGCTGCCGTCCTTGCGCAGGATCCGGTAGGTGAACCCCTCGGTGGTTCCCTCGGCCAACCGTCTGGCGAGGTTGGCCGCGAGACGCTGCCGATCCTCGGGCACGACCAGCTCGGTGGCCGAGACGCCCCGCTCGAAATCCGCAATGCCGTAGCCATAGCTTTCCATGCCGGCGCGATTGACGTAGGTCAGGTGGCCTTGCATGTCGGTCTCGAAAGCGACCAGCGGCAATCGGTCGAGCAGATCGCGGAACCTCGAATCCTCGCTGGCAACCGGCGCTTCGGGCGCCGGACTTCGTCCCCGCTGGTGCCCCATCGGTCCCCGCTTGTGCCCCATCGCAAGAATACTACCGCACCTTGCCGCCTCCTCGCGATGATGGCGCGTCTCGCACCCGGCCTTGGCGGTCAGGCTCGTCGGAGATTGGCCAGCGCGGCCGCCGCGCACAGGGCCGCTCCCAGCCCGGCCACGGGAAGCAGCCCGAGCAGCGGGATGGCGAGCATGGTCACGAGCAGAGCGGCCCCCGCGGCACCGGCCAGATCCCAGGCGTAGATGCGTGCGGCGGCATGGCCGCGCGCCGAGGCTTCGACCGCCAAGGGGTAGACCGCGCCCGTGGTCGCGCCGACGAGCACGATGCCCAGCACGACGGCCGGTCCCGCGAGTGCGGGCAGGCTCTGCCCGATGATCAGAAGCCCTGCCGCGAGCGAGGCGACCGCCGCGGCGAGAGCGAGCGCGGCGGCGAGGGCGCGCTCGCGGTCGAGGAAGCGCGAGGCGAGCAGCGCCCCGGCGGCCATGCCGGCCATGAAACCGGCGAGCATGCCGCCGAGCGCGTGGTAGAGGTGCCCAACCAGGGCTTGGAAGCCGAGAAGCAGCACGATCTCCAGCGACATGCCCGTGGCCCCGGCCGCGGCCGCCGCGAACCCGGGCGCCCGGCCGCCGCGCCGCAGGGCGAAGGCGAGGCCGGCCAGCGCCAAGATGGCGCCCGGGAAGAGCCATCCCACCCACGGCCGGCGCACGAACCCGAGGGCGGCGCGGCCGAGCTTCGGCGAGATCCGCTCCAGTTGCTCGATGACGCCGAACAAGTAGATCACCGGACGAAAATCCCGGTTCTCGATCTGCGGGGCTGCGGCCAGGCCGCGCCGATACCATTGCACGTGCAGCGGCAGCAAGCGGTCGAATAGCCACGCCTGCCCGATGTGCAGCGGACGCAGGCCGCGCTCGCCGAGCCGTCGCACCAAGAGATCCGGGCGCGCCTCCACGGCCGCCGCGGAAGCCCAGAAAACCGTCTGCGCGCCCGGCGCCACGCCGACCTCGGGAAACACCGCGGCCAGGGCCGTCAGCAAGGAGGCGTGCCGCTGCCGCGCGGCTGGATCCAAATAGGCGTCCCCGCCCGGCGTCACGAGGGCGAGGATGCCACCGGGGGCCAGCGCCCGGCGCGCGTCCGCGAGGCATTCGCGCGTCGACAAGCGGGCCACCAGCGCGTTCTGTGCCACGGGCAGGTTGACGAGGACGACGTCGTAGCGCCCGGCGGCTGCGCGCAGGAGCGCGCGGCCATCCCGGCTAGCGGCAGCAACGCGCGCGTCGGCCAGGGCGGCCCGGGTGCGCTCGTCGGCATAGCGGCGCGCCAGCGCCAGGAGCGCCGGATCCATCTCCGCGTAGTCGAGCGCCTCGGGCCGATGCTCGAGGGCGAGCGCCAAGCCGCCGCCCAGCCCGCCGCCCGCCATCAGCACCCGGCGCGGGCGTGGATGCAGCAGCATGGGCAGGTGTGTGGTTTCCTCCGCGGCGATCGCGTCCTCGCTGGTGAAGAGCAGGACGCCGTCGTGGAAGAACACCCGCTGCTCGCCGCGCGCCACCACGGACAGAAGCCCGTAGCGCGAGGGCTGCACGGCGAGCACGCGCTCGCCGGGAAAGCGGGCACGGACGAGCGATCGCTCCACGGCCGGACAGGCCACCAGAGCGACGAGGGTCGCCGCCGCCGCCAGCCCGACGCCACGCTTGTGGGGCCACAGCACGGCTGCCCCCGCTGCCGCCGAGGCCGTGCCCGCGAGACACAGGATCCACCCGGCCGCCAAGTACTCGGCCAGCAGCGCGTGGAACAGCAAGCCCGCCACGGCCGCGCCCGCGGTTTCCGCGACGTAGATGGCCGTGGCCCGGCCCTCCCCCGCAAGCGCCGCCGCCCAGGCGAACGACAAGCCGCCCAGCGCGCAAGCCGGCAGCAGAGCCGTAAAGGACACGAGCAGGAGGAGCGTGAGGGACGGCGCCTGCCCCAACGCGCCCGTGCTCGCGAAGCGGGTGAGCCACAAGGAGCCCAGGAGCAGAAGCGGCGACAAGACGAGCAGATGCGCCAGCCGAACCGCGGGCCGCGCACCGGCGAACCTCGCCCCGAGCCCGCTCAGAAGGCCCGTGAGGCACAACCAAAGAAAGAGCACGAGCCCGAGCACCAGCTCGTTGCCCTGCGACAAGGCGAGGATCTCGCGCAACATAACCACCTGCGCCAGCAGCGCCGCGGCCCCCGCGGCCGCGATCGCCCGGCGGAGGGCGGCTTGGCTCGGAACTAGCTCCATACGCCGGGGATTCCAAACCCGCAGAACTCGCAGCGACCGTTCTTGATGTGCATGCCTTCGAGCTCGAAGCCCCGCCGCGCCACCACGGTCTTGCCGCAGCTCGGGCAGATGGTGTCTTCGCCGGACAGGCCCGGGACGTTGCCGGTGTAGACGAAGCGCAGGCCCTCGGCCATGCCGATCTCGCGACAGCGAATCAAGGTCGCGTTGGGCGTGGGCGGCACGTTCTTCATCTGGTATTCGGGATGGAAGCGCGTGAAGTGCAGCGGCACGTCCCGGCCCAGGTGGCCTTTCACCCAGCGGCACATGGCGCGGATCTCCTTCTCGCCGTCGTTCTGGCCGGGGATGCACAGGTGCACCAGCTCCAGCCACACGCCGCTTCTGGCGATCACCTCCAGGGTCTTGAGCACGGGCTTGAGCTCGCCCTTGCACAGCCGCCGGTAGTAGTCCTCGTCAAAGCCCTTGAGGTCGACCTTGATGGCGTCGAGGTGCTCGAGCACCTCTTGCATGGGCGCGGCCTCGCCCGAGCCGCCGGTGACCATGGTTGCGGCCACGCCGGCCTTGTGCGCCGCCTTGGCCGTGTCGATGCAGTACTCGAGAAAGACGATGGGCTCGGAGTAGGTGAACGTCACGCAGGCGCCGTAGCCCTTGGCCATGGCCACGACCTCGTCGGGCGGCATGAAGTGGAAGTCCACGTCCTCCGGCCGGGACTGCGAGATGTCCCAATTCTGGCAGCACTTGCATTCCATGTTGCAGCCCGCGGTGGCGATGGAGAAGGCGCGGCTGCCCGGCCGGAAATGGAAGAAGGGCTTCTTTTCGATGGGATCGACGTGCACGGCGCAGGGCTGGCCCCAGACGAGGGTGAAGTACTCGCCGCCGCGGTTTTCGCGCACGCCGCAGAAGCCGCGCTCGCGATCGTCGACCTGGCAGTGCTTCGGGCAAAGCTGGCATTCGACGCGCTTGCCGGGCAGCTTCTTCCAGAAGCGCGCCGGAAAGGCGCGCGGCGCGCCGCCGGCCAAGGCGCGACGGCCGCCCAAGGACCCCGCCGAGGCGGCCACGGCGCAGCCGCCGCAGGTCAGGAAGAAGCCACGTCGCGAGAGCACGGTCAGACCTCGATTTCCACGATGTCGATGCGCGCGCGATCGGCTTCGCCCAGGCCGAGCTTGCCGGCCGTCGCGAGATGGGTGGGGAAGAGGCCCTCCTTGTCGAGCGGCGGCAGGCGACGCTTGGCGCGCAGATCCTCGAGAATGCCGAGCCCCACGGTGTCGATCGCGACCAGGTCGGTGGCGAAGAGCAGCAGGTTGGCCACCTCGGCGGCGCCGGGCTGGTAGCTCGGGCCGCCCTCCACCACCGGACGGAGCGCGTCCATGATGACCAGCCGCTGCTTGTCGCGGATCGCGGGAATGGCATTGACCTCGGCGATGTACGGGTCGCACTTGTAAAGGTGCATCTTGTTGGGGTTGTGGATGCAGCCGAAGTTGTTCTTGAGCGCGCCGGTCATGCCCGAAAGCATGTGCTGCTTGAGCACGGGCAGGTTGATCACGCCATCGACCTGACGAGTCAGCACGCGAGCCAGGCGCGACGCCGAAGACGGCATGAGCGCGATCTCCTCCTCGTGGCCGGCCTCGTCGTTGCCCACGCACCGGTAGCCGTCGCGCCGATTCGCGCCAAACCCGGACTCGGTCAGGTCGCGCTTGAAGCGATCGAAGACGATCTGTTGGCGCGGCTCGATGTCCGCCTTGCCGAGCAGCGCGGACAGCTCGTCCACCAGCTCGAAATGCGTGGCCGCCTGTCGCGCCGCCAGGCCGTTGATCTTGAGCCCCACGCGCTCGCCGGCGCGCACGTAGCTTGCGAGCGCCCGGGCCGCGTCCTTCTCGCCGGCAAGCGCCAGAAGACCGGCCTCGAGCATGGCCCCGAGCGCCCCGCGGTCGGCGTCATAGCCCTGGGTCAACGCCCGGCGCGCCTTGACCACCACGACGCGCGGCTTGCCGCCCGCGGCCACCACGCGCGCCGCCTCGGTTCGGGTCGCCGCCGTGGTCACGGACGACGTGGCCTGCCCGGTCGCCGGCGCGCTTTGCTGCGGCTGCTTGCCGGCGCAGGAAGAGCTGCACCCCGCGGCGGCGAATGCGCCCGCGCCCAGCGCCTGCAGGAAGCGGCGTCGTTCCGGACTGTTGCCGTCCCGATTCACGAAGCGAAGTATAGCGCCGGATCATCACCTCGCCCCACGAAGTGGGGAGAGGTCGCCGAGCGCAGCGAGGCGGGTGAGGGGGGCTTCCGCGTCCGGCCTTGTCCCCTCACCCTCGCCCTCTCCCCGGCTGCGCCGGGGCGAGGGCATGGGCTACCTATGCTCGTCTTCTCCGAAGACGATGGCCTCGTAGACCTTGTACTCGGCCTTCTTCCACGCGTCGGCGGGCAGGCCGGCCTTGCGCGCCAGGTGGCGCAGCGTCGTCTCGCGATCCCAGCCCTGCTCGGGCGCCACCTGCGGCAGGAAGGTGGCGCTGTTCCAGCCCACGCCCAGGATGATGCCGTGCTTGCCGATGACGATCTCCTCGGGCCCCTTGACGGGCACAGGCGGGGTCAGCACCGAGATCTCGATGGTGACGAAGGGCAGCTCGGCCACGCCGACCGTGTGCGGAAAACGCGAGTCCTCCAGCGCCGCGCTGGCCGCCCGCCGGGCCACGGTGTCATATACGGAGTCGACCGGCTCGATCGTGCCGATGCACCCGCGCAGGTCGTCGCCGCGGGCCTGGCACCGGCTGTCCCCGCCCATCTTGCACTTCAAGGTCACGAAGGCGCCGGCCTTGCGCGAGAGAGACGGGACGATGGGAACCGCCTTCTTCACCTCCGCGTCGAACGAGCCCTTGCGCACGGACATTTCCAGCGACGTGCGCGCCAGCTTAAGCAGCGTTGTCCTCTCCTCTTGGCTCAGTGGAAACATCTTCTCTCCCCCTGCCCGGGCGGCTTCCAGCCTCGAAGCCCGGGGCCATTTGCCGGTGAACGCGATATCGATGTAGCTCACGGTGCTCGACCAATCGCCGGTCACGTCGCCCGAGGTGTAGCGACTCGTGACCTGGCCGCGCACGCCCGAGATCTTCCCGAGCAATTCCAAGAGCAGGCCAATCGGCCGCAGGCCGCAAATCGTCGTTCCCGTCTTCTCCGCGTGCGCGAGCAGACCGCGCCGGTCGAGCTTCAGGATCCGCTCGACCGAGGCATCGTCGACGCGCGCCAGGCGCTCCTGGACGCTGCCCTTGCCGGCAGGCACCTCGTAGCCGTAGTTGTCCCCGCGGTGGGTGAAGTCGCTCGAAGCCACGACCAGGGTCTGCTCGTCGACGATCTCGGCCAGCACCGAGGCCAGCTCGGCGTAGTCGGCCTCGCGCATATCGCCGACGAGCATGGGCACCAAGGTGAAGCTCGGCAATACGCGCTGGAGCAGCGGCAACTGGATCTCCAGCGAGTGCTCCTCGTCTTCGGCCCGCTCGACCGCGCCGACCAGAGCCGAACGCCGCAAGCGCGCCACCGCCGCCGCGTCGAGCGGAATCAGGCCGAGCGGCGTCTCGAAGTGCGTGACGTCGGGAATCGATGCTCCGCGTAGCGGAAAACGGTGGGGCACGGCCAGAACGATCACGCGACGGACGTCCTGCCCGCGCACGAGCGCGTATCCCGTGGCCGCGGCCTTGCCCGAGAACCGATAGCCCGCGTGCGGCGAAATGAGCGCCATGACCTTGCCGTCGAGCTTGGGCGGCTTGGTGTCGGCGAAGATCCGATCGAGATCCGCGGCCAGGCGCTTCCCGTCGCCCGGATACCACGAGCCCGCAACCTGCGCCCGGCGGATGCGCTTGGTCTCGGGCGCCGGAGCAGGCTTCGGCGCGGCCGCCGGCTTGGCCGCGGTCTTGGTCGACGCCGCCTGGCTGGCCGCCTGCTTCGTGCAAGCACACGCCGCGAAGGCGAGCCCGAGAGCAAGAAGGCGGGCCACTCGCGTGGGGAGCCGCCGAGCTTCGCTCGGCGCGGACCATCGCGGGAGGGCATGGCGAGGCCGCGCGCAGCGCGGGGGTGGCAGGGCGGGAGGCGGGTGCCGAGGGAAAAGCGAACCATCCCAGGGTCCCCACAGCAATCGATGCATGCCCGCATGCTTGCGCCGGATGGTTGGAGTGTCAACCGTGAGCCTCCGTCCCCTTCTCCCCGCTTGCGGGGAGAAGGTTGGGATGAGGGGCGCCCGCCGCATTGCTCGCCGAAGTTCGATTCGGTCAAGCCCCCTTCCGCCATCGAGGTTGAGATGGTCCCTGCGCGGGTTGTGGGAGCGACTGCATAGACGATCGTGCCAAGCATCATCTATGCTTGACCGGTCAATTATGTGCTAGGGTAGTCTCGTGAAGAATGCAAACGCAGTTGCGCTCGGCCGACTCGGCGGCCTGCAGGGCGGGCCTAGCCGCGCCCGCAGTCTGAGCCAGGCGCGCCGGCGCGCAATCGGGCGTCGGGCTGCGGCGGCTCGCTGGCAGGGCACGCTTCCCGAGTTGCTCCGGCCGCTCTTCTGGCAGAACCGCATCGAGGACATCAGCCTCGCCAAGCATGTCGATCACGTCGTGTTGCTGGTGCTCACGAACGGAAACGGGCGGCAGGTCAACTGGCTTCGGCGCCGCCTGGACGACGACGGCATCCGCCGCTGGATCATCGAGCGCAAAGGCAGAGGGCTGACGCGTGCGCAGATGACGCGCTGGGTGTCGCGGCGCGCCACCACCCGCTGGCAGGCCGGCGACGCCTACGCCCGCATGTGGGAGGAGCGGTGAAGGCACGCGGGCTTCATCCCGAGGTGCTTACCGCGGCGCAACGCAGGGTCCTCAAGGCGTCGACCGTCCCGGTGCGGTCATGGGAAGCGTACCTGGCCGGCGGTGCTGCGGCTGGCCTGCACCTGGGCCATCGACGCTCGGATGACTTCGACTGGTTCACGCCCGCCACCGTCAATCCGGGCCAACTCCTGCAACAGCTCGAGAGTACGAGACTCCACGTCCAGGTGACCCGGAATGAGGAGGGGACCTTCCTTGGCTTCGTCGACGACGTGAAGTTCAGTGTGTTCCGATATCGATATCCGCTCGTGGCTCCACTGGTTTCGATGGGTGGGGCGCAGATCGCTTCCCTGCCAGACATCGCAGCCATGAAGCTGGTGGCGGTCGTACAACGCGCCGAGAAGCGAGACTACGTGGACATTCATGCCATCCTGCTCGCACGCGAGATGTCGTTGGCCGAAATGTTCCGCGCCCTCGTCAAGAAGTCACCCCAACTCGATCCCAAGGTCGCCCAGCGGGCGCTCGGCCATTTCGCCGACGCCGAGAAGACCAAGATGCCGCAAATGCTCAACGCCACCACTTGGGAAAAGGTCAAGGCCGATCTCGCTCGTGAGCTGAGCAGCTACGTAACTCGGAGGAAGTAGTCTCGCGTGGACCGCCTTGACCATGCACTTCCCAGGAACCACATTCGTGGCATCAAAGCCGTGGGCATCCGCGACCTCAAGCTCCACCTCAGCTCTTGTCTGCGCGACGTCGCGCGCGGCGACGTCATCCGAGCAACCGACCGCAGCCGGGTTGTCACCTAGCTGCGCCAGCCCGGTCGGGACAGCCGGGCGAGCCTGCCGCGCGAGGCTGTCCTGCGCGGACGCCTCGTGGAGCGCGGGTTGGTGAGGCAAAATCCACCGGTGGGCCGGGCACGCTGGAAATCCGCGCTCCCGCGGCTACTCAAGCAGGGCACCGCACAGCAGCTCCTCGACGCCGACCGCGAGGGCAAGTCGAGCCATCCGTCGCGCGCGGTCCGCGGGAAGACTGGACGCGGCCGGGGCGCAAGCTGCCCGCCGCCGGGTTTCGGAGTTCGAGAGCGGGGCCGAGATCGTGCCCGTGAACGAAGAGGTGCTGGCCCGCACGGGCGAGGATCTCCCCGTCGAGCCAGTCCGCACCCTCGACGCCATCCACCTCGCCACCCTGCAGATCCTGGCCGAGGTCCTGCCCGATCTGGACGTGGTTTCCGCCGACGAGCGCGTGCGCGCGAACGCGACGGCGCTGGGGTTCGGAGTAATGCCCCCCAGGCGAGTCACCGCAACATGACCTTGCGCTACTCGTCGTACTTCGCCGAAAGCGATGCCACGCGTTCGAAAGCCGATTGCCAATCGGCAAAATCATCGGGGAAATGCTCGGCAATCTCGGCAGCAATCTCGCGCAGGGTCCGACCTCCACTGAACCGATCCAGGATGGCCCGGTCCACCGTGCCCTGGTGGCCAAGTCGCGGGCGATGGGTGTCGGCTCGCCTGCGCAGCAGGCCAGCGGACAGCGGCGCGGCGAAAAAGGTGCTCTGGCGAAAGTCAGCGCCTACGGTGCCATCGGGCGACACCACACGGGTATTCCAGGACCAGACATAGTCGTCTCCCACAGGATCGGCACGCAGCTCGATGTCGGCGACATCACCATGCCTTACAGGCACAGGAGCTATCAGCGGGAGGAAGGGGTGTCCGCAGATCGTCTTTGGATGGCTGGGACCGGTCGAGAAACCGACACCGTCCACCAACTCCGCTTCGAACCAGAGAGACAATCCGTGCGCGACCCCCGTGCGGTTCGCCGTCAGCCTGGCCGTTCCCGCGAGCGCTCCCGCGCCGATCGTCAGATAGTCCACGACGGCCCATTGTGCGGACTCGGTCAGCAGTTGGCTAGCCGTCACAGCCTGGTTCGTCATGTCGTTGACGATCGACCGATGGGCAGCTCTCAGGTCAAGCCCTGGGTAGGTCCACCTCCCTATGATTTCTTCATACCTGTCGGGCGCCTCTGCGAGTGCCAGCCGCAGGCGGTCCCGTTGCGGTATCAACGTACCCATGGGCTTGAGCAGCCGCTTCCGTGCGTCCGCCATACTTCTGAAGTTCCCATCGAACGCCGGCAAACGGCCACGCAGATCGGCCACCACGACGTCAGCTCGCTCGGACAGCGTGACTTCGGTGGACACCTGCGAATGAAACTGGATGCGATCGGCGAAACCGTTGTCCCGTGCGATCAAACGCGCCAGCTCGAGTATCGGGCTGGGGTCGATGGCGTGCACCAGACGAGCGCCGAGTTGCAGAGCGATGAACGACATGATTCCCTGCCCGGCGCCGAGATCGACCACCACGCATCCCGGCCACACCGTCCGTCTGAGGGCTTCGTGGTATGCCTCCATACGAACGTGATCGGCGAGCATCTGACCATAGGCCGCAAGCGAGTAGGTCACGAGCTTCCTCCGACTCCTGCGATATCAGCGACAAGAGTCTCGCACAAGGCCGGCGCGGCCGACAGATCCTCCGGGAGAGATACTTGGCGCACGGGAACGGTGCGCACGAGCCGACCGAGCACGCCAAATTCCCGGGCACGCATCCCTTGGTCGAGGAGATACGAGGTGTAGCTGTTGGCCAGGAGAACCAGGAGAGCCTCTCTCTGGCCAAGGCCGCGGATGCTGGGTGCCTCCCCTGGAATCCGCTCGGCAAGCACATACACGACCGCGAGGCCAGCAGGTTCGGCATGAAAGCGCGCACCGGTTCCGCTGGCATGCAGGGGCAAATAGCGTTTCTGCCAGTTGGGTGTGATGGCGGGAAGCGCCTCGCTCGAGCCGCACAGCACTTGCGCCATATCGGGCCACAGATTGATGCGCGGGTACCCCGGCACTATCTCCAGCGCGTCCCCTCGATCGTCGAGCACGGCCACATCGTCGGCCATGACCGGATAGCCCGAGCAGGCGAACGCGGCAGCGATACTGGACTTTCCCGAGCCGGCCGCACCACAGACAACCACGGCCCGACCGCCAACGACCGCGACGCTCGCGTGCAGGCACACGGCGCCACGCAGACGCAGGAGGAATCCGAACACCGGTCCCACGAGATAGGTGCAGGTGTCCTCGTGGCTGGCCCCCGCCGGCGTCGAAGCCATCACCCTGCTTCCATCCCCGGTCACAACGAACTCTGTCCCATCCCGATACGCGAAGTGATAGCCAACGCCGGTGCGCCTCACGGTGAGTTGGGGGCTCGCGTGGACGGGCGGCTCCGCCACGGCCGAATACGGCACGTCCGGGCGAAACTCCACGTCGATGGTGGCCGCCTGGGTGCCCCCTTCGGCGAGGCCTAGAAGAGGGAGATTCGAACGGATCCCGCAACCATAGAGAACGGGGGGCACGACCATGTCACTGTGGGCAGAAGCCAACTGCCACTTGTGGCACTTCCCGGCGTACGCTGTAGGCCTGCGAAAGCGACAACAAGACTAGGCCGTCTTGTCATTGCCGTGGCCGCCGTCGTTCTTCTGAGTGCTGCTGCCAACTGCGAGCGTTATGTCCCGGACATCGCCATAGACATGGAGCCGGGGCTTGGCGTATGGCAGCACCTTCTCGGGCCTAGTCGTCTCGGGCTTGTCCACTCTGTGTCTCCTCGGCCCTATTCTTGCTGCTTGTAGTCGTGTGATTCAAGAAGAAGTTGAGGCCAATGGCGCGGACCTGGAAGTACGACTCGGCCGCATCGGTTGCTCCCAGCCGTAAGCTTCCCGTGGCCCGCAGGTAGCGACCAAGCCCGGGATGAGACGGAAATTCCAGGGTTTTCCCGCGGTTGCACCATGCCCGGAAAGGATCGGCGACCAACGGAGTCTTGCGCCGAAGCAGAAGCGGTTCAGGCAGCATGGCTTGGAAGGCCGAGCGCAGGATACGCTTGTCGAGAGCACAAGTGACCGCTGGTACGGACAACAAATAGCGGACAAGACGAATGTCCAGGTAGGGGTGCCTCCATTCCACCGGCACGACCGTGGCGCCCGGGTCCATGCATTCGAAAAGGCTCTGCCAGTGCGGGGCCCACATGCTGCGATATCCACGCGGACGCACCGGATGCGTGGGAATGCCACCGAACGTGCGCTGCTCCCACCCGCCCGCCTCGATCACGCGCGCGAGGAGGCCGGGCTGCATTTCTCGCCGGGCAAACGCCGTGGGTTGCCATGTCGGCCCCAGCTGTCGTCGTACGCGATCCGGGAGATTCGAGAGGAAGGGCACACGACGATTGCGCAGGCAGTACCGGACTAGGTCAGCCACCCACTCGAGGTATCGCCCCTGTGCGATCAGGCTTCGGATATGCGCAGGCCAGTAGTGGGAAAGCGCATTGTCGGGCCCCTCGCCGTAGAAAAGCACGCGCGCGTGCGCCGCAACATGCTCCAGGGCCTCCAGCCTCTGCCCATGGAAGGCATCGGCGACCGGCTCGGTGCCCGCGCGTGCCGTGTCGCCCGCACGCGCGAAGGGTTCGTAGTCGTCAGCCGCGATGAACTCGACCGGAATACGCAGCGCCGCGGCCGCCAGCCCGGTGTAGTACCGCTCCTCGTCTGGGATGAGACGGTCGAAGACCGTGGTGTAGGCCCGCACATCGCCATCGCCTCCCCGCTCGTCGAACAGTCTGCGCGCCATCGCCGCCAGGCCCGGCGAATCCAGACCACCGCTCATGAAGATACCGAGGCGGTTCGTGCGTAGCCGATCCGAAACCGCAGCCCGCAGCAGCTCGAGGAAGTGCTCCGCATAGTCCGCTTCCTCCCGGTAGCGAACAAGGTCGTCTAGCGGCAGCCGCCAATAGCGGTTAACGCGAATCCCTTCACTCGAAGCGACCAGCCTGTGTGCCGGCGGTAGGCGTCGAATCGCGGCGAAGCTAGTAGTCGCCACATCCTGGTTCAGCCCGTAGTACAGGAAATCGGCGATGGCGAGGTCGTCGAGCTCGTCCGAGACTCGTGGGTGCAGCTTCAGGCCGTGAAGCGTGTTGCCGAAGACGAGGCCATGCTCGAACTCTGCGTAGTAGAAGGGCTTGATGCCGAAATGGTCGCGCACGCAAAGAAGCTCGCGTTTCCAGCCATTCCATATCGCAAAGACGAAATCGCCGATGAGATGGTGAACACAGTCCGTCCCCCACGTGTGGTAGGCGAGTAGGATGATCTCCGGGTCTGTGGTCCGGTCGTCGCACGGATGCCCACTGGCGGCCAACTCTTGAGTCAGCTCCGCGCGGGCGTCGATCCGCGCGTCAGCGAGGATCCAGACGCGACCGTCCAATGTGCAGGGCTGGACTTCGCGCTCGGCCTCCCAGGTCGTCCGCAGCAGAGTGTGTCCGAACCCGACGCTACCGTCCGACCATGTCTGCCGCCCATCCGGCCCGCGATAGTCCATGTACGCCGTGAGCCGGATGAGCAACGCACCGTCCACCGGTTCGCCGTCTTCGTGCCAAATGCCGACGATGCCGCTCACCGCGATTCCGCGTTAGCCCAGACGGAGCAGCCCCTGCGCTTCCATCTGCGCAACGAGGTCGAACACATCCCGCGCGCAGCGGTCCGCCGCTACGTCGTACTCCCTGAGCATGGCGTCCACGACCTTGCCCAGGTTTTTGTGTTCCTGCAGAAGCTGCCAGACGCGAGTGCCCACCGGATCGAGCCCCAAATAGATGCCGGACTTGAGGTTGAGCAGCACGGCCTCGCCCTCCAGCTCCTGACAAAGCACATCCTCCGAGATCTCCACCAGAGACGCCTCCGAGGGCTTCGTCGCGGCCATCACGTCCGCCTCCCTGACAGCTCCGCAAATGGCCGGTAGCGCGCATGGGCGTCGGAGCCGCCGATCAGCACCTGCCCCTCACTTTCCAACCAGGCATGCGCTTCCAGTTGGCGCCCGTCCAGACTCACGCCAATGCGGATACCACTTGGGTGGCCATGCAGGCTCAACACACTCCGGCCCGCTAGGGCCCGTACCAAGCACGTGGGCCCCGGCACGTATCGACAGGCAAGTCGAACGGCCCACGCAATTCGGCTCACCTGAACCCTTCGGCTTGGCCGCCCCAGCGGACGTGCCGCGGTGACCGCCGCGAGAAGGTAGCGAAAAGGCAAGAGCCACAGCCCGACGCGTACAAGCCATGCGACCGCGAGACAGACTGCTGCTAGCAGCAGGTCGGATAGGTTCAGGCGGAGCGCCGTCCGCCCTTTGCCGAAAAGGGCAACCATTAAGGATCCGATGTTAGCAGAGTGGCCTGCTGCTGTCGGCAGGAAGATTGGATGCGTCTCTGCTTTCGCTGTCGACGACGACCGCCTATGCTGTGGCAGAGGAATGGCGAAACCGCCAGATCACCCTGCCTCGGCTGAGCCCGTTGAGGGATGCAAACCCGACGAAGCTCGCCGGATCGTTCTCGATTTCGTAGCGCAAGGGCGTGGGGAAGCGAACCATGACGACGCGATGGCGTGGCTCTGTCGGCAGCAGGCCGAGCAGGTGGAACGCGCGCTGGCCAGCGACCTCGTCGACCAACTCTTGCTGCACGCGATGCTGACAGGGGGCCTCGACAGAAGGTTGCCGAAGCCACTCACCGATCGCCTGGGCTTGCGCAGACTCACGACCGCGGTCAAGGTCATTCGTCAGGACCACGTCATGCGCGAAGTCGGCTCGCTCCTCGACGAGCACGGCGTGGAAGCGGTGGTATTCAAGGGCGCGCTCGTGCGACACATGCTCTACGCGAAGCCGTATCTGCGGCCCTCGGCGGACATCGACGTGCTGGTCGCCCCCGCCGACGTGCGCGAGGTCGCGAGGTCGTTCGAGGATCGCGGGTTCTCCGTCACGCTGGCTAGCCACTCGGACACGCACGAGGTCTGGATCGAGCGACACGGCGTCGGCATCGACCTGCACTGGACGTGGCTGCGTCCGGGACGCATGCGGCGGGACACGACGGCGGAGATCCTCGCGACCCGCGTCCGGCGCGGCGATCTGTGGGGCCCGAACGACACGCACCTCACCGTCCTGATGCTCGTCCACCCGGCAATCACCGATCACGTCACCGGCCGGCTCATCAGCGCCGTGGATCTCGACCGCTGGCTACGCAAGGCGCAGATTCCCTGGGACTCGGTCGTCGAGGTCCTGGACCGTATCGGCCTGCGCACGGCCGCGTGGGCCATGCTGCACTGGACGCGCGGCTTGTTCGGCACACCCGTGCCAGACGAAGTCTGGCGCGCCCTCGCCCCTTCCCTGCTGCGCCAGCGCTACATCGAGGCCTGGCTTCGCCGACACCCGGCCCGTCTCTACCGGCAACGCCCCACCCTGGTGCGCGGCGCCTTCAGCTTGGCCCTGCAAGATCGCCCGAGCGACGCGGCCCGAGCCTTGTGGCGCCTGGCGCGCAAGGATCGGCTCTGTCTCGATCAGACGTAGTACCGCGCCTGTGTCCCGAACAGCTCGGCGTAGTGCCCCTGCTTGCGCAAAAGCTCGTCGTGCGTGCCGCTTTCGATGATGCGGCCTTTGTCGAGCACGTAGATGCGATCCGCCATGCGCACCGTCGAGAAACGGTGGCTGATGAGCACGGCGCTCTTGCCCTGGGCCACGGTGCGGAACTTTTCGTAGAAGTCGAATTCGGCCTTGGCGTCGAGCGCGCTCGTCGGCTCGTCGAGCACGATGATGGGCGCCTCGCGCAGGAAGGCCCGCGCCAGCGCCACCTTCTGCCATTCGCCGATGGACAGCTCCTCGCCGTCCTCGAACCACTTGCCGAGGAAGGTGTCGTAGCCCTTGGGCAGCGCCGCGATGATCGGGTGGGCGCCCGAGCGCTCGGCCGCGGTCGTGATGCGCGCCTCGCCGGGCGCCCCGCGGCTGTCGCCGAACCCGATGTTCTCGCGCGCGGTGAGCTGGTAGCGGGCGAAGTCCTGGAAGACCACGCTGATGGCCCGGCGCAGATCCGAGGTCGCGAATTCGCGCAGGTCCCGGCCGTCGATCGCGATGGTACCGCTCGTGGGGTCGTAGAGCCGACACAGCAGCTTGACCAGCGTGGTCTTGCCCGAGCCGTTCTCGCCCACGAGAGCGACGTGCTCGCCCGGCCGCAGGGTCAGCGAGACGTCGTCGAGCACCGGGCGGCTGCCGCCCGGATAGTGGAAGGTGAGGTGGTCGATGGCGATCCCTTGCCGAAGAGGCCGCGGGAAGGGCGCGGGCTTCTCCGGCTCGGCCACCTGGGGACGGAGGTCGAGGAACTCGTAGAGATTCGCGAGAAACAGGTTGTCCTCGTAGAGCGTGGCCAGGCTGCCCAAGAAATCCTGCAGCACGCTCATGCCGCGCTGGAAGGCCTGGAAGTACATGACCAGATCGCCCAGGGTGATGGCGCCCTGGATGGCCCGGTAGGCGATGAACGCGTAGGAGCCGAACACGGCAAGCGTGGCGCCGGTCTGGGCCAGGGTTTCGGCGACGGTGCGTCCGGCGGCGATCTCCAGGCGGCCCGCGCGCAGCTTGGCGCGCAGGTCGCGAAAGCGCCCGCGCAGAAGGTCCCCCAGATCGAACAGCCGCAGCTCCTTGGCGTGCTCCGCCGTCGTGAGGAGCGAGTTCAAGTACCAAGCGCGCCGCTCGTCGCCGGTGCGCCAGCGATACCAGCGGAAGAGCTTGTTCGAGTACTTGAGCCGCACCAGGGTGCCGGGAATCGACGCGAGGAAGAGCACCACCGCGACCGACCAGTGGAACGAGAAGAGCAAGCCCGCCATGCCCGCGAGCGAGAGGGCGCCCAGGCCCGCTTGCGCCAAGCCGGAAACCACGCGCGCCGGCCGGTAGGACGCCTCTTTCTGCGCCTGGTGGAGCGTGTCGTAGTACTTCGCGTTCTCGTAGTACGCGAGATCCACTTCGATGGATTTCGCGTGCAGCAGGTCGGAGACGTGGTCGGTGGCCTTCTGCGACTGCGCCTCGCCGACGTAGCCGGCCAGGGCGCGACAGACGGCGCTGGCCAGCATCACCGATCCGAGGAGGCCAAGCAGAACCGCGACTTGGGGGAAGCCCGAGGTGGGGCTCGGCAGCCGCGCGGCCGCCGTGATCGCGTCGATGACGAGCTTGAGCAGGTAGAGCGACGCCAGGGGAAACGCGCCCTGCAAGACCATGAGGCAGAGCCCCGCCGCGGTGTGACCGGGCGCGCTCCGCCAGACCAGGGCCACGGCCCGCTTGAGCCGTAGCGCGCCCAGGAGCTTCTTCGTCACGGCTGGTTCGTCTTGGTGCACGGCGCTTTCCCCTCACCGCTGCGCCTACGGCGCAGCTGCCTCTCCCCGCAAGCGGGGCGAGGCGGAGAGTGGGGTCCCCTCGCCCCGCGCAGCGGCGAGTGATCCGATCCCCTCGCCCCGCGCAGCGGGGAGTGATCCGATCCCCTCGCCCCGCGCAGCGGCGAGTGATCCGATCCCCTCGCCCCGCGCAGCGGGGAGAGGGTTAGGGTGAGGGGTATCCCCTTGCCCCCCACGCTGGGTCGGTCGAGTCTCGACTGCCCGCAACTCGACGCCCCCCTCCCCTAGTCGAGCCGCGGGTGCAGTTCCGCCTTCACCGTCGTGGCCCCGCCCTCGGGGACATAGATCTCGGCGAAGTGCGAGTAGTAGTCGGGATGCTGCAGCTCGACCCGGTAGAAGCCGGGGCGCAGGCTCTTGCCGGCCTTTTCGAGGTCGCTGGCGCGGCCGACCACCTCGTCGTCGAGCAACACGCCGGCCTCGGGCACGTTGCACTCCACGGTCAGGGTGCCCGCGGCTTCGAGATCCATGGCGGCGCAGCCGAGACAGAAGCTCAGCGCTACGAAGACGACGACCAGGGCCTTTTGCATCTCAAGGATTCTCCTCTGCCGGCGGCGCCGTGGCATCTGCCCGGCGCACCTTCAGCACGACCAGATCGAGCGCGCTCTGCACGGGCTCGATGAAGAGCCTGCCGCCCACCTCGCGGCCGATCGCCTGCGCGAGCGCGGGGCCGCCGATGCGCGTGAATACGCGGATCTCGGCCGCGTTGGCCGTCACGCTCCTGACCTCGCGCCCGCTCACCGAGCCCATGCGCTTGAGGGCATGCAACAGGGCGGGAATGACGCCCACGTCGCCGATATCGAGCTTCAACGTCACGTACTGCGCGCTCACGATCGGGCTGCGCAAGGTCGTGGCCACCTCGCGCGCCACGGCGGCCGCGGCGCTCTCGAAGCAGGCCTGGCGGGCGGCCGGCTCGTCGCCGGCAAAGCCGTAGTCCTCGTTGGTGCGCACCACCGCTGGCCCGCGCATCGCCTGCGGTCCGGCCCCGAACAGGCGCCAAGTGATGCCGCACTTGACCGGGATCCGCGAGGTGCCTCGCACCCGGTCTTCGGCCGCGCTCTTGGCCGCGACGGACAGAGCATTGACGTTCTGCCGGGCCGCGCTGACCGCGAGCTGCGCTTCCGCGCCGGCCGGAGCCGCTTGCGCGCGCAGGCCCAGGGCGGCGAGCGCGGCCACGGTCAACGAGGAGGCGGGCGCCGCGCCAGCCACCAGGATGGCGGTCACCGGCTGTCGCGTGGCCGGCAGCACCTGGGATGGCGCCGTGCCGCTGGCGCGCTCGATCTCTCGCCGCAGGGAAGCCTCATCCACGTCGATCTCGACCATCACCTTGAGCATCCCGCCTTCGGTCTGTTGATCGAGCAGCCGGTAGCTGCGCACGAAACGCTGGGCCGCGCTGGCCAGCGAAGCCTTCAGCTGGAGCACGGCCGGCGGCGCCGGCGACGGCAGGGGCCCGGCCTTGACGATCTCGGCGAAGGCCTCCTCGACAGCCTGGCGAAAAGCGCTGGCCAGGGCGAGCTTCTTGGCACTGACCGCGTTGCCGGCCACGATGGGGGCCTCGGCGCGCACCACGTTCTGCGCCTGGTCTGCGGGCTGGGCCTGCGCCCCGGCGGCGAGTAGCAGACTGAGCCCTGCGCCGAAAATCGCCAGTCTCGTCATGGCTGCGGCCTATCAAGGTAGATCACAACCGCCGCTCCGGCGAGAGAATCGACGAGCCGCGCGTCCCTCTCGGGAAGCGCCAGCCGGCCCTGGCCGTCCCGGCGCGCGGCGACCGCGTCCTTGGGGCAAGAAGCCGCCGGGCGATAGGTGGCCATGCCGAGCCTGGCCGTCTTGCCCCCCGCCACGACGGTCGGCGCCAAGGAGAATGGCATGCTCGCTACCCGAAGCGAAACCGCGGCCGCCTTGGCCGGCGCCAGATCCGAGAAGCGGGCAACGAGCCATAGCACCACCCCGCCGTTCGACTGGTATTCGATGCGCGAGAGGCTCGCCCGCGCGAGCGCGGACTCGACGTCGAGCCTCGCGCCCCGCCCCAGGTCGCGCAAGGCCGCGCGCAGCTTCTCCTTCGCGGCGGCCCGCGCCCGGCGCTCGGCCCCGGGCCGGGCCGCGTTCGGGCCCGGCATGCGGATGTCGCCCGCCGCGCCGGCCCGGGCCCTCACGGTCCCCGCGCTCCAGTCGATTTCCGCGTCGCCCAGCGCTTGGCGAAAGGCGTGCGACTCCTCGGCCTGCGCCGAGAAAGCCAGGAACAGCAAGGCGAGCGGGGCTGGCCGGATCACTCCCATTCGATGGTCGCCGGCGGTTTGGACGAGATGTCGTACACGACGCGGTTGATGCCGCGCACCTCGTTGACGATGCGGGAGGAGATCGTCGCCAGAAGATCGTGCGGCAGCGGCACCCAGTCCGCGGTCATGCCGTCGCGCGAGTGCACGGCGCGGATGGCCAGCACGTTGGCGTAGGTGCGCTCGTCGCCCATCACGCCCACCGAGCGCACGGGCAGAAGCACGCCGAACGATTGCCAGATGCTCTCGGAAAGCCCCGCGGCCCGGATCTCCTCGTCGATGATGAGGTCGGCCTTGCGCAGGAGATCGCAGGCCGCCTTGCTCACCGGCCCCAGCACGCGCACGGCCAGGCCGGGCCCCGGGAACGGCTGCCGCCACAGCACGTCGTGGGGCAGGCCCAGCTCGGCGCCGAGCGCGCGCACCTCGTCCTTGAACAGCTCGCGCAAGGGCTCGATGAGCCGAAGCTGCATCTTCTCGGGCAAGCCGCCCACGTTGTGGTGCGACTTGATGGTCGCCGAGGGCCCCTTGGCCGACACCGACTCGATCACGTCGGGATAGAGCGTGCCCTGCACCAGGAAGTCCGCGCCGCCGAGCCTTCGCGCCTCCTCCTCGAACACCTCGATGAACTCGCGGCCGATGATCTTGCGCTTGCGCTCGGGATCGTCGACGGCGGCCAGCTTGGACAGGAAGCGGTCGGCGGCGTCCACCACCACCAGGTTCATTTTGAACGTGCCGCGAAACAGCGCCTCGACCTGCACGGCCTCGCGCGCGCGCAAAAGCCCGTTGTCCACGAAGATGCACGCCAGCCGGTCGCCCACCGCGCGGTGCACCAGCTGTGCGGCCACGGACGAATCGACCCCGCCCGATAGACCGCAGATCACCCGCCCGCTCGGCGCCTGCCGCTTGACCTGCGCCACCGCCTCGTCGACGAAGCTGGCCATCGTCCAACTCGGCTCGCACTTGCAGATGCGGAAGAGGAAGTTGCCCAGGATCTCCTTGCCGCGCGGCGTGTGCGCCACCTCGGGGTGGAACTGCACGCCCCAGAATCCGCGCGCGGGCGACTCCAGCGCGGCGAAAGGACAACTCGAGCTGGTACAGACACCCGCGAAGCCCTCGGGCAAGCTCTCGACGCGATCGCCATGGCTCATCCACACCGCGACGTCCTCGCCCACGGCGAAGCCATGGAACAGCTCGGACGCCCGCTCTAGACGCACGGTCGCGCGGCCATACTCGCGGCGCGCGGCCGAGACCACCCCGCCGCCGAGCAGGAGGCTCGTCAGTTGCACGCCGTAGCAGATCCCGAGGATGGGGACGCCCGCGCCGAAGATCTCGGCCGTGATGCGCGGCGCGCCTTCGTCGTAGACCGAGGACGGCCCGCCGGAGAGAATGATGCCCGCCGGCCGCATGGCGCGGATCCGTTCCACGGGCAGGTCGAACGGGTGGATCTCGGAGTACACGTTCTGCTCGCGCACCCGGCGCGCGATGAGCTGCGTGTACTGGGATCCAAAATCGAGGATGAGGACGACCTGCTTGGCGGCCATTTGGTCTGGTGCCTCTCTTTGACCCCGTTCCGCGAGGGCGAGGGGCAGCTCCCCTCACCGCCGAGCTTTGCTCGGCCGCCTCTCCCCGCGTTGCGGGGCGAGGCACGAAGCGGCCTACTGCTCGACGCGGTAGTTGGGGGCCTCCTTGGTGATGATGACGTCGTGCACGTGCGATTCGCGCAGGCCCGACGAGGTGATCTTGATGAAGCGGGTCTTGGTGCGCATCTCGTCCAGGTTCCTGCAGCCGCAGTAGCCCATGCCCGAGCGCAGGCCCCCGATGAGCTGGTAGAGCGATTGCGACAGGCTGCCGCGGTAGGGCACCCGGCCCTCGATGCCCTCGGGCACCAGCTTGGCCTCGGTGGACACCTCGGTCTGGAAGTAGCGATCCTTGCTGCCGGCGCGCATGGCGCCCACCGAGCCCATGCCCCGGTAGAGCTTGTAGCTGCGGCCTTGATACAAGATGATCTCGCCCGGCGCCTCGTCGGTGCCGGCGAACAGGCCGCCGATCATCACGGTGTGCGCCCCGGCCGCGATGGCCTTGACCACGTCGCCCGAGTACTTGATGCCGCCGTCCGACACGATGCGCACGTCGGTCTTGGCCAGAGCCTTGGCGCAGTCGGACACCGCAGTCACCTGCGGCACGCCGATGCCCGCCACAACCCGGGTGGTGCAGATCGAGCCCGGCCCCATGCCGACCTTGACCGCGTCGGCGCCCGCCTTGGCCAGGGCGAGTGCGGCCTCGGCCGTGGCCACGTTGCCCGCGATGATCTGGGCCTTGGGGAAGCTCTTGCGGATCTCGGCCACGCCGTCCACCACGGCCCTGGAGTGCCCGTGCGCCGTGTCCACGCAGACCACGTCGGTGCCCGCGTGCAGCAAGGCGGAAACGCGCGCCATCATGTCGACGCCGGTGCCTACGGCCGCGCCGACCCGCAAGCGGCCGAACTCGTCCTTGGCCGCATACGGGTGCTGCTGCGCCTTCTCGATGTCCTTGATGGTGATGAGACCGCGCAGCCGGCCACTACCGTCGACCACCAGCAGCTTCTCGATGCGGTTCTTGTGCAGAAGCTCCTTGCTGCCCTCCAGGCTCATGCCCTCGTGCGCGGTGATGAGGTTGGTGGTCATCACGTCGCGCACCGGTTGGTCCAGGTTGCGCTCGAAGCGCACGTCGCGGTTGGTGAGAATCCCGACGGGCTTGCCGTCGCGGCCAACCACCGGCAAACCGGAGATGTCGTGCCGGCGCATGAGCTCCAGCGCCGCAAAGAGCTTCTGATCCGGATCGATGGTGACGGGGTCGATGACCACCCCGGTCTCGGCCTTCTTCACCTTGGTGACCTCGAGCGCCTGCTCGTCGACGGTCATGTTCTTGTGGATCACGCCGAGCCCTCCCTCGCGCGCCATGCAGATGGCGGTGGGCGCCTCGGTCACGGTGTCCATGGCCGAGGACAGAATGGGAATGGCCAGGCTGATGCTCGCCGTCAGGTAGGAGCGAACATCCACGTCCTTGGGCACCACCTCGCTCTCGGCCGGAACGAGCAGAACATCGTCGAAGGTCAGGGCTTCACGCAGCGGAGTATCGAGCAGCATCTCGGGAGACTAATCATTTGCACGGTGCGCTTCAAGAGGCTCGCGTGGCTGCCGATAGCCTCAAAGCCCGCATCGGACCGCGGGCATGGAAAGCGCGCCTGCCGGGCCATCTCGAAATTGCTCATTGACTACCGAATATCCGTTCGTCACACTGAATGACCATTCGATTTCGGATAACCACGATTCGGGACGACGAACATGAAGGCTGGAGAAAGACGGGAAAGGGTGATCGCGCACGCGCGTACCGACATCTTGGACGCGGCGATCCGGGCATTCGCGCGCACGGGCCTGCACGGCACCACCGTGCAAGACATCGCCCGCGAGGCGGGCTACACGGCGGCCTCGCTGTACACGTATTTCAAGAGCAAACAGGAGATCGTCGACGCCATGTCGAACCTCCTGACCGAGGAGTACGTCCAGGTCTTCGACCAGGCGGTGCCGGCCGGACTCACTTTTCACCAGCGTTTCGAGCTGGTCCTGCATCGCCACCTCGAGTTGGTCGAGAAGCGCAAGAACGTCTTCGTCACCTTGTTCGGCGAGGACTCCGGCGGCGGCCTGTGCGGCCCGGATGGCCACGGCAAGACCTTCCACACCAACTTCGAGCGGCGCATCGCCGTCCTGGCCGAGTGGTTCCACCGCAACGCCAGGCCCGAGGACATCGGCGGCAACGATCCCAAGATCATCGCCCGCCTGCTCTTCGGCATGGCCTTCGGCCTGCTCCACGAGATGCGCGACAACCTGCAGCAAGGCAGCTTCGTCAACTACGCGCCCATCCTCACCGAGTTCTTCTTCCACGGCGTCAGCAGCAAGCTCAAGCCCGGAGTACGCAAGAAATGAGAATTGCCCGCATCCCCTCCCTCTGCCTCAGCCTCGCGCTTGCCGCGCCCGCTTCGGCGCACGCGGAAGCGCTGACGCTCGACGAGTGTGTGGCCATCGCGCTCAAGAACAATCCGGACATCGCCTCGGCGGATTCCGAGGTCGAGGCCGCCGACGCCGTGAGAAG